>JAXDDP010000055.1:0-6979 GCA_034676785.1 Anaerolineae bacterium | reverse complement strand
AGTCGCCCAGGCCCAACCGGGCGAGGGTCTGCTCGATCGCGGCATCGGAGATCGCGGGGTTGAAGAGCGTCAGGTTGTCGCGCACGCTGGCCTGGAAGAGCTGCACCTCCTGGGTCACCAGCGTGACACGCCGGCGCAGGTCGGCGATCGTGGCGCCGGTCAGGGCGCGGTCGCCCAAGCGGATCCGGCCCTCGGTGGGGTCGTAGAGGCGCAGGAGCAGCCGGGCGAGCGTCGTCTTGCCGCTGCCGGTGCGTCCGAGGAGACCCAGCACCTGGCCCGGTGCCACTTCAAAGCTCAGCCGGCGCAGGACGTGGTCGTTGCCGTTGCCCGCGACCGGGGCGACAGCCGAAGCCGCAGGCTCGCCCGCGGATATGGGCACGGCCGCATCTGCCGCGACAGCTGGCATCTCGACGCGGTCGTCATAGGCAAAGGAGACGTCCTCGAAGGCCACCGCGAGCGCCCCCGCCGGCAGCGGGCCCGCGGTGCCATCGACCAGCCGCGAGCGCAGGTCGAAGAGCTGCTGGATGCGGCCGATGCCGGCCTCGGCGTGCTGCAGGTCGTTGACCTGCCAGCGAATGTCGGCGATCTGCCCGAAGAGCAGGCCCATATAGCTGCCCATCATATAGGCCTCGCCGATCGTGAGCTCGCCGCGGAAGAAGTAGTAGCCGGAGAGCGCATAGGCCAACATCTCCCCGGCGGCGACCAGGGCGGCGTTGGTCATCCAGCCGGCGTAGCCGGCCAGGCTGGCGTTGCGGTTGACCGGCAGCCATTGCTGGAAGTGCCTGGCGAGGGTGCGCATCACGTAGCCCTGGGCGCCATTGGCGCGGATGTCCTCGGTCCCCGTGAACTGCTCCTCGAGGAAGCCGTAGAACTCTGTACGCACCTCGTGGAGCCGGGTCCAGAAGGGCGTCGCGAGATCCGCCAGCTTGACCAACACGACCATCCCGATCACGGCATAGATCGTGAAGGCCACCCCGTAGCGCCATCCCATCCCGAAGATGAGGATCAGGATGCCCACGGCCAGGATGCCGTTGCCGATGATGCTGATGGCGAAGCTCGAGAAGAAGTTGGAGAGCGCGTCGACGTCGGTGTCGAGGCGCTCGGTCAGCTCGCCGGGCCGGTGCGCCTTGTGGAAGACCATGTCCAGCCCCAGACAGTGGCGCAGCAGGTCCAGCCGCAGCGCATTCGTGGCGGTCCAGGCCACCCGCTCACTGACGTTCACGTTGACGATGGTGAGGACCTGGGTGACGGCGGCGATGGCCAGGAAGAGCACGCCGTGGCGGAGCAGGGCGGACGTGGGCGCCCCGGCCATCGCCTGATCCAGAAACGCGCGCACGATCTGGGGGTTGACCAGGCGCGACGTGATCTTCAGCGCCAGCAACAGCCCCAGGACGATCATCTGCGGCCAGAGCGGGCGCAGGTACGTGTGCAACAAGGTCCAGTAGCGGTGAATCGGTATCTTCATCATGACCCTCGGCGACGTCGGGAAAACAAAAGGCCGCGGACGTCACAGACGTCCACGGCCAGAGTTCAGTTCAAACGACGAGACGCACTGCGACAGCGTGCTCCCGCAACACCCAAGGCGCCGGGCCTGACTCAGGGGCCCAGCGCGCCACGAGCATCCTCGAGCCCTGCGCGGGCCCGCGGATCGAGGCTTAGTGTCGGGAGGTGCTGTCGTTCAACATTGGGTCGGATACCTCAAAGGATACGTTTCCAGTATAGGCTAGCTGCGCTGAATGTCAAACGCGGGCGTTCATAGGCGTGCATTTGAGGATGGTGGCGAGCACGCGCACGACTGACTCTGAGCGTAGCGCATTCGTCCTGGATTGCGCGGCTCAGAAGCCGGTCGCGGCTCGGAAGCCGGTCGCGGCGCAAGCCGGAGGCATGCGCTACGAATGTAAACATAGTCAGTATCGTAAAATGGGTTCGTTTCGTAATTCGGCGTCTGTCCGTTGCCGAGTCTGGGGCTTGTGGGGCCGAGATGGGCCGACCACCATGAATGTGGCATTCGTTGCTGACAAGACGCCGGCTACGGTCATTCGGATCGCCTCTCGATATAGATCATTTGTTCTATTTTACACCAGGAAGGGCGAGATGTCAAGCGGGCAGAGGGGGAAATCGCGGGCAGCGAGGCGAGTATCCGTCCCGACCTCAGGCATCCCGAGTCAGTTCTCTACCCGCAGATACGTCACCTCAAAGGGCTTCACGGCGCGGAATTCCTGCCGGCGATTGGCGAGATCGAAGGCATCGTTCATCTCAAAGCGTTGGAAGATATCCAGACCGCGATCGAGCAGGATCTTCCAGCCCGTATCGGTGGCGATATGCCGGGCGTGGATAGCACTGTCGTCTACGAACTCCCACGTGAACGTGATGCCTGCGCCTGCAGCCGCAGCCTGCATCTTCTGCAAATACTCCTCCTGGCGTGGGGTGTCGTACTCCTCGCGGACCGTGACCAGGTGGATGGCGAGGTCCTCCCCAGGATCCTTGTGACTGGACGCGGTCTCCAGGAACTCCATCATGTTCCTGGCCTGGAAGAAGAGGCGGATGTAGGGGTCGGTGATCACGATGCTGCGCGCGCCGTCGAGATAAGCACCGAAGAGCGCCTCAAAGGTGACCCCGCGCTGGTTCTCCTCGAAGGTCAGGTGGATCGCCTTGGGCTCCGCCGGACCCTCCTCGTCGACCTGGACGGCGACTTGATCAATCGTCCCGTTGCTGGCGCCGTCGGGTTCGGGAAAAGCGTCCTCGATGGGTTCGCTTGCCCCCTCAGCCCGATAGTACTGCGGGTACATCTTCTCTTCCAGGGTCTGCACACGCGTCCGCTTGCCGGTCTGCAGGTCAACATACGCGAAGCTGACCGGTGGGTAGGTCGTGTCGATGCGCATGAGCTGGTCCTTGACGCGCTTGCGGCCCTCGATCGCAAAGCACAGAAGCTCCTCGATCTCGTCGTGCGTCGCCTCCCCGTGCGGGTAGATCAGCTTCATCAGGCCGGCAAACGTCTTCTGAATCGCGGTACGGTCGCGGGTCGAGATGTCACTCGCCAACTCGAAGTGTTGGGCATACGCCTGGGAGACGTCGTAGTCGCGCAAATGGCGCAGGATCTCGGCCAAATAGTCGACGACGAAGCCATAGCCATCCGAGAACATTTCGCCGCGGATGACGTCGACCTCCCAGCCGGGGATATAGGTGTGCAGGCGATCCAGGAAGGCCGAGTCGTAGTACTGCTCCGGCAAGGGCTCGAAGAAGTCGGCGTGGCGCAGCATATAGGGCACGGTGTGCTGCGTGTTGCCGACGAAGGCCATACTCGCCTCGGCCCCCAGCGTCTCGATGCCGCGGGAGAAGGACTTGTTGGCCATATAGTTCTTGAGGATGTCGACCAGCGCCTTGTCGGTCCGTTTCTTCCGTCCGGCGAACTCGTCGAAAGCGACGACGTCCCAGTAGCCCACCAGCCCGATCCGCCCGGTGGCATTGTTGACAAAGAGCTTGGGCACCGTCACCTCGCCACCCGAGATCAGGATGCCGTGAGGCGAGAACTCGGTGTAGATATGGCTCTTACCCGTTCCCTTCGGCCCGAGCTCGATCAGGTTGTAGTTGCGCTCGCAGTAGGGTATCAGGCGCACGAGCTGCAGGAGCTTGGCCCTGTGCCCGAAAAACGCCGGGTTGAACCCGATGCTCTGCATCAGCAGATCGATCCACTCTTCGGTGGTGAACGCCCGGCGAGCGGTCAGGTACTGCTCGAAGTCGAAGCGCGAGAGCTGGATCGGCTTGAGCGCGTTGAGCACCCAGGGGCCGCCGTCAGCACTGTCTTCGAACTGGTATTCCACGTCGGCGATGCACCAGACGCCGCTGACCAGTAGCTTGGGGTGGCGCTTGACGGTATCGGTATCGACCAGCACCTCCTTGATGCCGAGGTTGGCAAAGGTGGCCTCATAGACATCGCGCTTGTCGTTGAGGTCGACGCTGATCCTGTCGATGACCTTGTGTCGCCCGCGCTCACGGATCGTGGATCGCACCAGCCCGGCCTCGTTGCGGTGAACGTAGTGTGTGCGGAGGATCTCCTTTACCGTCTCCAGGCCGGACTGGATGCTGGCCTCATCCGAGGTGGCACAATACTGCCCGAGGAGGTACTCCAGCACATAGGAGGGCACGATGGCATTGCCCTTGACGAGTTTGACCAGGTCTTTGCGGACAACGACGCCGGGAAACTGCGCGTTGATCTTGTCATCGAGTTGTGTCATAGAGTCACCTCATCAGTGGATAGTGGACAGTGGTTAGTGATCAGAGCTTGTGCTCAAGAGCGCTGGTGAGGCCGTGGAGAAGACGGGCCACCTCGGCACACCGCTCCAGCAACAGGGCCTCCTGCGGCGCATCCATATAGCGCAACCGAGTGGCCAGCACGATCTGTGTCTCCGCTTCCTGAAGGGAACCCTGAGCAACACTGAGAAAACGGATGAACTCCTTCGTCGTATGGCGTCCCTGCCCCTCCGCGATGTTCGACGGCACCGAAACGACTGCGCGCCGCAACTGAGCAGTCAGGCCATAGACTTCCTCCCGTGGGAAGCCGCGAGTTAGCTCATACACGGCAACCGCCAGATCCATAGCCTTCTGCCACACGACTAACTCGCGGTAGTTTTTCGCGACCAAGGCGTCCTCCTGGTTGGTAGTGAGCCGTGATGAGTGCGCAGTGAGTAGTGGTCAGTGGGCGGGACATGCGATGGGTAACCACCGATGAGTCCTCACTGGCCACTGACCACTGATCCCTAGAGATCGAAATCACTCGTGAAGGCGCGGCGGAGGAGGTAGGGCACGGTGCTGACCTCGCGATAGTGGGAGGTGCCCTCGACGCGCTCCTCCAGCCGCAGGATCACCTCCTGGCCGTTGGCGTCATCCGCCTTCTGGGTCAGCATGAAGCGCACGGGCATCTCCCGGTCACGCTCGTTGGTCGAGGTGAGATCGAAATGGAGCTCGTGAAGGTCGGAAATCAGGACCCCCGCCTGGGTATAGATGCCGGCCCGCAGGTCGCGCGGCTGCACCTTTTCGGTGACGGCCTGTCGCTGGTAGAAGACGACGCTTACCTGCCCCGACGTGATCGTCGACGTCGCGCCGCGAAGGACATCCACGTCCACCTGGGTCACGTCGCTCTCACGCTTCTTGTTGATCTTCAGCACCGGAACGACGATCTCCTGAAGGCTCGCGCCCCCGTGGACGTAACGACTCCCTGCCCCTTTCACACGCAACCGGTTGATCGAGTTGGGGATGAGCATCTCCAGATCGCCGTCAAGCCCCATCTGTGATGCGGTGAAATGCTTGTAGCTGGAGGTTTCCAGCAACCCCCGACCCAGGACGTAGCGCCGGTTCACTGCAGTGATCTGCGTACCCGCCGGCTCCTGGCTGATGAAGTCGCTTTCATCCAGGGGCTGGTTCTGGTAGATGAAGCCGTGATCCGCCGTGATGAACATGTTGGTGACGTTGGCGTTGGCCAGCTTCTTGACGATGCGGAGCAGCTCCTGAAGGGCCTCTTCGACCTCATCGAAGACGCGCTCCTCGGTATCGCGCTTGTCACCGATGGCATCGATTCGGTTGTGGTAGATGTAGACCACGTCGTTGTCCCGGAACAGGGCGCGACTCGCGTCGCGGTCCATCGCCAGGAGGTCCTCCGCCCGGAGGGCCGTGGCCCTGCCTGCTACAGCCCCGGCCAGAAGGCGCGCCCGGTTGGCCGTGCCCGTAGCGCTCTCGCCGTCGACCGTGGCCGTCGTGCCATCGTCCGATAGTGCCACACTCCCGTGTGGCAACAGCGCTGCCATCCCAAGCTGCGTCTGGCTGGGAAGCAGCGTGAGTGCCGGCTCGAGCTCCGCGTCGTAACGGTCTTCCTGGCGGATCAAGCGCAGTCGCTCTTCACCGATCTCGTAGCGCATCCCGTCGGAGATCACGACAAAGACCTTGTTCTCCCTATCCAGGAATGGTTTGACGCGCCAGTCGAAGAAGTCCTGTTGCGGCAGGAGCGGTTTGGCTTTCCAGGCCTCGCAGCCAGCCACGACAGCTTGCCATTGGTTGTTGAGCCTCAACAGGAATGCGTCGGTGTAGAGGCGCTCGATGGGTTCGATGAGGGGCGCCAGGAGGGTCGTCCTGCCCGACCGGCGGACATGGGCAATGAACTTCCGATACCCCTGATCCAGCGCATACCACGTGCTCGTATATCGGGTGAGCGCCGCGGCGAACGAACCCACCGTCAGATCGGCCCTGTCAAGCGCGCCAAGGAAGGCCGCCGCGTGGTCGACCGCCTCATATTCGTGCACGTAGCGGTCGTACCAGTGACTCTGACGCCGGCGCCTGACGATCTCGGCGACTCTGTCGGGGGCGACCGTGCGCTTGGCCACGTCGGCCACCAGGTCGCTGATGATCTTCTGATCGATGACCTCGAAGATATCCAGGCCAACCAAGCTGGCGGTGTCGCGACCGTGGAGGTCCTGGGTGATGGCGAGGATGCCGGCATACTCCCGGGACAACGTCTCGAACGCTGTGTGGTGGCGCACGCTGTCCTTCCATCGTTTGAGGAAGACCATCGCGTCCGCCGTCAGGCGCGGCGCGCCGGATGTATCGCCGACGCTCATTTTGTAGCACGATGAGAAGAGCTCAATGGCGAAGTCGCGGATGGTCGGGGTGGCCGACACATACCCAAACGTGCGTGACAGCTCCTCCCACAGGAACCCCTCAAGCGCTGCCCGGGCGATCAGGCGCGCCCTGTCATCCTGCCCGCCGGCAAGCTCCGCGAGCAACGTCTCCACGATATCGTCGATTCGCGGCTCGGCATCGACGCAGACTGCCAGCATCTTCAGGCGTACCTGGTGGGGTGAGTCATCGGGTGCCAGGATGGCCTTCAGCGTACCGCGGCGGCGGGCGGCACGGAAGAACTCCGCGTGGGGGGCGATGCCGTCGGCAAACTCCAAGCCCAACCCCCCCTCGCTACGCCCGAGCGAGACCT
>JAXDDP010000123.1:0-13230 GCA_034676785.1 Anaerolineae bacterium | reverse complement strand
GTACGCTGGGGCCCGGATCTGTGGGGACAGAGCACGCCTCAGCTTGCGCTAGCCATTACCAAGAGTCGTATCTGTGAAGTGCTGCTACTGGGAGGGTGGGATTCCTCCCTGGTGGTGCTCGAATCCTCTCTGTTCATCTCTCCATCCATTGCTGCTGCCGCAATCGGGGCTGGGCACGAATTCGACCCCATCATGATATCCCGCGCCAGTCCTCCGTCAACCGACTGCGCGCGATCAGAGATCAACGATGCATCCCAGACCAGGGCTATCACTGGCTAATAGGACACCTTCGCGCAATGTGAACCGGGGCTTGGTCGGGTCATCGCGCAGGTCGATGTACCCATCCAGGTCGCCGTACTGAACGGCAGGGCTGCTGAGCGCAACTGCCAACTCCGCAGCGATCAGGAGAGCAGGCTCATGGAGACACCCAACCATCGTCCCAAGCTGCGCAGCACGGGCGACCGCGTTTATCTCTTGGGCGTGCCGGATGCCCCCGCACGTTGCCAGCTTGATGCTGATGCCGTGAGCGGCACGCTTCGCCGCTATCTCCAGCGCTGAGGCGGCTCCCACAACGCTCTGATCTGCGAGAATGGGTATCGGGCTCTTCTCGGTGACCTGACGCAGGGCGGTGATGCCAGCGCTGGGGGCCACTGGTTGTTCCAGCATCTCCAGACGTCCCTTGAGCGCCCGTGCCACGGCCAGCGCATCCTCAACCGAATAGCCACCGTCTGCATCGAGGCGTACGGCGATGTTGGGTAGGGCATCGCAGACTGCGCGGACGCGCCGCACGTCTTCGTCCGCGTTGAGGCCGCCCTTGATCTTGAGTGTCCGGAAGCCACGACGGGCTCTATCCTGTGCCATCTCCACGGTCTCACGGACCGAGGCGAGGCCCACCGTGATCGACGTCCGGATCCGGTCCCGGTACCCGCCGAGTAGCCTGTGTAGCGGCAGTCCGGCGGCTAACCCCAATAAGTCGTGGAATGCCATATCGAAGGCGCACTGAGCGGATGGGCAGCCGGCCGTGGCGGACTCGAGCTGGGAGAGGGCGTACTCTGTGTTCAGCGGGTTCAGGTCGAGGGCTCGATCAGCGGCAGCCCGGCACGCTGCGGTTACTCCTTCAAGTGTCTCCCCGGTGATGGCGGGGTCAAAGGCAGCGCAGCCCCACGCGTTCTCGCCGTGACGCGTCTCCACACGTACGAAGACCACGTCAATCGCTTCGAGCGGCTTGCGCGCGTGATCGCTGCTGCGGTAGGGAACGTTCAGCGCAAGCGTTGCCGGTGTGGTTTCGATGCGGCTAATCTGCATCCCTAGCCTCCGTGTGTGGGTTGTAGATGAGACCACCCATATCCCTATACCGCTGTAGGACACGGCACGCCTCGTCGCGGAGCACATCCGTGACGACCGAGATCGGCAGAAGGGGCGGGCGGTGTTCAAGATTCTCCCGCCAGTCATCGCCAAGGGGGCCCTCGGCAAATCCTGTGAGCGACTCGACGTCATCCTTTCGAGCGCCAATGACCAGGCGACGGAGGCCACTCCACCAGAGGTTCCCGTAGCATTGAATGCACGGCTGCGCACTCGTGACAAGTTCCATCGGGGGAAGGTGACCGGCACCCAGGTCGTGAGTACCGCAGACCTGCTGTGCGATCAGTATGGCCATCGCTTCCGCGTGAGCCAGCGAACACGACAGTGGGACGACGAGGTTGACACCCGGGGCAACGAGGCGTCCTGTCTCGATCTCGAAGACTGCAGCACCGAAGGGCCCTCCGCTGGCCTCGATGTTGCGTTGGGATAGCCGAATTGCCAGAGCCATCCGATCCTCCACAGTCGGGTAGAATCGGTCGACAGGGCCGATCTCGCGATCGATCCACTCGGGTAGCTTCAGCATTGCGGCTGGATACACGTGAATCCTCCTGGTGGCGTTACTGTGTACAGCGGCGCTGACCTGCGCTTCGTCAGTTCAGATGCGAGGCTTGCACCCGATGGGGGTATTATACCTGGGCTGCGACCCTTGACAAAACCGTCGTTTCCGGTAGAATCTGAGGCGTTCGCGGCAGCACTGACGTTGCAGCGAACGAGCCGAAGTGGCGGAATTGGCAGACGCGCTGCGTTCAGGGCGCAGTGATCCTTGCGGTCATGTGGGTTCAAATCCCACCTTCGGCACACGATAGCCCCCGGTACACTACCGGGGGCTATCTGTTTGTGGGGGGATCCGCGACGACTTCTAGCTACACAGTGCTGGACTCGCCGGCCGCCCGGTACATAGCGATCACTTTGTCGGGCGTGATCTCGGCGAGGATATTGTGGATATTGCAGAAGACAAAGCCGCTGTCCTCGCTCATGACCTTGACGACATCGCGGACTTCTTCCTCGACCTGAGTCACCGTACCCAGCGGCAGCGTGGCCTGGGCATTGACGCCACCGCCCCATAGTGCGATCCGTCCGCGGGCTCTGTCCTTCCATTCGCGATAGGAATGACCACCAGCGGACCATTGGACCGGGTTCAGCACGTCGAATCCGCTGTCGATGACCAGGTCGATCAGATCGTAGATGGCGCCGCAGGAGTGAAGGAAGCACTTCACATCCGGCGCGATCTCATGCACAGCAGCGTTGATCCGTTGGTGATAGGGGAGAAAGAGCGAGCGGTAGACCTTTGGTGATGCAATGAGGTTAGCCTGTGTGCCCCAGTCATCGGCCGCCATCATGATGATGTCGACGTCGTGGCGGATCTCTGGGAGCAGGGCATGGATGTTGTCGATGGCAGCCGTGGTCAAAAGCTCATGCAGCTCCGCCACATAGTCGGGCTCGAGCACACAGAGCATAGGGAATATGGCCAGACCACCAAAGTTGCCGATCCCCATCCCCGCGCCAAGTGATCCGTCATTGATGAATACCGCGCGGTCCGTTGACTCTCTAACGCGGCGGCAAAGCTCCGCTTTCTGCTTGATCTGGTCATCACGCAAGCGGTGTGACGCGAGGGCAGCTTTGACTTGGTTCAGATCCGGTTTAGGTAGCTCCGCGGAGAGGTCCAGGGGCTGGCCGCCGTGGAGCTCATCGAAGACGTAGGAGTCGGGTACCATGCGGCGGCGGTCCTGAACGATGGTTCCGTCGGGGAGTGCCTGGAAGGCTTCAGGGACCTTGACCTGAGCCGCCAGCCGGCCGTTGAAATCGTAGTCGTGCCACAGCTCCGGCTGGTCGAAGGCGTTGGTCACGCCGTCGTAGATCGAGACCACATCGCAGCCCAGAGCGTCGAGTACGTCAAGTTCCGGCACGGCGAGCATCTGGCCGGTGTCCTCGATCCGGGTACGTCGGGGCGGGAGGCCTAGCGCCTCGACAAGGTGCGGGTAGGCGAAAGCGCTAATGCTTGTCGAGCGCATCCCCCCGAGATCGCGGGGCACGCGGTCGGTGGGTAGCAGGTTGAGTGTATTCATGACGCGGTCGCGCGGTGTTGTCATAGTCGTGACGTTCTCCTGGTTCTTTCCAGTCTAGGTCTGCGGTAACGATGGCCCGCGAGAAGTGGGCGTAGTGTAGGGTGTTGTCGTGAATCGTCAAGCGGTTGCTGTACCCATCAGTGAAGCTACAATGGTCGGCAGGCGGACGGAGTGCCGGATGCTTGGGCACTGGGATGGTCTCGTAGGCTTGGGAGAGGTGGGCGATGGTGAAGAGATTCGTGGGGCTGCTAACATCCGGCGGAGACTGCCCGGGGCTCAACGCGGCTATCCGTGGCGTTGGCAAGGCTGCCAACTCGCTGGACATCCAGGTAATCGGATATCTCGACGGGTTCCGCGGGCTGGTCGAGAACCGCTTCATCAGGTTGGACTCATCCCGGCTGTCGGGCATCCTGAGCCTGGGTGGGACGATTCTGGGGACCAGCCGTGACAAACCGCACCAGATGCCAGCGGGCGAACTGGGCACGATCGATATGCGCCCCTTCGCTGTGGCGAACTACAAGCAACAACACCTCGACTGCCTGGTCTGCCTCGGGGGCGGGGGGACAGCCAAGAATGCGCGGCGCCTGATGAAGGAAGGCCTCAACGTGATCACGCTTCCCAAGACGATCGACAACGATGTCTGGGGCACCGATGTGACGTTCGGCTTTGACACCGCGATGGCGATTGCGACGGAGGCCATCGATCGACTGCACAGCACCGCGGAGAGCCATCACCGCGTGATCATTGTGGAGATCATGGGTCACAACGCGGGCTGGCTGGCTCTGGGTTCGGGCGTCGCCGGTGGCGCCGACGTGATTCTGATCCCCGAGATCCCCTACGACATAGAGAAGGTAGCCGAGGCAGTGCTCCACCGCAGTTACGCAGGTAAGCGGTTCAGCATCGTCGCGATGTCCGAAGGGGCATTATCCAGGGAACAGGCTCGTGAGAATGGTGACAACGCCGCAGCCGAGGATACCGATGCGGAGACCTATTGGGCCCCGGCTGAGAGTGTCAGCATGGTGCTAGCCCGTCGACTGGAGGAGCTAACCCGATTGGAGTCGCGAGTGACATCTTTGGGGCACCTGCAGCGTGGGGGAGCGCCATCGCCGACCGACCGGCTGTTGGCTACAAGGCTCGGTACTACCTGCGCCAAGTTCATCGCGGAGGAGATGTACGGGGTCATGGTGGGGATCCGGGGCGAGACCTGCGTTCCGGTTCCGCTGGAGGAGGTCGCCGGGCGACGCAAGGTGGTGCCACTCGACCACCCATGGATTGAAGCTGCACGGCTGGTAGGGACCAGCTTCGGAGACTGAGTAGCATTACCAGAGAGGGGATAGGGGATGCATATCATCGATCTACGTAGCGACACCGTAACACATCCCACGCCTGAGATGCGCGAGGCCATGGCCCGCGCTGAGGTAGGCGATGATGTCTATGGCGAGGATCCGACGGTGAACCGCCTGCAGGACATGGCTGCGCAACGTCTGGGTAAGGAGGCAGCCCTGTTCGTCGGCAGCGGGACGATGGGCAACCTTGCCTCGTTCCTGGCCCATTGCGGACGGGGCGATGAGGCCATCATCGGCGATCAGAGCCACACGTTCCTTCACGAGCAGGGCGGGATGGCGGCTCTTGGAGGCATCATGCCGTACCTTCTGCCAAATCAGGCGGATGGGACCCTGCGGCTTGCCGACATTGAAGGCGCGATCCGGGGCGGGGATGTCCACGAGCCTCGCACGCGGCTGGTGTCGCTGGAGAATACGCACAATGCCTGCAACGGTACCCCACTGTCGCCTGACTACATTGCTGCGGTCGCGTCGCTCGCTCGCCGATATGGCTTGAAAGTCCATGTCGATGGAGCGCGCATTTTCAACGCGGCTGTGGCTCTGGGCGTCGATGTCAAGGCACTCGTCAGGGATGTTGACTCGGTGACCTTCTGCCTGTCCAAGGGGCTAGCTGCTCCGGTCGGCTCGGTGGTGTGCGGAAGCGCGTCGTTTATCGATGCTGTGCGACGCGCTCGCAAGGTGCTGGGTGGCGGGATGCGCCAGGCGGGCATCCTGGCTGCCGCTGGTGTTGTGGCGTTGGAGACAATGGTGGACCGGTTGGCCGACGACCATTCGCGGGCCCGCCGGCTGGCCGAGGGCCTGGCCCTGTTGCCTGGAATCAGCGTGGGGCCCGTCCATACGAACATCCTCTACTTCTCGCTCGACGCTTCGTGTCCGCTTGACGGTGCAGGGCTTGCCGCGGCCCTCCACGAGCGCGGAATCCTGCTGCCAAACCGGGGGCCACGGTCGTTCCGTGCCGTAACGCACTGCTGGATCAGTGATGCAGACGTAGAGTGTACGCTGACTGCTGTGGCTGAAATCGTCGCGGCAGCCTAGTAGGCCGGACAGAGCATCAGCGCCCTGACGGACTGCAAGGGCGGCAGCCCAGCTGATCTAGGCGTTCCTGTCGAGTGACGGGGTTGCGAAGCGAGGGGCCACCCATGAAGCGATGGCTGAGGTCAGTGGGACGGCAAGCATGAGGCCGGTGCTGCCTACGAGAGCGCGGATGATCTCCTCAGCAATCAGTTCCCGGTTAATGGTGAGGTACCAAGGCTCTGGGTAGATGTAGAAGAGGATCAGCAACGGCAGGGCGCCGCTTGCATAGGCTAACACCAGTGTGTTGATCATCGATGCCAGGTGGGTCACCCCGATCCGCATCGAGCGCTCATAGAGCGTGCGTGGTCGCAGTGCTGGATCTGTAGCGCTGAGCTCGAATACGGCCACAGACTGGGCGATGATCACATCGTCCAACACGCCAGCGGCGCCCAGAACCATGCCGGCAAGAAGCAGTCCGCGCATCTGCACCCCAATTCCCACCGCCTTCAGAAAGAGCGTTTCCTCCGAACCGAATCCCGTCAGGTAGGCCACCTTGGTGGCCATTATCGCCAGGAGTCCCGTTATCAAGAGACTCGCCAGCATACCAATGAGGGCCGTGTGTCCCGTGACGTTCCAGCCCTGGATAAGGTACAGGGTGATGGCCAGGAGCAGGCCCGTACTTACCAAGGCGACGACCACGGGATCCCGGTGCGCCAGGATCTGGGGGATGACAAAGCCACCGATAAGAAGCCCGCTGAGTGCCAGACCTATGAGAGCTCTGATACCTTTCCACCGGCCGATCGCTATGATCACTCCGCCGAAGCTTGCAGCGATCAGAGCGAGAGGGACGAGGCGCACGTGGTCGGCGACCTGGTAGAGTGTGCGACCCTCTGCGTTCGTGCCATCCGGAACCGTCGAGATCATCACCAGCGCCTGGCTGCCGGGGCGGAAGCGGACGGCACTGAGAACAGGACCGCTGCCGTTGTACTCAAGTGTGACGACTTCTCCCTGGTGCTCGCCGCTGCTCAGAATGCGGAGCTCAAGGATCTGGTTCACGGAGATTAGCCCGTCCTCGCTCAACGTGCTGGATTCTTCAATGACCTGCTGGACGCGTGCTCGGACGGTAACCCCCAGAAAGGTAGCCTCCTGGGAATACCCAATGGGGGGGCGGCTCAGGTGCATCGCGATGGCGATGGAGGCCAGGACAGCCATGAGCAACACTGCGGTTCCCTCGAGAGCGTAGCGTATTGCTCTGTGCGGTTCGTGGTGACTCGTCACATAGGGCTCCCAGACGGTTGTCTCACAGGCGGCTCGGCGCCTCTCTGCGGGTTACAGCCAGACCCAGGCCGACCAGAGCGCGAGGATGATGAAGCCCAGTCCCAGACGTACGACGGTGGCCCATCCCCATCCTGCAAGCATCTGTTTCGTTGCCCGCATCGCCTGGTCCGAATCGTGTCGCTTGCTGTACTCGACCAAGTACAACGTGACCAGTGTAATCAGCACCCCGACAATGGGCGTCATGAAGATGCTGCTAATGAGGCCAGCTATCGAGGCGATGGTCACCGAGGACCACGAGGCGCCACCTTCGCGTGCCCCCTTGATGCTGAGTACATTGTCGGTAAGCCAGGAAGCGATGGTCAGTAAGGTGATGATCACGACCATGATAATCGCAGCCGTGTCAAACCCCTGGACTATGCCATAGACCAGAGCCAGAACCCACATTACCGTGGGGCCGGGGAAGATCGGGATGATCGTTCCGATCCAACTCAGTAGCATTCCTATCAGTACGAAGATGCGAAATCCCAAGACAAGCCAGGATTCATCCATGGGTCACGCCTCCTTGGCGCGTCAGCCTCCTGCCATCAGGTGGATTATACGCACGTCTGCGCCGGCGGGCACTTCAGTCGACGTATAGGCGTCACTCAGAACCACCGTGCCATTGACGCTGACAACCAACTGAGGATATGTGTAGTTCATCTGCTGGATGATGTCACTCACAGTCGTGCCGGGAGTCCATTGCCTGGACTCCCGGCCGTTGACCACTATGGTTGGCGGCGTGGTGGAGCTACTCACAGGTACCGCTGGACGACCTCGAGGATAGCGGTATCGGCGAGGTCCAGCGCCCGCAACGTGTCAGGTGTAGGTATCCCATTGGATGTCCAGCCGCGGCGGGCATAGACGGCATCAATCAGACGCTCGTATTGCTTGGTCCGATGGGCGCGATGGGCAGCCAGTTTCTCTTCGGTCGTCATCGCGCTGGGGTCGAGGCCCAGCCAGTCGCGCAGTTGCCGGTCATAGCGATCCTGGCGAGAGAGGTACTCCACGGGTGTGACCGGTCCCTGAGAACGGTAGGGTACACGGTCGTGGTCTCGCTGGCCCTTGCCCAAACGCAGGTTGAACACACGTTGCAGGTTATACACCCGTTCAGACATACGGATCAGGTCGTCTGCGGTCACTTCTCGACCAGTCACGCCCGAGAAGATCTGGATGTAGTTGTCCACATGGTGAGGGATCTTGGCGGGGTCGACAGACAGCGCATTCTTGGGATCGACCACGTCATTCCAGGGCAGCTTGCAGAAGCCGCACAGCCCGAACCAGGTTCGCCACATCGGGAAGTAGTGCAGGGCCTCAGCCTTGTCTTCGAATGTCGGGAGTTGGTTGTTGACCTGGTCCATGAATATCAGCCAGGCCTCGTCGTGCTGTGGCCCCTTGTTGGTGAGACCATAGCCGCCCTGCTGGGCGAGCGATTCCTTCGTCATATACTCAGAGTACTCGAGGCCCTTGGCCTCCATACCGATGTCATCGACGAAGCCAGGATCGGCGCCAAAGCGCTCGACGAATATCTCCTTCATCCTGCGTATGCCTTGGCCGAGGATCAGGCCGAAGCCGACGCCTTCCGCCATCTGGTGGAGTACGGCCAATGCACTGCCAGCATTCCCAAAAGACAGGTCGATGCCTCCGGTGACGTCCTTTGTCAACACGCCGGCTTCGAAACACTCCATAGCAAAGGCCATCGAGGTCCCAAATGAGATCGTGTCGATGCCATAGGTGTCACAGTAGAAGTTGATCTCCAGCACAGCCGCGGGGTCGAAGATTCCGCAGTTGCTTCCTACGCCAGCGATCGTCTCATACTCGGGCCCATCAACGATAACACAGCCTCCGGCATAGGGACCCGTCTGAACACGGTAGTTGTCCACGGCGTGGGCACAGGCGAGCGTACAGCCGTACCAGCAGCCATCGGGCATGTTCTGGGTGAAACGCTGCTCCCATACGTCGCCGTTGATCAGCGGAGTGTCGGGATGCGCCCCAAACTGGAAGTTCCTGACCGGGAGGAGGTCATAGTCGTCCATAATCTGAACGAGGTAAGAGGTACCTCGACTGCGCATGCGATTCTGCACGGGGTCCCAACGCGTTACCTCACGGCGCATGTCGGCACCCGTCTGGGCAATGCGTGTTGGATCGGCAGGCCCATTTGTGTCTGCGCCAAAGCGTGTTGTGCGCACGATGACGGCGCGTATGCGCTTGTGACGGAAGACAGTACCGATGCCGCCACGTCCTGCCTGTTTGTACCGGAGATCACGCCGCTTTCGATCGTAGAGGCTGAAGTTGAGGCATCCCATCCGCGTGGCATTGGATCCACTGCCGGTCGACACAAAGGCCATCAACTCGCGATCTGGCTCAGTTTCAGCAAACGTGTCATTGATCCACCGCCCCAGTACGTGCGTATCGACCGGGCAATCGGCGGGTGCATCGATGATCTTGACGTATCCCTCGTCGCCCTCGCCGGCACTAGCATCGATGGTCACGATAACGTCGCGCTCAGACTGTCCCTGAAGCTCGATCGCATCCCAACCCGCGAACTTGAGGTAGGGACCGAAGTGCCCACCGGCATTGCTGTCGATGACCACGTCCGTAAGGGGCGATATCGTGGCGGCGATCGACTTCCCGGACCCAGGGTATTGCGAGGTTCCGCCGCACGGCCCTGAGGAGATAACGATCTCGTTCTCCGGGCTATCCCAGCGGGTGTTGTCGTTGACGCCGTGCCATAGCAGCCAGAGGTCAAAGCCACGTCCCCCGATGAAGCGCTCCTTCATATCCTCAGTTACCGGGCGCCCTGAGATCTGCCCTCGGCCCACGTCCACGTAGAGTGTCTGGCCTGCATAGCCATGACTCAAGGCCGGGATCGTATACGCGAACTCGGCCAACACCGTCATGTCCTGCTGCTTCATCCTGCCTCCTAAGTGTAATTGCCTCAACAGATACGTGTATTATAGTGTCCCGGGGAGTCGCTGCCAATGGCCATAGATCATCCAGATAAGCACAAGGTATCCGCATTGAAAGACAGGATGGTCGTTGGTCTGCTCTGGATTGCGTTCTCTGTGAGAACCCTCCCTGTTCTGTCGCAAGGCCTCTGGCGGGATGAGGTCGATCAGTGGCGCTTTGCATACTTGTCGCTGGACGAGCTCGTGGGCAACCTAACGCGCCCAGGATGGAATGGTCCGCTCTACTCGCTCATGCTCAGGGCGTGGATCTCGGTCACTGGCGACAGCGTCTTCTCAATGCGCTACCTCTCCGTCCTGTTTGGGGTCCTGTGCATCAGCTCTGCTTATGTGCTGGGGCGTCTGCTGATTGGTCGCCGACCCGCCGCGACTCTGGCGTTGCTGCTCTCTGTGTCGCCTTACATGGTCTGGTATGCCCAGGAGATCAAGATGTATACCTGGGTCCCATTCCTCGTGCTGTTGGCACTCTATGCAACAAGCCGCGGTGCGGAAACGGGGCGCGGACCGTGGTGGGTACTTGTGCTTGTAGTGACGACCTTCGCCGTGTACAGCCACATCCTTGCGGCACTGCTAATACCAGTGCTTGTTATCTGGTTTTGGTTGCATCCTCATCGGGCACACAAGGCGTGGGTCGGGGGGCTGTTGGCGCTGGGCGGGTTGAGCCTGCCCTACCTGCCGTTGTTGCGTTGGCAGGCAGCTCTCGCCTTCGTGCCACGCGAAACGGGGTTCCCCGAACGTAGCCTGGGACAGATGGCCGTGGCACTGCTGAATGGATGGAGTGCGGGGATCAGTCAGGGGTCCTGGGGGACCCAGCGTGGTCTTCTTCTGGGGATGGGTGTGACTGGCATCATTGCGGTCATCGGCTTCACCAGCCTGTTTCGCAGGCGCGCCTCTGCGGCTCTGCGGCTCATTGCCTGGTTGGTTGTGCCACTTCTGGGCATCTGGCTGGTTTCGGTATGGAGCCCGATCTTTACAGACAGATACCTGATCTGGGCAGCTCCGGCCTTCTACGCACTCGTCGCGGCGGGCCTCTGGCGCCTTGGTCGTCCATTCAGGGTCGTCGGGATGGCCATTCTCCTGACATTCTTCGCGCATGGCCTTGCGGTTCAGGCTACGGACCCAATCAAACCCCAGTTCGAGAAAGCAGCTCACTATGTGACCGGTCTGCGTGAGCCGGCTGACCTGCTGCTATTTCAGATACCCTACAACCGCCTCGTCTACGAGGTCTATGCAGACGACGATCTCGGGATGTGGGCTGAAGCGCCGTTCACGAATTGGCGCGAATCAGATGGCAGCTACCGCGTTGACGGTACCTACGTGGCGCGCGAGTTGGCGAGGCTTGTGGGTGACCATGACCGTGTCTGGTTGGTGTATTCCGAGGTCGCCCTGTGGGATGAGAGAGAACTCGTGAAGGGGTGGCTGGACATCGCGATGGAGGGTATGGATCAGCAGCACTATTCCGGGGTCTCCGTCTACCTGTTCGGTCGCCGAACCAACTAGGCCGTGGGCCACGTCGCCGAGGCCGGTCGAGTGTTACGGTTGTGTTACGAGAATAGCAGCGCCGCTGTCCAACTGGGCAGCGGCGCTGTTTTTCGAGAACAACCCGTCAGAAGCTAAGGGATGCAGAGGACCTGGCCCGGGTAGATGAGATTGAGATTGTAGATCGAGTTGGCCCGGCCAATGGCCCACACACTCGCGCCATACCGGACGGCGATTGCCGTCAGTGTGTCACCACGCACCACGGTGTGGTAATACCGACAACCCGGCACCGGAGTGGGGGTCACAGGGCTGGGGGTTGGTACTGTGCCACCAGGTGTGAACTGCTTGACTGCGACAGGACCAGCCGGGATTGGAGACCACGCTGCGACCGGAATCGCCAGCTTGGTCCCGACGTAGATGCGGCTAACGTTCACGATGCCGTTGCAGGAAGCGATCTTGCTGGGCAGTGTGGCATACGCCCGCCCGATAGAGTAGAGCGTCTCACCAGCGCGTACCACGTGGTACCCCTGCACTGTGCAGCCCGTCGGTGGCGTCGTCGTCGCTGTGGCCGTTGTTGTCGGCGCGGCTGTGGTGGGGGCCGGCGTTGTTGAGCCACCTGATACATTCAGTGCACCGTTCTGGGCGGAGGCCGAGATCTGTGTACCGCTGGAATCGGCGAGCAGGACGTTGCTGAAGTTGAGCGCCGCAGAACCGTTTGCCTTGCCCTTGAAGGTGATCGTCGCGATCACACCGCTTCCGCTCACTGGCCCGTGGGGCGACATCTGTGAGACCCCGAAGTCAACGGTGCCTGCGGTGTTGCTCGCCGTGTTCTGAGCGACGAAATCGTTGCTCAAGAAGCTGCCGAGAGCAACCTGCAGTCCATCGGTCGCTGGGTCGGCGTCGACGACTTCGAGCTTCGTGGCATCGAAGGTGAGATGGAACTCGGCCCCGAACAGCGCGGTCACATCCGCAACTGTGATGTTGACGGCCAGCGTTTCCCCGACATTGACGGCACCCGCTGCGGGGCTGACCGCGACCACGGTCGAGGCGGCCATCGCCGGGGCGAACGAGGCGCTCAGCAGGACCACAAGGGTCAAGATCTGTAACGAGAGTCGAGCGATTCTGTTCATGTCATATCCCCCTAACTGAGTCTACCGGATCACCACGCTGTTGGACCAACCTTGGTGAAGTTGCCGGCGGCAATGGTCAGATCGAAGATGTTGACCGTGCCGTCATCGTTGATGTCCGTGGATATTGTACCCCCAGTTCCAAAGACGCCAATGATGCCCACGATGTCAAGGATGTTCACGTTGTTGTCACCATTGACGTCGCCACCCAGGAGCCGCGTGGTGCCGATGGCGACATTCGCGCCCACGACGTAGACATTGCTCTTCTGAGCCTTGATATAGCCGTGATCAAACGCCTGGACCTGATATACGCCACCCTGCGGAACGGCCACGGAGAAGTTGCCTGCTGCATCCGTCGTGGCCGTGCCGACCACGCCGCCACCGGTGTTGTAGGCGGTTACGGAAACGCCCGAGAAGTCACTCTGTCCTTGCTCCTCAACGCGACCTGTGATCGTGCCAGCTGCGACGATCGAGATGGCGGGCACTGAGGTGCTATTGATTGGCACGGTGTTACCATCGACGTCCGCCAGCACGGTGTCAGTCAGGACTGTCAGCCCCG
>JAXDDP010000121.1:0-8455 GCA_034676785.1 Anaerolineae bacterium | reverse complement strand
TCAAGGACGTCAGTTTCCGAGTTCAGCCTGGCGAAACCGTGGCAATCGTGGGGCAGACAGGGTCGGGCAAGACCACGTTGACTCGCCTCATCAACCGTATCTTCGATGCCGATGAGGGACGCGTGCTGGTGGACGGGGTCGATGTTCGTGACTGGAGCCTCGAGTCGCTGCGCTCGCAGATCTCGACCATCGAGCAAGACGTGTTTCTCTTCTCGCGCACGTTGGCGGCGAATGTCGCCTTTGGGTGTGCCGATGCCACGCAGGACGCCATCGAGGAAGCTGCGCGAGAGGCGCAGGCCCACGACTTCATTATGAGCTTCAAAGATGGCTACGACACCGAGGTAGGCGAGCGCGGGGTGACGCTCTCCGGCGGACAGCGCCAGCGCATCGCCATTGCGCGCGCGTTCCTGACCGACCCGCGGATCCTGGTCCTGGATGACTCGACGAGCGCCATCGACAGCGAGACCGAGGATCACATCCAGAAAGCGATGCGCCGCATCAGCAGCCAGCGCACGACGTTCATCATCACCCACCGATTGAGCCAGATCCGTTGGGCCGACCGCATCCTTGTGTTGCGGCGCGGCGAGCTGGTCGATCAGGGGACGCACGACGAGTTGATGGCACGCTCCGAGAGCTACCGTCGCATCTTCGCGCGCTACGACATCTGAGGGATGGGGGACGGTTGATCTATGGGCTTCATACTTGACGGCCTGGATACCGAGAACTACGACCGCTCTTACAGCGATCGGGAGTTGGTGCGGCGGATTGTCGGCTACTTCCGACCCTACCGGCTCAAGATGGCCGCAGTTGCGGCCCTGATCCTGCTTAACTCCGCGGCAGGGACGGCGGCACCGATCCTCGTGTCGAACACCCTCGACCGGCTCGGACGCGACCCTTCGACGCGTACGATCGTCTCCGCCGTTGTGTGGATCCTTGTGCTCGGGCTGGTCGCGTGGCTGGCGAATTACGTGCGCCGGCTCTATTCGGCCGTAATCATCGGCGATGTGGTGCTGAAGGTGCGCGAAGATGTCTTCGCTGCGACGGTGCGGCACGATCTGTCATTCTTCGATGAGCAGGCCTCCGGGCGCATCGTGAGCCGTGTAACCTCGGATACCCAGGACTTCTCGAATGTCGTGACGTTGGTCCTCGACCTGGTGAGCCAGATCCTGTTGGTGATCATCCTGATTGTCTGGTTGGGGGCTCTCAACGTCTGGCTTACGCTGCTTCTGATCGGCGTCGCGCCCCTGGCCGTGGTGGTGGCGCTCAGCTTCAGGCGCCTGGCGCGCAAGGTGGTGACCCAGTCACGCCGGATCAATGCGACGATCAATGCCCAGATTCAGGAGTCGATCAGTGGCATCGTGGTGGCCAAATCGTTCCGCCAGGAACGCGCCATCTACGATAGCTTCAGGGACAACAACCGGCAGTCCTATCGCATCGGCGTGCGGCGCGATCTGACGTTCAACGCCATCTTCCCGATCCTGAACACAGCTTCCGGACTCGTGAGTGCGATCTACCTCTATGCCAGTGGCCTGGCGACCCGCACGGGCATCTCGGTTGGCAACTGGTACCTCTTCATGCAGGCCGTGGGTTACTTCTGGTGGCCCATGACCAGCATCGCGTCGTTCTGGAGCCAGTTTCAGGATGGTCTCTCGGCGGCCGAGCGGGTCTTCGCTCTCATCGATGCCGAACCGCGCGTGGTCCAGATCGGGTCCGAGCTCGTCGACCACCTGGACGGGCACATCGAGTTCCGCCACATGCGCTTCAGCTATACGCCGACCGAGGTCGTGTTGCACGACTTCTCACTGGACATCAAGCCAGGCGAGACGGTAGCGCTGGTGGGGCATACCGGTGCCGGCAAGAGCAGCGTGGCACGCATCGTGCCGCGGTTCTATGAGTTCCAGTCGGGCGAACTGCTGATCGATGGCCGGGATGTGCGCACTTTCGACCTCGAGTCGTACCGCCGTCACATCGGCATCGTTCCCCAGGAGCCGTTCCTCTTCTCGGGCACCGTGCGCGACAATATCCGCTATGGCCATCCCGAGGCGAGTGACGACGAGGTCTGCGCGGCAGCGATGGCGGTGAGCGGCGGAGACTGGGTCGCAGATCTCGCCGATGATCTCGATACTGACGTGGGTGAGCGCGGCGCGAATCTCTCGATGGGCCAGCGCCAGCTCGTCACGTTGGCGCGCGTGATCCTCAAGAAGCCCTCGATCTTCATCCTTGACGAGGCGACGGCGAGCGTCGACCCGTTCACGGAGACTCAGATCCAGGAGGGGCTCGAGGCGATCATGCGAGACACGACGGCCATCGTGATCGCCCACCGGCTCTCGACGATCAAAAACGCCGACCGCATCGTCGTGATGCGTGAGGGACGAATCGCCGAGGAGGGTAATCACCACAGCCTCCTTCAGGCGGGCGGTCATTACGCAGAGCTCTACAACACCTACTTCAGGCACCAGTCGCTCGCGTATGTCGAGGCGATGGGGGCGACAGAGACAGAGCTCGGGGCGCGGGCCTAGCTACGCACTGTAGCTCTGCGCCTGCCGCGTGGGCTTCCTCCACCGGCATGGGCAAGCTGTCCGGGATGGTGCCACGACTTCAGCCAAGGGGAGAGATATGGGACAGCTGTTTGGCACGGACGGGATACGCGGTGAGGCGAACCGCTACCCCATGGATGCGGCGCTTGCTTTCTCGGTCGGACAGGCGATCACCTACCTGCTCAAGCGACCGAATCGTAGCCCCGCGATCATCGTGGGAAAGGACACGCGAATCTCGGGCTATATGCTCGAGAGTTCGCTCGAGGCCGGGATCACGTCGATGGGGGGCATCTCCCGGCTAGTGGGCGTCCTGCCAACGCCTGGCATCGCCTATATCACCCAGAGTATGCGCGCTGATGCGGGCATCGTTGTCTCTGCCTCCCACAACCCATTTCAGGACAACGGGATCAAGATCTTCTCGGGCAACGGTTTCAAGATGTCCGACGAACAGGAAGAGACGATCGAGCAGTTGGTCCTCGAGGGGAAGCTGCCCGACATGGCGCCACCCGCAGCCGGGATGGGGCGCGCGTACCGGCTCGAGGACGTCCACGGACGGTACATCGTCTTCCTCAAAAACACCTTCCCGCGCACGCTGTCGATGGAGGGCATGAAGCTTGTGCTCGACACCGCGAACGGGGCCGCCTACAAGGTGGCCCCCCAGGCTTTTGCCGAGTTGGGCGCTGACGTCGAGGTCATCCACAATGCACCCAACGGGTTCAACATCAACGACAACTGCGGGTCGCAGTACACGGATGAGCTCAAGCGGCGTGTCGTCGAGTCTGGCGCCTCGATCGGTTTGGCCTTCGATGGCGACGCCGATCGCCTCATCGCCGTGGATGAGCGGGGGCATGAGATCACGGGGGACCAGATCCTCATGATCTGCGCCAAGGCTGCCAAGGACGAGGGCCGGCTGAAGAGCGATCTCCTCGTGAGCACTGTGATGAGCAACCTGGGCCTGATCATGGCGTGCAAGCGCTACGGGTTCCGGCACCGCGCCTCCAAAGTGGGCGACCGCTATGTCCTGGAGGACATGCAGCGTCTGGGGAGCGTGATCGGTGGCGAGGACTCGGGTCACACGATCTTTCTCGACTATCACACGACCGGCGACGGCATCCTGACGGCTATGCAACTGATCCGGGCCATGGTCAGTTCGGGAAAGCCATTGTCCGAGTTGGCGCGGGTGATGGACGTGTATCCGCAGCAGTTGCTGAACGTGGCAGTGAGCAGCAAGCCCGATCTCGCCACGGTGCCTCAGGTCGTTGACGCCATCGCCCAGGTGGAAAGCGAGCTTGGCGAGAGCGGGCGCGTGCTGGTGCGCTACTCGGGGACGCAGAACCTGTGCCGTGTGATGGTCGAGGGTCCCAGTGCGGAAGCGATTGAGGCCTACTGCCGGCAAATCGCTGCGGCCATCGAGACCGCGATCGGCTGACCGTACGCAGATCCTGGAATACAAAGCGCCCCGGGTGAGCCACCCGGGGCGCTTCTTCTGTACCCCCGACAAGATTTGAACTTGTAACCATCTGCTCCGCAAGCAGGCGCTCTATCCAATTGAGCTACGGGGGCAAACCTGTCTCGCTGACAACGGCAAGAATACCACGATCGCCGTAACTGTCAAGGTCATGCTGGTCGAGGTCCCGAGGCTGGTGCTCTGCTAGACAGATGTCTGCAGTTCGCAGGTGCGACTTCAGTCGTCCCGGTTCCGCAGCAGACGCGCTCAGCAGACGCGCCCAGCAGACGCGCTCAGCAGACTGAGCGGTCGCAGAACCGCTGAAGCGGTTACGACGAACTATCTTAACTGACCACTAGCCTCGTCCGAAGCGGCGCCGGAGTTGCTTCACCACGCGCTTGTTCAGCACCTCATCGGCAGAGGCCGTTACCGATGCGATGGCGTGCAGCACGTTGGCCTCACCTTCCCAGTGTTCCCTCAGGATGTCCTCGCCAGCCTCGCCCATGAGCTTGGCGACGCGACCAAGTACAAGGGCCAGGGCGATGGCATCATCCGCGTAGCCGACAGGGAAGAGGAAGTCAGGAAGCAGATCGATCGGCGAAATCACATAGGCTGTCACAGCAGCCAGTTCCAGCTTGGTCTGACCACCGATGCGTGGATCCCGCAACAGGCGCAGAACCAGTGCGAAGAAGTCCGGTAACACCAGGACGACCTTCGCGATCGGGCCGCCCAGTCTGCCCCTCCGGGCAAACCACTGGGTGATTCTCCGGCGCAGCCGGGTGTAGAAGCGCTCTGCGCGTTCGAGGTCGACCTCGGCCTGCACTTCGGGTGATGCCATTTGGAGCTCCTTTCGCTGCCTCACCGGAGCCTGGATCGGCTCCGCCAGGCCCGGGCGCGTTACCTCTGCTGCTGCGCCGGGCGATTCAGGTACCGCGGATCTATGCGCCCTCTTCGATCAGGCCAGCGTCAGCAAGCAGATCATACAGCATCGCCACTACCTGACCGACGAGCACGGCGCAACTGCCCAGCCCGCCCTCGTTCTTGATCACGGTCGCCCGGATGGTCTCGCAGCGCGTGATGCCATAGGCCTCGACGAAGCGACGCCGAAACTCCGCGACCAGGGCCATGAGCTTCGCATCATCAACGATCGTGGTGCGACCCAGGGCCGCGCCGAGGACCATCACACCGCCCGCCAGCGCACCGCATAGGTCATCGTGTGTCCCCCCGACGCCGCCGGCAAAGCCCGTCGCCAATCGCACATACGAGGGATCCCACGACTGCATGACGTGGGGCCCCAGCGTCATCAGCACCGCCTCAGAGCAGTGGTAGCCCTCGCGCAATCGGGCTTCTCCAGCTCGGGCAAGGGTCTCACGCAGATCCGTCGTGGTCACCATCGCTACCTCCTTGAGTCATCGGTCTTTACTGCAGGTTAGCGCTGTTCCGCAGCGGGTCAACTGCCGGTCGCCGCTGTTCATACTACAGATTCTGACCGCTAACCCCCCGGTAGCGCTGATCATCTATGTGGTATAATGCTGATCTGTCATCGCTTTACATAATATCCGGCCACGACCTGAGGCCTTACCCAACCCTAGGAGGTAGACCAACATGATCGAAGACCGACAATGGCATCTGCTTAGCACCCCCGAGGTTCTGTCCCATCTGGGCACAGCCAGCACAGGGCTGAGTGTCCCCGAAGCAGAGCGGCGCCTCGCCGACGTGGGCCCTAACGAGATTGAGAGCGCTCACAAAGTAAGCAAGCTCGCGATTCTCTGGGCCCAGATCAAGAATCCCCTCGTGTTCGTGTTGTTGGCAGCAGCAGCGATCTCACTGGCTGCTGGCAAGACGGCTGACGCCGTCGTCATCGGCGTGGTGATCGTCGTCAACTCCCTGATCGGCTTCTTTCAGGAGTATCGTGCTGAGGCGGCACTGGAGGCACTCAAGGCGCAGGCCGCACCTGAGGCCGAGGTGGTTCGAGACTGTCCCGACGCCGGCGAATGCATCGAGTTGCGCGTTCCCACAGCGGAGATCGTGCCGGGCGACGTGATCCTCCTTGACGCGGGTACCCGTGTGCCCGCCGATGCGCGTCTGATTGAGGCGGCCAATCTCGAGGTCGAGGAGGCGATGCTCACCGGCGAATCGCTGGCCGTTCGCAAGTCGACCGAGCCCCTCAAGGGAGCGGATCTTCCTCTGGGCGAGCGCACCAACCTTGTCTATGGCGGGACGATCATCACCAACGGGCGCGGACGCGCCGTGGTCTATGCCACGGGCCGCCATACCGAAATGGGCAAGATCGCCACGTTGATCCAGGAGACCGACAAGGCTGAGTCACCGCTCCAGGTACAGACGCGCGATTTAGGCAAGAAGCTGGGGTTCCTGGCGTTGGGCGTGGCGGTTCTCACCGTCATTCTGGGCCTGTGGCGTGGACTGCCTTTCCAGGAGGTTTTCCTCTTTGCGCTTGCCTCAGCGGTCTCGTCAATCCCTGAAGGCCTCCCCGCGGTGATGAGCATCACGCTCGCCGTTGGCGTCAACCGGATGGCCAAACGCCATGCCATCATCCGGCGCCTGCAAGCGGTGGATACGCTCGGCGCCGCCACGGTCATCTGTACCGACAAGACGGGCACGCTGACCACCAATCAGATGACGGTGCAGCAACTCGCAGCCGGGGGCAAGACGGTGCGCGTGACCGGCGTCGGCTTTGCGCCTGTGGGCCGGTTCGAGCGCGATGGGGCGCGCTTTGATCCTACGGGCGGCCCGGACATCCGCAAGGCTCTGCAGATCGGCGCCCTATGCAACGATGCCCGCCTCGTCCGCCACCAGCACGACGATGCCTACTCCTGGGAGATTCGCGGCGATCCCACGGAGGGTGCACTCGTGGTTGCTGCAGCCAAGGCCGGCTACCAGAAACAGATGCTGGAGGCGCAGATGCCGCGTGTCGAGGAGCTGCCGTTCAGCTCCGAGACGAAGTTCATGGCTACCTTCCAACGTGTGCAGGAAGGCAAGATCTGGGTCTACGTCAAGGGAGCGCCCGAGACGGTGCTCGAGCGCTGTCCTCACATCCACGAGAATGGCCAGCCACGACCGCTCGCCGCAGTGGACCGCGAGGCCATCCTGGCAGACAACCACCGTATGGCCAGTGAGGCGCTGCGCGTACTGGGCCTTGCCTACCGGGTGATCGAACCCGAGGAGGTCACCGCCTTCAAGGAGGCCCTTGAATATGGCCACGAGGCGAACCTCGTATTCGTGGGCCTGGCCGGGATGATGGATCCACCGCGGCCCGAGGTGCCTGAGGCGGTGGCGCGCTGCAAGGCTGCGGGCATTCGGGTGATCATGGCCACGGGCGATCACCAGATCACGGGAGCCGCGATCGCCCAACAGGTGGGCATTCTCAGTGAAGGTGACCGGGTGCTCACGGGCCCGGATCTGCGTCAGATGGATGACGCCGACCTGGACGCTGTCATCGAGAGCACGTCTGTCTTCGCCCGCGTCGCACCTGAGCACAAACATCGCATCGTCGAATCGCTGCAGCGATTGGGGCATGTGGTGGCGATGACCGGCGATGGTGTGAACGATGCTCCCGCGCTCCAGGCCGCGCAGATTGGCGTCGCGATGGGCATCACGGGCACCGACGTCACCAAGGAGACCGCTGAGATGGTGCTCACCGATGACAACTTCTCCAGCATCGTGAATGCGGTGGAGGAGGGGCGCGTCATCTTCCAGAATGTACGCAAGGTGGTCAAGTATCTGCTCGCGACGAACATCGGTGAGGACCTCACGCTGCTCGGATCGCTGGTCCTGTTCGCGTCAAAGGGCTTGATCATCACCCCGGTCCAGATCCTGTGGGTGAACCTGGTGACCGATGGCATCCTCGACATCACCCTGGCGATGGAGCCCAAGGAGCGCGATGTCATGCAGGAACCACCGCGCAGCCCGGATGCGCGGATCATCAATCGCGAGATCATCCAGAACATCGTCTTTGTGGCGCTTTTCATGGCCGCGGGAACGCTCTGGATGTTCAGCCGCGCCGACCGGAATGGCGGGCTTGTGCGCGCGCAGACCCTGGCTTTTACCACGATGGCGATGTTCCAGGTCTTTAACTCGCTCAACTGCCGGTCCCGGACGCTCTCTGTCTTCCAGTTGGGGTTTTTCCGCAACCGCTTTCTGATCGGGGCCATCTTCCTGTCGGTCGTGCTGCAGCTGCTGGCCGAACACCTACCTTTCATGCAGAGGGCATTGGGCACGGTGCCTCTCACCTGGGGCGACTGGGGCTTGATTCTGCTGGTGGCCAGCTCGGTCTTCGTCGCCGACGAACTGCGCAAACTGGTGCAGCGGCGTCGAGCCGCTACTGCACAGTTAAGCTGAGGTCTGTAGCTGTGACTTCAGTTGCGAACTCGTGCTATAATGGTGGCAAGGACACGCTGCAATGATCGTATTTGCGCGCTCCAGGACTTCCATGATGATGCGTAGGGCCATG
>JAXDDP010000119.1:0-3969 GCA_034676785.1 Anaerolineae bacterium | reverse complement strand
GGCGCCGCCGCCACGGCAACTAGCGGTATCTGCGCAACCGGACAACGCCGAGCGCGACTCAGCTCGGCGGGACGGGGGCGTCCTGACATTGCGTGGTCAGGTGATAGCAACCTGTTTCCCAGGGGGTGACGATGAGATACGGCTTCTTCGACAACGATCGTCGCGAGTACGTCATCACGAACCCGCGAACCCCGGTCAAGTGGATCAACTACATCGGCACACTCGCGTTCGGTGGGTTCGTCGATCATACGGGTGGCGCAGCACTTTGCAGAGGAGACCCGGCACTCAACAGGCTCACGTGGTACGTCCCCCAGCGACCGGTGTCGGACTTCCAGGCGACGACGCTCTACCTACGCACCCCGGTTGGCAACGGGTACCAGGTCTTCTCCCCCTTCTTCGTCCCCACGCTCGATCCCTACGACCGTTACGAGTGTCGCGTGGGCCTGGGCTACAGCCGTATCCTCTCGGAGATGTACGGCGTGCGCACCGAGGCCACGATCTTCGTACCTGTGGGAGGCTCGCAGGAGATACGCAAGGTCACCATCACCAACATCTCCGGCGCGCCGCTCGAGCTCGATGCGATCCCTGTCGTCGATTACTCGCACCCCGAGGCCATCAAGCAGTTCAACAACAACGATTGGGTGCCGCAGACGATGGTCAGCCGCATCATTGACGAAGATGGTGGCCTGCGCATCCTCTGCCAGTATCCCTTTATGTTTCGCGACATCCGCCAGAACTACTTCACCTCCAATTTGCCCGTTGCCAGCTTCGAGTCGGACCGCGATCGGTTCCTCGGTTATGGCGGCTGGGCGGCGCCTGAGGCACTGCAGCAGGCAGAGTTGGCGAACTATGAGGCGCGGCGTGGGCAGAACATGGGCGCCCTGCTTCATCACCTTGGAACACTTCAACCGGGTGAGACGCGGTCGCTCATCACCCAGCTTGGACAGGCACCCAGTGTCGAGCAAGCCCTGCCCGAGATCCACGCCTATCGTACTGCGGGCACCGTTGAAGACGCCCTCGGACGCCTTGGTGAGACCTGGAACAGCTACCTGGACCGGACACAAGTCGAGACGCCTGATCCGGCGATGAACGCCATGCTCAACGTGCACAACCCGCGCCAGTGCTACGTCACCCTCAACTGGTCGCGTTATCTCTCGCCCTACCAGACCGGCCTCGGCACGCGCGGTCTGGGGATGCGTGACAGCTCACAGGACGTGATGGGTGTGGTGGCCAACGCTCCTGAAGAAGCGCGGGCACTCATGGCGAACCTGCTCCAGGTACAGCGGAAAGACGGCTCCGGAATGCACCAGTTCTACCCGCTCACGATGGAGGCGAGTATCGGCGACGCCGCCGAGGGACAGGACCGCCCAGCCTACTATGGCGACGACCACCTCTGGCTGGTGCTCGCTGTCACGGCCTATCTCAAGGAGACGGGCGACTTCGCATTTCTCGATGAAGTGCTCCCCTACTACGAGAAGGACGCCCACGGGGCACCGCAGTCGACCGGCACGGTGCTCAACCACCTCCAACGCGCCCTGGCCTTCTCATGGCTCAACACAGGCGAACACGGCATCCCGCTCCTGGGGTTTGCCGACTGGAACGACACGATGAACCTGCGCAAGGGCGCCGAGTCATTGTTCAACGCCAACCTCTTCGGCGTGGCCCTGCGGGAGATGATCGAGCTGTGCACCGCCATCGGCAGGCATGAGATGGCCCGGACCTTTCGCGAGCAATACGAGACCATGGGCGAACGGGTGAACCGCGTTGCTTGGGACGGCGACATCGGCGGGGGCACGTGGTACGTCCGCTACTTCGACTGCGATGGCACACCCCTGGGCTCTGCGAGCAACGACAAGGGTCGCATCTACCTCAACGCCCAGACATGGGCCGTGATCTCGGGCTTTGCCACCGCGGAGCGCGCCATCCAGGCGCTCGACGCAGCGCGTGCGCACCTCAACACCAGCAGGGGCCTGAAGACCGCAACCCCCGGCTACGATGGGTTTGACCCCAACAAGGGCGGTATGACGACCTATCCGCCCGGGACCAAGGAGAACTGCGGCATCTTCCTGCACACGAACCCCTGGGCCATGATCGCTGAGACGCTGGTGGGACGGGGCGATCGGGCGTTCGAGTACTACGCCCAGATCAACCCGGCAACCCGCAACGACCGGATCGAGGAATTCGAGGTCGAGCCCTACGTCTACTGCCAAAATATCCTGTCGGACGAGCACCCACAGTTCGGACTGGGGCGCAACAGTTGGCTCACGGGTACGGCCTCGTGGGCCTACCAGGCCGGCACACAGTACATCCTGGGAATCCAGCCCACCTACGAAGGCCTGCGGATCGACCCTTGCATCCCCCCCACCTGGGATGGTTTCCACGTCCGACGTCGCTTCCGCGGCGCCACCTACGACATCACGGTCTATAATCCATCCCACGTGAGCAAGGGCATCCGGTCCATCACGGTCGATGGTCAGGAGATCGCCAAGAACACTCTGCCCGTTTCGGTTGGGGGTGCATACCACACGGTTGTGGTCCAGATGGGCTGATTTGTCGATGGTTAGAGGGCTGAAAGCGAGCTAGTTATTAGGTTAGAGCTTGCTGGAGATCCAACCTGTCAGATGGTGGGGGCGCAGCGTGCCCGGGGAGGTGTAGGATGCGGACTCTGGTCTACGGCGCAGGTCCATTGGGGAGTCTATTTGCCCAGCAGCTTCACGAGGCCGGACACGATGTCTCGGTATTGGCGAGAGGACAACGCCTTGCCGACATCCGCGACCACGGCATCGTCATCCACAATGTAACCAATGACCAGACAGTGACAGCGCCGGTACGCGCTGTCGAGGCGCTGGCGCCCGATGACGCGTATGACCTGGTTCTCGTGGTTATGCGCAAGAACGCCGCACTGACGATCCTGCCCGTCCTTGGCGCCAACCGGCACACACCCAATGTGCTCTTCCTTATGAACAACGCCGCCGGTCCCGGTGCCCTGATCGACGTGCTCGGGCGGGAGCGTGTGCTGGTCGGCTTTCCTGCGTCAGGGGGCTATCGTGATGGCATCACAGTGCACTGCCTGACAGGAACGTCGGGAGACAAGGCGATCATCCCCTTCGGCGAGGTCGATGGCAGCGTAACCGCGCGAGCACGCGAGATCGCCTCCGTCATCGCATCCACGCCCTGGCTTGGCGCTGAGATCCGCAGCGATATGGACGCGTGGCTCAAGTACCACGTGGCACTCCTGATGCCCTCAATCGCCGCTGCGCTGTATGCCTGCGGGACCGATCTCCAGCGCATGGCACGCACCCGCGACGCGGTAGTGCTTGCGGTCCGCGCCGTTCACGAGGGCTTCGCTGTCCTGCGGGAGCTTGGTTACCCGGTCACACCGGGAAAGCTCGAGCTCTACACCCGGATCCCGGAGCCGCTGATGGTGCCGTTCCTGCGCAAGGTGCTCACCAAGGAACACATGGAGATCGCGCTCGCCAAGCACGCCAACGCGGCACGAGACGAGATTCTGCACCTCACCGATGAGTTCCTTGCGCTCGCTGCGCGAACTCACGTCCAGACGCCGGCTATCCTGGAGCTCTATCCCCATTTCGAGCTCGATCAACCGCTCATTCCCGATGGCAGCGCCAGGATCCCGCTTGACTGGCGTGGGGTGTGGACGTCACTGGCAGCGCTCTTCGCGGGACTGCTCGCGCTCCGCGCACTCACTCGGCGGCGCAGGGCCTGATCCCTCGCACACAGGTCAACACTCCAGGGCCTTACGACAGAACGAGTGTCAGTGCAGGAATAGCTTTGTCGAGCGAGAAAGTCATCTCACGGCTCCCCACCTGCAGCCGGTAGCTGCCTTCGGGAGCTCGCAGGTGAACCTGCCGCCGCGCATCCAGGGTCAGGGCCGTCTCCCCAAACCACCACTCGCCCTTGATCAACTCCTGTAGTCGCAAGTAGGCAGGTTTGGGGGTCAGGTCCTGG
>JAXDDP010000054.1:0-18114 GCA_034676785.1 Anaerolineae bacterium | reverse complement strand
CTTTTCGCTACCATTCGGCTGTCGTCACGGATGTGCCGTGGGAGTGAGGTCGCTGCGGTGGAGACGATGATCGACGCGTACTGAGGCTTGGGTCCTGCGCGGCGGAGACCTCCGAACCCCGCCAGGTCTGGAAGGAAGCAACGGTAAGGGGATCACTCCGGGTGCCGCAGGGGCGCCTAATCCTCAGTACGCTTCGGGCATTGTCTTCAGTGGCGAACGGGGATAGGGACCTGTTAGTGTAGACCTCACCATTGTGTTGGGCTACTCACGGTGCCTGGGCTCTGGTGTGCGGGCATCCCAGTTTGGTCCGAGGAGGACGGTCTGAAAGTCGAGAGTCAGCGTTGGCGCTTGGGACAGCGGTGGGCTGCTGTCCTACTATCTCTGTCTGCCCTGGTGGCGCTGGTAGCCGGATATCGGGCTACGCAGACACCGGTAACCCTCTTCATAGATGGTACTGCGTCTTCTGTATCCACCCATCAGCCCACAGTTGAGATGCTGTTGGCTGATTTGGGGATCAGCCTCCGCCCCGAGGATTGGGTGTCTCCCAACGTTGCTCAGGCTGTTGTTCCTGGCATGGAGATTCGCATCGATCGTGCCCGCCCGGTCGTCATGACGGTCGACGGTCGCGCTATTACGCTCTACGCGCACGATGAAGGTCCACAGGACCTTTTGGCTCAGGCCGGCGTCGTGCTTGCCCCACAGGATCGAGTAACACTTCACGAGCCGATGGTCACTGACCCCCTGGACACGCGGTTCCGCGTCGTCGTAGATCGGGCCAGGACGGTGCTTCTTGAGCAAGGCGGGGTGCGGACCAGCTTCTCATCCCACGCTTCGACGGTGGGTGAGGCGGTACTGGAGGCAGGTATCCAACTCTACCGCGCTGACCGCATCTCCCCCGACCCGGCAACGCCACTGACCTCGGGGATGCACATCAGCCTCGATCGCTCAGTTCCGGTGTCGATCCAGGTGGATGGTCATGTGTTGCGGACGCGAACGCACCGCAGCCGGGTGGGGGAGGTGTTGGCCGATCTGGGCGTGACGATCAATGGCCAGGACTACACTGTTCCCGCACTTGAGGCGCCACTCGATGAGGGCAGTGACACAGGTACGACTATCCAGGTCTACCGCGTCAGCGAAGCCGTGATTGTGGAGCAGAGCCCGGTGCCCTTTGAGTCGGAATGGCAGCCAGATCCTGACTCCGAGATCGACACACAAAGCCTGCTGCAGGAAGGGGAGCCCGGGGTTCTGGAGCGACGCATCCGGCTGCGTTACGAGAATGGACAGGTCGTGGAGCGGCGCGTCGAGGGCGAGAGCCTCATCTTGGCGCCCAGGAACCGCGTGATGGGCTATGGAACCAAGATCATAGTACGTACTGTGCAGACCGAAACAGGCCCTGTCGATTACTGGCGCGTCATAAGGATGCTCGCGACGTCGTATAGTGCCAGCACCGCAGGCGTTTCGACCAGCGCGTCGTACTATGGCAGGACGGCAACGGGCATGCAGATGGGCGACGGGATCGTAGCCGTCGACCCCAGCGTCATCTCGCTCCGGAGCCAGGTGTACGTGCCAGGATATGGCGTCGGCTACGCCGGTGATACCGGTGGTGCGATCAAAGGCAAGCGCATCGACCTGGGCTATAGCGATGCGAACCTCAAGCTATGGTATCGTTGGGTGGACGTCTACCTCCTCACACCCGTCCCCGATCGCATCAACTATACCGGACCGTGATGTCCAGCCCTCGCGTGTTACTGGGCCGCCACGACCTCCGGCCACGGAAGTCGTTGGGCCAAAACTTCCTCGTTGACCCCACTGCGCCAGATAGAATAGCCGATTGTGCTGGCCTCACGGCTGACGATACGGTACTGGAGGTTGGGGCGGGTGTCGGCACACTGACTACTGCCCTGGCTGCACGGGCTGGCCGCGTGATCGCTGTCGAGACGGACCCGGCGCTAGCCGATGTTCTGAGCACAGAGATGACGGCGTGGCAGCATGTGCAGGTAGTCCACGGTGATATTCTCGCTCTCGACCCCACTTCGCTGCTGTCCATTTCTGAAGGTGACCTGGGGGAGCGGCTGTGGGGTAGGCGGCTGCTGCGTTACCACGTGGTCGCGAATCTCCCCTATTACATCACGAACGCTGTGGTGCGGCACCTTCTGGAAGCGCGAGTGCGTCCGTTTCAGATGGTGTTGACAGTTCAGCGCGAGGTCGCCGAGCGGATGGTGGCACAAGCTGGCGAAATGAGCCTTCTGGCGCTGAGTGTGCAGTTCTATGGCAAGGCTGAGCTTTGTCTGCGGTTGCGACGTGGAGCCTTTTACCCGCCGCCCAAGGTAGAGTCCGCTGTCGTTCGGATCGTGACCTACGAGCAGCCTCCCTTCGTTATAGAGGATGTCGGGAGGTTCTTTCAGGTTGCCCGAGCCGGTTTCGCCCAGCGTCGAAAGCAGCTAAGGAATTCTCTGTCCTCGGCGCTCGGTTTGGACCCGGAAGCCGTTGCTGCGGCTGTGCGGGGTCAGGATGTCGACCCTGCGCGCCGGGCCGAAACTCTCTCGGTCGCGGAGTGGGGGCGCATCTATGTTGGGCTCTCACCCCTGCTAGCCGGGACGAGCTCGTAGAGATGCCACACATCCGGCCCATCGCTTCCTGTTCCGGACAGGTCAGGCAGGTGGCGACTGTCGCCAAGGTTCAGGCGAAGGGATCACATCGCGAACCCTGACGCAGCGTTTTCGGTGTAGGCTTCGAACGGGTCTATAGACAAAAAGACGCCCGGCGCATCTCATATCGCGAGAGGTGCCGGGCGTGCAAAGAGCGCAGTCTCAGGATTCCTTCGCCGCCCCAATGTGCTCCACAAGCACGTGCTCCGCAATCTCCAGCCGTCTAAGCGTGTGTTCGCGTCCAACAGCCTGGATGCTGCCAAAGAGCGGCGGTGAGACGGCTTTCCCCGTCACGGCATTGCGGACAATGCCAAAAAGCTGGCCCGGCTTGAGGTCCAGTTCCTTGGCCAGCGTCCGCATTGGCTCCTCCATTGCATCCGCAGCGAACTGCACGAGCCCGCCGAGAAGACGCTGAACGGCCAAGATCGCCTCGAGGCTCTGCTCCGCGGTCATCCCCTTGCCCACCAGTGCCTCGATGGATGGTTCGTCGATATCCTGAAAGACGAAGTCCGTCAGCCCCACAACGTCGCGGAGCGTCGTAAGCCGTTCCTGCACCAGCGGCACCAAGAGGCGTAAGGTAGGGAGCATCTCCGTCGCCACGGGCGATTCGATTAGCCCCGCGTCCTGCCAGAAGGGAATCAGCCGATGCAGCAATTCCTCCTGGCTCATCCTGCGGATGTACTGCCCGTTCATCCAGTCGAGCTTGTCGTAAGAGAAAACTGCGGGCGCAAGGTTGATGTGAGCGATATCAAAGCGCGCAATCAGTTCTTCTCGGCTGAAGATCTCCTGTTGCTCCCCATCACCTGGGGACCAACCGAGCAAGGCCAGAAAGTTCACAAGGGCCTCGGGGAGATAGCCGGCCCTGCGGAACTCGTCGACCGACGTAGCCCCATGCCGTTTCCCCAGCTTCTTGCCGTCCGGACCCAGCACCAGTGGCACGTGGATGAAGACCGGTGGCGTCCATCCAAAGGCCTGGTAGATAAGGATGCGCTTGGGCGTGCTGGGAATCCAGTCGTCGCCCCGCATCACATGGCTGATCTGCATCATATGGTCGTCGACAACGACAGCGAGGTGGTACGTTGGAAACCCATCGCTCTTCAGAAGGATCTGGTCGTCCAGCAAGGCGTTCTCGATGGCAATATCGCCGCGGAGCACGTCGTGGAAGGTGGTCGTTCCCTCGCGCGGCACCTTCAGCCGGATCACGTGCGGTTCGTCCTTCGAGACTGTTCCATCAGGCTTCTCGCGGCACAAGCCGTCGTACATCGGCGTCTTGCCCTCGGCACGCATCGCTTCACGGATAGTGTCGAGCCGGTCCTGAGAGCAGTTGCAGCGGTACGCCTTGCCCATCGCCACGAGTTCTTCTGCCTTCTGCTGGTAGATCTGCAGGCGCTGCGACTGAACGTAAGGGCCGTAACTGCCGTCCTTGCCCGGTCCTTCATCCCAGTCGACTCCGAGCCACTGCAAGCTGTCCTCGATGACCCTCAGGGCGTCTCTCACGAAGCGTTCCTGGTCGGTATCCTCGATGCGCAGGACGAAGGCACCGTGCTGCTGCCTGGCGAAGAGCCAGTTGAACACGACCGTGCGTACATTACCTATGTGGGGGTATCCCGTGGGGCTGGGAGCAAAACGAACGCGTACCGTCATTGGACTAATGCCTCCTATTCTAGCCCAACGATTATAGGCGATATGGGCTAGAATTCCAGTCTTCGCTGCCGCATGGCAACGCTCTCGACAAGTCCGAGCCCGAGGAACGTAACGACGAGCGCGCTGCCCCCGCTGCTGATGAAGGGCATTGGAAGCCCAGCCACAGGGATGACGTTGAGATTCATCCCGATGTTGATCAGCAACTGGTAGAAGATGTAGGTAGCAACGCCCGCCGTGATGAGCCGTCCCGTCATATCCTCGGCATTCCCGGCGATGCGCAGGATACGCCAAAGAAGCAGCCCGAAGACCAGGAGAATCAGACCGGCACCAACAAACCCCAACTCCTCGCAGATGACTGAGAAGATGAAGTCGGTATGGCGCACACGGAGGAAGTGAAGCTGGCTCTGGGTACCGGTTGCAAAGCCTTTGCCCAGAAACCCGCCCGACCCAATGCTGATGAGCGCCTGTTCAACGTTGTAGTAGGCACCGGTGTCGCGCGAGGGATCTAGAAAGTTCTGGACACGGCTCTGCATATAGGGATCCATATTGGCCCAGACAAGAGGTAACGCGATGAGACCAAGTGCGCCGGCGCCCGCTAGATAGGTAAGATGTATCCCGGAGGTGAAGATCATCGTGGCCCACGTCGCGACATAGAGCGTCGCCGTGCTGAGATTGGGCTGAGTGAAAACGAGGAAAGCAGCCAGCCCTGTGAGGGCCATGGATCCGGCGAACTCGCCGAGACCGGGGGGGGAGGGCGCATTGCGGGCCAGGAACCCGGCTTGGCTGACGATCAGGAGGATCAGCGCCGGAAAGGCTGGTTGAATCGACGTTCCACCGATGTAGATGAACCGTCGCACCTCACCGATTTCGCTGCTTCCGAAAACCAACGTGAAGACGAGGAGTCCCAGCGTGACAAAGTAAAGCGGCCACTCAAGGCTCTCCAGCAGCCGGTAGTCGATGGACGCGACCGAGAAGAGCAGCCCCACACCAACTGCTGCATAGATAGCCTGGCGCCGCCAGGTGCCGGCCAGATCCTCTGATCCCAGCGTCGCGCTGTAGATCATGGCCAGTCCAACGATTGACAGCAGGACCGCGATGGCAAACAGGCCCCAGTCAAAGTGCTCCCAGCGTGATCTGCTCACTTACCTAATCACTCCAGCAGGTGCGACCGGCCGCGGTTTGCCGGTGCCATTGCGGCCCTTGCCCCACGCCGATCGGTACCCGGGCAGAACTAAGCTCTGCTATTGATGCTCCGCGAACGAGCCGTGTGCACAGGGATATCAGCCATCAGCCGTGTCTCGCGGTTATCCTCGGTGAAGTTCACAACGACTTTGTCGATGTCGATGTCGAGATGCTTGGAGATGACAGCGATGATCTCATCTTTGAGCACTTCGAGCATTCCGGGTGAGATGTTGGCGCGGTCGTGGGTGAGCACCAGGCGTAACCTTTCTGCGGCGATGTCCTGTGTTGAGTTGGATCTGCGGCGGAATATGTCGAGTAGCTTCATGCGAGCTCCTTTCGACGTGGGCCGAAGAGCTTACCTAGGAACCTTCGCTGCTCCAATGCCTCAATGGGCAGTTCCTCGCCTGTGAGCCGGCGGGCGATGTCGTGGAATGCGCGACCCGCCATCGACCGGTCATCGAGGACCACAGGCTGCCCCCGATTGCTTGCCCCAAGCACTTTCGTGTCTTCTGGTACGATGCCTATCAGGTCGACCGCGAGAAGGTCTATGATCGTCTCTGCGCTCATCATGCCGTTCTTGCGCACCAACTCGTGGTTATACCGGTTGAGGATGAGCTGAGCTGGAGCACGCCCGTCAGCCTCCAGCAGCCCAATCACGCGATCTGCATCCCGAAGCGCGGTCACTTCGGGATTGGTGACGACGAGCACCAGGTCGGCGGGAGTCGTTGCATAGCGGAACCCGTGCTCAATGCCAGCTGGCGAATCGATCAGTACGAACTGCGCCATCTCGGCGGCTTCGTGCGCGACGCGATCCATATCCTCGACCCTGAGCGCGTCCTTGCCGCGTGTCTGGGCAGCAGGGAGCAAGGAGAGATCTGGATAGCGCGGGTCCCGCACCATAGCCTGTCGAAGTCGGCAGTGTCCCTCGACGTAGTTCACGATGTCGTAGTAGACGTGGCTCTCTAGCCCGAGCATCACGTCGAGGTTGCGTAGCCCGATATCGGCATCGATGCATGTGACCCGGTAGCCAAGCATCGCCAAAGCGAGGCTAAGGTTTGCGGTGGTCGTGGTCTTGCCGACACCACCCTTACCTGACGATACCGTGATAATCTTTCCCGCCATACCTAACGCTTTCTATTCCAGACTTCTGCAACGATATGGTCTTCCTCAACACGCGCTATCTCGGGCACCGGGTTGCGCCGGCGCTGCTCCGGAGAGCGCCCGATGTGTCCCGCGATCCGAAGTTGCGATGGCTGCAGTTCGAGCGCACAGATGACAGATTCCTCGTCGCCAAAGGCCCCCGCGTGGGCAAGACCCCTCAGCGCACCCCAGACGATGATACTGCCGCCCGCAACGATCTCCGCGCCGGGATTAACGTCGCCGACAAGGGTGATGTGACCCGGATAGTGGATGCTCTGGCCAGAACGCAGTGTCTGCTGTATCAACAGCGCCTGCTGTTCAGGGCGAACTTCGGCTGTGGGTTTTCGGGGCTCGTTATCCCTGGGCAGGCGCGTGAGAATTCCATTGGAGCGTGCCAGGTGTACGGTATTGTCGTTCTCACTGAGTATCGCCCATAGCTGAATGTCATACTGAGAGACCAGCGTGCGGACGGATGTGAGTTGGGTCTGGGTTAGTTCGCCAAGGCCAAGGTCCATGATCAGCCGACCACCGCGGAAGAACGCATCTGCTTCCTCCAGTGCCTGCCCAAGGGCCGCCAAGACAGCCTCCCAGTCGCTTGACTTGGGTCGGAGCAGAATGCCATCCGAGGTACCTTTGAGCATGATCGCGGTGTCGTCCATAGTTACTCCATTATAGCATGACCGTCATAACGGCAATCAGAAAGACCATCAGAACGAAGTCGACTGTGCAACTGATAGTCATGAAATCGGAAACGCCATTTATCCTGCACAAGTCTATGCTATAACTGCGTCATTCTACCCGTAACGACGGGTAACTCAAGGTGACGGGAGCTACCTCTATGCGACGTATGCTGAGAGTCCTGATGGTCATTACCATCCCAATTGTCCTCACGATGACTGTAGTGCGTGCTCTGACTTTTCCCTGGTTCGCCAGATTCGAGTATGCTCGCACCGGTTTCCCTGCCGACCCGTTTGGCATGTCTCCACAGGAGCGCTTGGGTCTGGCTGAGGCGACCATCCGGTATCTAAATCTGCCAGGGCGACCGACGACGCTGGATGCCTTGCAGCTTGCTGACGGCGAGCCCGCGTACGACGAACGGGAGCTCGGCCATATGGAGGATGTGAAAGCCGTCTTTGATGGACTCACGCTGTTGGCAGGTGTTGCGATTATCGTGAGCCTTGGCTCGGCATGGCTCCTGACGCGGCTAGATCGCTGTGCGCCCTGGTCTGCGTTGGCGCAGGGCGGCGCACTCACGTTGGCGATACTCCTCGGACTGGCGGTCTGGATGTTGATCGGGTTTGAGGGATTCTTCCAGGCCTTCCACGGCGTGTTCTTCGAGTCGGGAACCTGGGTGTTCTCTTATTCCGATACGCTGATCCGTCTCTTCCCGTTGCCCTTCTGGCAGGATGCTGGTCTGCTTGTGGCAGGTGGTGTCTGTGCGCTGGCAGTGTGCGCTGTCGTAGTGGGCGTCGGGTGCGCGCGCCGCTGCGCTGCCTGATCCTGATAGCCCAAGGCAAAAAGCTGTCACGTTAGCGGCCTCTCGCCAGACGGCACCTGCAGCGGAACCTGCGCTAGTGCATTTCATACGCCTTTCTTATGTCTTTCAAATACTCAGGGCCTATACTGGTACAGGAATTAGAAAGCATGGAGGGAGACTATGGCCAGAATTGTAGGCATTGACCTCGGGACGACGAACTCAGTCGTGTCTGTGATGGAAGGTGGACAGGTTACCGTGATTCCCACGGCTGAGGGGAATCGTCTGTGCCCGTCTGTGGTCGCCTTTACCAAGAACAATGACCGTTTGGTCGGCGATCCGGCTAAGCGTCAGGCAGTTGTGAATGCTGAGAACACAGTCTATTCAGTCAAGCGGCTAATGGGACGCCGGGCCGACGAGCCCGAGGTGCAGGTCACTCGAGAGATGGTGTCCTATGAGATCGTTGCGGGCAACCAGAATGATGCCCGCGTGCGTGTGCCTGTGCAGGACAAAGTCTATACGCCGCAAGAGATCTCGGCGATGGTACTTCAAAAGCTTAAGAAGGATGCTGAGGCCTACCTCGGCGAGAGTGTAACGCAGGCCGTTATCACGGTGCCGGCTTACTTCAACGACAGTCAGCGACAGGCAACCAAGGATGCTGGGCAGATCGCGGGCCTTGAGGTGATGCGGATCATTAACGAGCCCACGGCCGCGGCGCTTGCGTATGGGCTGGACAAGGCCAAGGACGAGACGATTCTGGTCTTCGACCTGGGTGGCGGTACCTTCGATGTCTCGATCCTCGAGGTCGGCGAGGGCCTGATCGAGGTGAAATCCACGAACGGCGACACGCACCTGGGCGGCGATGACTGGGATGAGCGCATCGTGCGCTGGATGCTTGACGAGTTCAAGAAGCAGCAAGGCGTCGACCTGTCGAAGGATCGACAGGCGATGCAGCGCCTCCGTGAGGCCGCCGAGAAGGCAAAGATCGAGCTCTCCACGATGATGGAGACCGATATCAACCTTCCCTACATCACGGCGGACGCCACCGGTCCGAAGCATCTTCAGATCCGCATTACCCGGTCCAAGTTCGAGCAGTTGACCCAGGATCTGGTAGATCGTTGCCGGCGGCCTTTTGAGCGGGCGCTGAGTGATGCCAAGATCAGTGCTTCGGCGCTTGACGAGGTGGTCCTGGTGGGTGGTGCGACGCGTATGCCGATGATCCAGGAGCTTGTTCGTTCGCTCACGAACGGCAAGGATCCTCACAAGGGCGTCAACCCCGATGAGGTCGTCTCGGTCGGCGCGGCGATTCAGGGTGGTGTTCTGGCTGGGGATGTGACGGACATCCTGTTGTTGGATGTGACTCCGCTTAGCTTGGGTGTCGAGACTCTGGGCGGCCGGATGACTAATCTCATCCCCCGGAACACGACGGTGCCCGTCAAGAAGGGCGAGACATTCACGACAGCTGAGTCGAACCAGACGGCTGTGGATATCAAGGTCTATCAGGGCGAGCGCCCAATGGCGGCGAACAATATGCTGCTAGGTCAGTTCCGGTTGGACGGGATTCCACCGGCGCCACGTGGGGTGCCCCAGATCGAGGTGACCTTTGATATCGACGCGAATGGCATTCTCAACGTGCTGGCCAAGGACAAGGCGACTGGTCGCGAGCAGCACATCACGATAACGGCGAGCACCAACCTGAGCGGTGATGAGGTAGACCGGTTGGTCCAAGAGGCCGAACTGCACCAGGAAGAGGACAAGAAGCGACAGCTCCTGGTGGATACGCGGAATGAAGCTGATGGCATGATTTATCAGATCGAGAAGAGCATGGCCGATCTCGGTGAGAAGGTTCCTGGCAATGTTCGTGCTGAACTCGAAGGCCTGATGAACGACCTGCGTAGCCTGAAGGATACCAGCGAAGACCCCGCGGCCATTCGTCGCAAGATGGATCAGTTGCGTGATGCCGCGATGAAGATGGGTGAGCAGGCTTACGGACAGGGTGGAGAGGGTCCCATGCCGGGCCCGCACGTGGGTCCTGGATATGGTCACGCACCTGGCGGTGAGCAAGCGCCCCCCGGTGAGGGCCCCGACGTTGTCGAGGGTGAGTACCGTGAAGTGAACTGACCTCGAGCTAGTGTGCGATGGCAGAGGCTGTGCTGTCGCCAGTGTGGTCGGAACATAGGACAAGGGGTGGCTGCGGCCACCCCTTGTCAGTCAGATGGCAGAGAGCGGAGACATTCTTTATGGTGAACAACAATCAGGGTACCCGCATACCGGTTCGGCGCAGGCGTGCTGAGCACGCGCAGCCCGGCGACCCGGAAGTGGAGTCAGGGGCTCCCGAAGGTATCGTTGAGGAGACTAACGCAGGCGATCAGGGACAGGGTGGGGAGACGGTAGTGACTTCGCAGGACGGCAGCGGAAAGGCATCCCTGGTGGGCGGTGAGCCCGTTGACTGGCGGGAAACCGCCCTACGGCTCAAGGCCGACATGGAGAACTATCGCAAGCGGCAGAAGCGCTGGGCTGAAGACGAGGTCCTGCGCGAGCAAGAGCAGTTCCTGCGTTCATTCCTCGGTATAGCCGATGATCTCGAGCAAGCGCTCAAGCACATCAACCTCAACGACCCCGCCCACAAGGGCATTCAGGTGGTCTATGATGGCGTTATGAGCTTGCTGATGCGCAAAGGTGTGGAGCGGATTGCTGCTGAAGGGCAGCCCTTTGACCCGCACTGTCACGAGGCGGTAGCTGTACTCCCGTCGCACGAGGCAGGCGTGGAGGACATGCACATTGTCGCCGTTACCCTTCCGGGCTATATGTATGCAGATCGTGTGTTACGACCGGCAAAGGTGGTCGTGGCCAAGCAGGAGGGCTAGACGGAATGCGGTTGCATGTAGGGGTCCCTGTGGAGTAGGGAGCGGCTATGGACTACAAGGACTATTACCGTGTGCTGGGTGTAGCCAAAGATGCTTCAGAGAAAGACATCAAACAGGCGTACCGTAAGCTGGCACGTAAGTACCATCCCGACATGAACCCGGACGACCCGGGTGCCGAGGACAAGTTCAAGGAGGTCAATGAGGCGTACGAGGTTCTCTCGGACCCTGAGAAGCGCAAGCTCTTTGATCAGTTCGGCAGTGAGTGGAAGGGGTGGGAACAACGTGGCGGGGCACCGGACGACTTCTGGCAGCAGTGGGGAGCGGGCCAAGGTGGTCGTGGATACACCTACACGACCGGGCCAGCGGACTTTGGCCAGGGCGGTTTCTCTGACTTCTTCCAGCAGCTTTTCGGCGGGCTGGGAGGGGCTAGCGTCCGAGGCTATGGTCGGGATGCTGATGGTGGCTTTGGCGACCTTCTTGGAGGCGGTTTCGGTAGGCGGGGGGCCTCGCAGCCCCGCCAGGGGCGCAGCTACGACCAGCCGGTCGAGATCACGCTCGAGGAATCCTACAGTGGGACAAAGCGGCTGTTCCAGATTGGCGACCAGCGGATCGAGGTAGCGATCCCTGCCGGCGCGAAATCGGGAACGCGAGTCCGTGTGGCAGGAAAAGGGGCTCCGGGGCAGGCCGGTGCTCCCGCGGGCGATCTGTACCTGGTGATTCAGGTAGCTTCGCATCCGCAATTTGAGCGAGACGGCGATGATCTGGTTGCGAGGGTACGTGTAGATCTCTACACAGCCCTGCTGGGCGGCGAGATTCGAGTGCCCCTACCTGACGGTCGTTCCGTAATGCTCAACATACCGGCGGAGACGCAGAATGGAACGCGCTTCCGCCTGCGTGGAAAGGGAATGCCCATTCTGGGACGGCGGCCAACAGATCGTTCCGATGACAGAGGCGATCTCTACGCCGTGATCGAGGTGGCACTCCCCGAGAGCCTCAGCAGCCGGGAGCGCGAGCTCTTCGAGGAACTGAAGAAGCTGCGCCGATGAGAAAGTGAGGGGTCACTATGTTTCGACGGATCTTGTTCGCTCACAATGCTACGCCTGCTGCGGAACGGGCGTTGATCTATCTGGAGCACCTTGCGCGACAGGAAGGGGCCGAGGTGATCGTACTCCACGTCTATCAGTCGCCTGAGCGTTACCTCTCAACGTCGGGCTATGGCGCATTGGTAGAGCAGTTGGAGTCAGTTGCTCATGAGGTGGTTAGCGATACAGTGGAGTTGCTACAGAAGGCCGGCATCACCGCGATGGGTGTTGTGGCTGCGGGACAGTCTACGGCCCGCGTGATTGTTGAGACGGCGCAAGATGAGGATGTGTCTCTGATCGTACTGGGTACGCGAGGCCCGGCGAAGGTGACCGACCTGCTTCTCGGTGATGTGAGCACGGAGGTACTGCGTTACGCACAATGCCCGGTCTTCCTGGTGCCGTGAGGGCGCCCTGACCTGCGCAGGAGTTGAGGATGAACACTAGACGTTCGAGCATGCACGCACTGGCGATCGTTGGGTTGCTTGTCGTTCTGTCGCTGGGCTGTCTGAGCGTGCCTACCGTGACGCGGGAGGGTGCATTACCTGATGGGCCAACGGCGACTCCCGTGCCCCCAACGCCCGCTCCGACGGCGGCGCCGGTTGTGGTTGCGCCGCCAGGCGACGCTCTCCAAGATCTGCAGACACAGGTCGAGGCCGTCTATGCCGCTGCGGGTGACTCGGTGGTCAACATCGCCGTCACAGTGATAGCGTACGATTTCTTCTACAACGCGATGCCGCAGGAGGGTAGCGGTTCTGGTTTCGTCTACGACGATCAGGGTCACATTGTGACCAACTACCACGTCGTGGAGGGAGCGGAGCAGATCAATGTCACGTTTGCCGATGGAACAACGTTGGAGGCCCAAGTTGTGGGTGAAGACCCGACCTACGACCTAGCCGTGGTAAAGGTGGATCCGTCGGCTCACACGTTGCGCCCGGTCGTGCTTGGTGATTCAGAAGGCTTGAAGATTGGCCAGTTCGTGGTGGCGATCGGCAGCCCCTTTGGGCTGGAGCAGTCACTCACGTTTGGTGTCATCAGCAGCCTGAAGCGCGTTATTCAGAGCCCTGACGAGCGCTTCGTCGGTGAGGCGATTCAGACGGATGCTGCGATTAACCCCGGAAACTCCGGTGGCCCGCTCCTCGACCTGGCAGGTCGGGTGATCGGCGTGAACGCGCAAATCGTCAGCACCAGCCAGTCAAACGCCGGGATCGGGTTCGCGATCCCGGTGGGCCTGGTGAAGCGGGTGGTCCCCGATCTGATTGAGACGGGCACCTACGCGCACCCGTGGATGGGCGTAGGTCCGGTCGGACTCACCTCACAGCTGGTGCAGGTCCTCAGGGATGCAGGGTACGATGTTCCGGACAGGGGGGTGCTGTTGGTTTCGGTGGAATCGAGTTCAGCGGCGGCAGAGGCAGGCCTGCGCGGTGCACAAAGACGCATTAACACGCGTTATGGAACGATCCCTGTCGGAGGCGACGTCATCGTATCGATCAACGACGCGCCCATTCTGGATGGTAGTGATCTGATCGCGTATCTGGAGACCTACACCGTCCCCGGCGACACGGTCGCCGTGAAGATATCGCGCAATGGTGAGATGATCGAGTTGCCCGTTACATTGGGCGAACGCATCGTTGACTAGACTGCGGCGGCGGACAGGAGTGAGCGGCTGAGGTCAACACAGCTCAAAGCTGTGCAGCCTCAGCCGTTCTGACTCCCAGCTCGGGATGTGTCTGCAACCAATTGGTGAGAGTCGCTAGTGCTCTCACAGCGAAGGCCGCACCGCGGGAACGCTTGCCATGCGCTTTCTCTTCGAGAGGGGGCATCAGGCCGAAGTTGGCTTTCATCGGCTGGAAGTCGCGCGGGTCAGCATGTGTGACGTAGTGCATCAGGGCACCCACCATCGTCTCGGGCGGTGCCGTGAGTGGCGCCAGTCCCTGTAACAAGCGAGCGGCGTTGACTCCCGCAAGCCATCCGCCCGCAACATTCCCCGCATATCCCTCCAGTCCAGCGATCTGGCCAGCCAGAAGTAGAAGAGACTCTGTTTCTGGTTCCAGATTGTCAGCGGGCGTGTGCGGCGTGTTCCGCATCTGGAGGGTTGGCAAGAGCATGGCAGGCGCATTGGTGTAGGTGTTGCGGTGCATGGAACCATAGCGCATGAATCTGGCCTGGGTGAGTCCAGGGATGGTGCGCAGCACCCGGTCCTGCTCCCCATACTTGAGGTTGGTCTGAAAGCCAACCAGGTTGTAGAGGGTTCCAGCGGCATTGTCCTGGCGCAACTGGACGACCGCAAAGGGGCGCTTCCCGGTGCGTGGGTCTATGAGCCCTACCGGGCGCAGTGGGCCAAAGGCAAGCGCCATGCGGTCTCTGGCGGCAAGCACCTCAATCGGTAGGCATCCCTCGAAGAACCGTGTGCTTTCGGGAGTATCAACCAGCTCGAAATCGCGCATCGCGATGCGCTCCGCTGTCACTAGCGCGCTGTGAAAGGCGTCATACTCGGCTTCGGTCATTGGGCAGTTGATGTAATCACCCTCGCCTGATTCGTCCTTTCCGTAACGCGATGCTCGAAAGGCGACGGACATATCGATGCTATCCAGTTCAGCAATGGGGGCGATGGCATCGTAGAAGTACAGGTTCTCGCGACCACCAAGCGCCTGCAGTGCTTGGGCCATCGCAGGGGAGGTCAATGGACCGGTGGCAAGCACGACAGGTCCTGTATTGGTAGGGGGGACAGCTGTGACTTCCTCGCGGATGAGCGAGATGCGCGGGTGAGACTCGATACGTGAAGTCAGCGTTGCGGCGAAGGCTTCCCGATCGACAGCGAGGGCACTGCCTGCGGGAAGCCGGTGTGCGTCAGCGGTCGATATGACGAGCGAGTCCAGACGGCGCAGCTCTTCTTTGAGCAGACCAGGAGCGCGACCGACCACATCGGAGCCCAGTGAGTTGGAACAGACGAGCTCGCCAAGCGCACCGCTGGTGTGCGCTGGCGTCATCCTTAGAGGGCGCATCTCATAGAGATGGACCTTTGCACCCAACCGCGCCGCCTGCCAGGCTGCCTCGCAACCGGCCAGGCCCGCTCCGATGACGGTGACGAAGCGCTTCACGCCGGCGCTATTCCCCACGACCTGGGTCAGTCGTGCTGTCATCCCACGTGTCGGTTGAGAGTTCGTCATCCGCGTCCGTTGCATCAGCGGCGGGTTCTGCGGCTAGCAGGTCTCGGGCTTCTTTCTCCCAGTCAGCGGGAACTTGGACTTCAACACGACCCAACCCGTCGATGATAAGTCCAATTGCCGGACCGGCTGCCTCGTATCTCAACATCACGGGAATCCCTGCGCTCTCGAGAAGACCGCGAATCACGTTGGCGCGCAGCATTCCGTAGATCACTTCGATCGTGACGAGCCTGACGTCCTTTGGTTCGTAGTTCATGGTCTTCCTCCCCAGAATGTGCCCTTCAGGCTGAGTGTAACACAGGCTGTGATTTGTCAATGCGGTTTAACACTGGTATAATAGACTTTGGTTAGTGATACCTACACCCCGTGCAATGTCGCGGGCATTGATTGGATTGCGAGGCATATGAGCAGGAGTGGGATGTTCGGCAACGATCAGTACTGGGAGCAGTTCGCGGTTCAGCCTTCGGATCTGGAGTACCTCGCCAACTTCCTCGTAGAGAGCGAACGACCGCAGACGCTGGAAGAGCTTGCCACTGAGCTTACGCGCTACCGGCACGCGCAGATCACGCAGGTACTGGATGCTACGCTATCGCAGGGACGGATCTACCGCCCGGGTGAAGCCTATGCGGCGGGCGAGAACGTCATCTTTGCGCATCTGGGCAACAGCACAGGCTATGTGGTGGCGACGCGACCGGGACATAATCCCGAATACGAACCCTTCACGGTTGTTCAGGTCGAGATGGCTGACGGCGATATGCACGAGTATGCTGCAGAACTGCAGCGCCCGCACCCGCTCGATACGGCCTCGTACCTTACCGATGATGAGGTGACTGCCGACGACGTGTATGACGAGTTCGGCGAGGAGATCCGGGCCGCACTGCTCCGGGCTCTACAGACAAGTGTACAGTTCGTTAACGTCGCAGACCGCTGGTTTGTTCGGGCGCTGCTGGCCGACGTGTCACCCGGCCAGGTGAACATCGCTGAGGCGATGCTCGATATGTCGGGGGGCGGCCCGATGCGAACCGATGGCCTTCTGCAGGAAATCGATCTGCCGGATGAGATTTCGACGCCGCTGCAGGCGTTCTCGCTGGAGCATGCGCTGTTGCGCGATCGTCGTTTCGACGATGTGGGGCCATCGGGCTATGCGCTCTGGTATCTGCAAAGCCACGAACCGCGCGAGGTTCTGGAGACGCCGAGGCTCCTGCACTACGTTCCGGCCTCGTATAACCGGAAGGTGCTCGACAGCGTGATGCTCTCGCTGGAGATGCAGGTTGCCGATGAGTGGTCTGAGCTGTCGACAGCAGATGCAGCCGATGGGTTCGTGACCTTGGTGCTCACTTACCCGCACTGGCGAAGTGGGACATTGCCGTTGGCGCCGCACGTGAAGCGACTCTTCCCGACGGCACGGATCACCGACCGTATTCGATTCACTTTTGTGGACGATGTGACCGGCAAGGAGTTCCCCGGATGGGTGGTGCGCAGTGGGCGCTACGTATACGGGCTCGAGGATTGGTACAAGGCCAAGCAAGCCTTCGTGGGTTCTTACATCGATCTGAGGCGAGCAGATGAGCCCGGGGTCGTCAGGGTCGGTGTCCGCCCCATCAAGTCTCAGCGGCGCGAGTGGTTGCGTACTGTGACGGTTGACGGCGACCAGTTGATGTTTGAGGTGACGCGAGTGCCGGCTGCGTGTGAATATGACGAATTGGCTGCCGTCGCAGTGGCGGACGTTGCGGCTGTGGATGCGCTTCGGGAGCGCTATGACCGCATGTCGCTCGAGTCGTTGCTGGAGCGTGCCTTCGGCGGGTTGGCTGGACTAAGCCTGCAACGGGCAGTACACGCGATGACGCTCTACAGTGTGTTGAATCTGATGCGCCGTGTGCCGCCCGCGCCGATGCTGGCCACGTTGGCAACGTCGCCGCGGTATGTCTCGTTGGGTGACAACTACTGGGCTTACCAAGGGGGGGATTGATGGCCGTACTTCCGCCAGATCCTGCGCTTACGCAGTTCATCAAACCGACGCTGGACACGCCGTTCCACATCGATTATGCCTGGTGGGAGAAACAGGGACTCGACGTTAACATCAAGCTGGTCTCGCATCTCTGTCCGGAGCATCGTGAGGCATTCACCGGGCAGACTATGGAAGATCAGATTGACTGGATTGACTGGGACACAGGTGAGGTCACTCGCGTTGATGGACTGCAGTACGTGATCACGACTCACTGTAGCAAGCAACCCGGTTACCTTTTGCAGGCACCGACGCTGGTCGAGGCTATCTTCCGGGCGTTTCTGGCCAATGCTAACCAGCCCCTGTCGGCGCGGAAGTTGGCCCCGATGGTAGGGCACCAACCCGACCAGGTGTTGCGCCTGCTTTCGAGCCGCACAGTGCGTCTGGGCCTGCGCCCTGTTCTTAAGGCCGGTTTATGAGGGAAAGTACGCCCCAGTAGCTCAAACGGATAGAGCGAGTGCCTTCTAAGCACAAGGTTAGAGGTTCAATTCCTCTCTGGGGTACTGCCACCCACGCTGAGACACCAGGCGCCGCGTACGCGGCGCCTGGTACTTTTCCAAGCGGTCGGTCCGGCTGCTGCGTACCACTTCTAAGCGCAGGCTCTATCGAGTGGACTCTGCTATTGCTACCAGTTGTGCCTCAGAGCCTTCACGGTCACTTCTGGACAGGGTGTACTCAACATCATTCACCGTCCAGATAAGCGTCATCACCTCCGGCCAAGCCCATTCGAGGCTGTCGTGATCCCAACCTCCCCTGACGATCACGGCCGGCTGTCCACTGATCTCTATCTCCTGGATGCTTTCCTGACCGACGAGCCGGAAGCTTGGTGAGCCGTCATCCTGGAGGGCGGAGTGTGCTGAGAATATCATCTTGATTCTCGCGTCGTCGGAGCTGATCCACCGAATCTC
>JAXDDP010000114.1:0-31985 GCA_034676785.1 Anaerolineae bacterium | reverse complement strand
CGACACAGGATGCTGCAGTCCTGCTCAAACGGCGCATCGACCCTGGACTCCCGCTAGTCTCAATCGGTATGATCGGACAGAGAGGCCAACAGGCCTTCGTAGCGCTAGCTGACAGTGGCATTGTGACACTCGAGGACTGGAGGGGCCGCAAAATCGGGTTCAAGGGCACCCCGCCGCCGGAACTGTTGGCCCTGCTCACAGTCGCGGGGCTTTCTCAAGAAGATGTCGAGCTGATCAACGTAGGGTTCGATCCACGCGTGCTCACTGAAGGCCTGGTGGACGTCTATCCCGTTTACACGTCCAATGAGCCGTACACGTTGCGTAGCTGGGGCTACGACGTTGTCCTATGGGATCCCGCTGACTATGGTGTACCGACCTTGGGACTCGCCTACGTCACTACAGACACCACCATTGAGACCCACCCGGACGAACTCGCCCGATTCATGCGCGCTGCCCTGAGAGGAATCATCTACGCCGAGGCACACCCCGATGAGGCGGTAGAGGCCGTCCTGCACTATACTGGGTCTGAGACCGACCGCGAGCACATGCGCTACATGCTGCTCACCGAGATAGAGGCCGCCTATGGCCCAGCCACCCAAGCCCACGCGGACTCGGTCTATCGAGGCCTCGGATGGCAGACCGATACGCAGTGGCAGTCGCTTCAGGAGTCCCTGCTGGCCAGCCAGGCAATAGCCGAGCGCACCGACGTGGAGATGGCCTTCACGAACCGTTTCCTGCCCGAGGGCGAGTGAGTACCTTGATCGACCGGCGTCAGGGCAGGGTGAAAGTCCCCAGCTCGACAAAGTCGCCGATCGCTTTTCCCCCGACGTCGACGACCGGCAAACGAGTCATATCGGCCAGGAGATACCACCCGACGATCACATGGTACTCGCCGCCGGGTCGTTCGGATGTCATATAGAACGAGTAAGTGTCCGGCACCTCTTCTCCGACAGCCCACCCACTGGTCGGGCGAACGCCATGTGCGGGCCAGCTATCGACCTGCCCGTAGAGCTTGCCGTCGGGACCGATAGCCTGCACGAAGACGGTGTAGTCCGCGGTGAGAGCCTGGACACTGCGCCACACCAGAGCAACCTCCAACGGTCCCCCTGCAGTCACACCGCTTGCGTCAAAAGACGACGTGACAAGAACGATCCGGCCATCGAAGACTGCTTCGCCGGCGGTTGCTGGTGTCACGATGACGGTGCCGATCGAGCACGCCGCTTGGGTTGTCTCCAGCCACCGACACCGAGCCTGCCCAGACGGCGCCCCCACCTCCAGGCGGTACCGCCCCGGCTCCTCTGGGATCTGCACGGTGTAGCGCCGCGCCTCAGTACCTTGCTGCGCGCCTGCCGGTTCACGACAGCTGACCGATACCCCATTCTCGCCATTGGCTATTAGCGAGACCGTGCTCACTGGGACGTTCGCGGTTCCACCCTCACCCTCACGAATCCACGTGAGATCAACCAGGGTCCCCTCCAGGTGCTCTGAACGGTGCCGGTCGTTGCACATCCAGATCAGGTCGAGGTCAACGAGCGTTCCTGCCACTGCCTCACGGGGAACCTGCGGTGCGACCATCCAGAGACCTCGCTCCAGCAAAGAGACCGGTCCCTGTTCCGCAAATGCATCGGCTGCTGTCTCTGAACCTGCTACCGGCAGGACTACCTGGCCCAGCGTGTACCAGGGACCCTCACGGCCGCCGACCGGCAGCCCAATCTCCTCAAAGCGTGGCGAGAGGGCCAGTTCGAGTCGATATTCGCCCACCGGCACCCACTCAGGCCAACTCAGGGCGTGGTAGTCATCGACGGCCCATCCCACCTGCCACGCGCGCGTTGTCGTATAGCCGCCCACCGGACGCCCTTCGCTCAGTCTCAGGATCTCTCGGCCGTCGCCAGGATCCACGAGACGCAGGTGCAACTCAAGATCGTCCTCGATCGCATCCTCGACGAGCCACGTGAGCAGGAGATGGTGCATCGCGCGCCCGTAGACATCAGCATCCAGGCGCGAGGTTGCCAACGCTAGATCGTCGCCAAAGCGAACGCCCTCTGCACTCTGCGTACCCGACAGGGCCTTGGGGGCCACCTCCACCAGGGGGCCCATCGAGCGCACCCCGTACTCGTCCATCCCGGGTAGGTAACGCGCGAGGTAGACCGGCTGCCCGGCCTCCAGTCGCCGATCGAGTGCCTCCCGATACTGCGACTCGCTGAACAACGTCACCAACTCCAGATCGGGACGCACACCGTAGACCTGCTGTAGGTAGTAGAGAGGTGGAAACTTCTCACTGTCGGCAAGAATCGCGGCACCATCCGCCAGAGGCAACGAGAGCACGTAACGTGCCCAGAGCTCATCGGATCGCCCCACAGCCATCGTATTCAGGGTCGGGCCTGTCCGCCATATCCGGGCAAGGACGAGTCCAGCGACAAGTACCACCCATACCCCGCTGGCCACTGGCTTAACGCCGTGCATCTCAGTAGTCCCGAATCGCCGTAACGTGGACGCGATCTCCTGAACGCCCCACCCCATCCAGAACACCAGCACCACGAACGCCGGGATCAGGAACGCTGAGTAGTCTGGCTCCGCCACATAGAAGCTCAGGTTGAACCAGACCCAGGCCCCAAATGACACAAGCGTACCCACTGCCATCCACAGACGCCGCCGAGCCAGATAGCCCCACCCCACCGTTGCCAGCAGCAGCCCCGCCCAACCGATCTGGTCAAGGATCAGTTGCCCGACCACGCGCCAACGCCCAGGATCTCTGAGGAAAGCAAGTGGGCGCAACGCGCCACCGGACCCTGCGTTGGTCACATATCGCAGGAACTCCGCCGACGACATCTGCCCCCCTCCGGTCACCGCAGGCCAGCGCAGCGGGATGTAGGCATAGAGCAGCAGACCCAGAGCCCCCAGCCCCACGGCCAATAGCCAGCTACTCCGCGGTGGTTTCTCCTTGGCCGTCACCAATCCACCGAGCGCGATAGCACCCAACGCTCCCAAGGTGACGTGCGACGCCAGCGCAAGCCCCATGGCGAGACCCAGGATGGGCCAGGCCCGCCTGGCGATCAGCCTGCCATCCGCCCACAGGGTGACTGTCAATAGCACGATCGCGACGATGAGCGCATTCAGCGCATACACTTCAGCTTCGATGGCCCGCGACCAGAGCGTTGGCGAGAATGCAAGCGTCCATGCGGTTAACAGCGCCAGAAGGCACGACCGCTTTGGCATAGCCAGATAGAGAAGACCCGAAGCCAGGGAAGCGAAGACCGCCGACGTAAGGTTGATCCGCCACGCCACGGAGCCTATCGGAAGCAGAGAGAACGCCTTGCTGATCAGGGTGTAGAGAGGATATCCGCTCGGATGTGCAATTCCCAGCTGCGGACCAACCACCTGGAATTCGAACGTGTCCGCCCGACCGACGTAGGGAGAGACGTCTGGGAGATAGAGCACAAGGGGCACTATGACGGACAAGGCAACCCAGGCATTGCGGGGGAGGCGCGCGAACGCCAGTATGCATATCGCGAGTGAGCCTGCCAACAGCGCAGGGCTCCGCCAGCTTTCCGCTCCAACGCTGAGGACATCGATCAGCGGCAACCACAGCGACAGCAGCCCAGGCAGCGCCTCATCTGTATCACGCCCAGCCCGCCTCAACACGCGGCCCGCACAGGCCGCCACCAGGGCACCGAACAACACCCCAGCCAGGGCCCCCGGCACTGAGAAGCAGAAACTACAGCGAAAGGAATAGGCAAGGGTGCGCACTGCACCCAGGCCCCACACTCCGCCCCCGGTAATCAGCAGGGCCCACCACAACCTACGGCTCAACCGGCGCTGGCAGCTCCGCATCGGGGATGGTCGACTCCTCACCTTCACTGGCATCACTCTCCTCAACATCGAGGAGGCCCAACTGGCGGCGGAAGTAGAAGTCGAGCACTTCCTTAGCGACAGGCGCCGACGTCACAGAACCCTCACCGCCGTCATAGATCCAGACCAACACAACGACCTCGGGTGCCTCAAAAGGACCATAGGCCATGAACCATGCGTGAGTCGGCAATGTCTCGTCGGCTTCCACGTCACATCGTCCCGCCGCATAAGCGATGTCGTCACAATACTCCGCGGTTCCCGTTTTGCCTGCCAGGTTGATCCCCAAATCCTCCAACTGCGCACGGTTACCCGTTCCAGTCTCCGAGACTGCTTCGTCGAGCCCTTCCCTGACCGTCTGCCACACAGCCGCATCGATGCTCAGGGTCTGGCTGATAGTGGGCACATAGGGGCGTATAATCTGTCCTGCCGCATCAGACACGTGCTGGACAAGCTGAGGCGCGTATAGGGTACCTCCATTCGCCACCACCGCCAGCGCATTCGCCATCTGCAGCGGCGTGACGAGAAGGTCACCTTGCCCAATGGAAAGGTTATAGGTGTTCCCTGTCGTCCAGGTCTCCTGGTAGGTCTGGCGCTTCCACTGTGGCGTCGGTACCAGCCCGGCTGCCTCTCCAGGAATATCCAGACCGGTCCGGCTACCCAGGCCAAACAGTCTTGCGTACGCGGCGAGACGGTCGACACCAAGGCCCGTGAACTCGGTCTCCTCGAAGCCACCGCCTACCTGGTAGAAGAAGATATCACAGGACTGTGCCAATGCCCCAACGACTGTCAGTGGCCCGTGCCCGCCACCGTTCTGCAAGTTGATCCAGCAGTAGAATGGCTGAGCCAGACTAGCGTCCGTTGGGGCAAACTTATTCGGCAGCAGCACGCGACCCGGACAGTTGAGCGTCGTGAAGCGATTGATCACCCCTTCCTGAAGTGCGGCTGTGGCCGGCACGATCTTGAACACCGACCCGGCAGGAATCTGATCCGCGATAGCGTGGTTCAGGAAGGGGTGATGGGGATCCTCCAAGAGCTGTTCATAGACATCCACATCCAACCTACGGCTGAACATGTTCGCATCGTAGGTGGGCTGGCTAGCCATAGCGAGCACTTCACCGTCCCGGGGATCGAGAACGATCGCTGCGCCCCTTCGAGATCCCGCCTGCTCCAGTCCCGAGGCGAGAGCGGCCTCCACGACCTGTTGCAACCGAATATCGAGCGTGAGATAGATGTTGTCGCCCGGCACCGGCTCAGTCTCGCTTAGCACGCTGAGCTCCATTCCAAGCACATCCCTCACGACAACCCGTCGACCCGGAACGCCGCGCAGTGATTCCTCGTACTGAGCCTCGATACCGGCGTACCCGATCCGATCTACAGCAGCATCGTAGCCCTTCTGCTCGTATTCCTCAACACTTTCTGGCGGAATAGGACCCAGGAATCCGAGGATCTGTGACGTGAGCTCTCCATAGGTGTACCGGCGCCGTGACACAATCTCGATGCCGACTCCCGGCATCGTCACACTGCCCTCTTGTGCAATCAGCAGCGCCAGATCACGATCAATGTTTTGTTCGACGACAATCGGCGCATAGGGCAGCAAGTAGCGCACCTCATCGACCATCTCCAACAGGCCCGGCTCCGGCGGCTCTCCCAGGGGAGGATACTCGGACCGACCAACAGCGGTAATCTCCGGGCGATGCTCGGGAACGTCAAATCCCTCGCGGGTGCTATACGGGACCCCCAACATCTGCGCGAGCCGCATCAGCACGTCACGTTCACGCTCAGGTTCGTCAGGGAGGTTACCAGGTGTGATCGTTACGTTATAGGCAGGGACGTTGCGAACAAGGATTTCGCCGTTGCGGTCATAGATCACGCCGCGCGGCGGGCTGACGGTCACGAGGAGGCTCTGCTGCTGCACTGCCCGAGTGCGCCAAGCCCCCCCCTCCAGAAACTGCAGTTGCCAGAGGCGAATCAAGTACAGTCCCAGGATGATGAGAATCACCCAGCCGACGAGCGCTACCCGGGGCGCTTGAAAGATCCAGGCAGGGCGTGATGACGCCGCCTCGTCGGTTCGCGACTCCCCCCAGCCCCGTCGACCGGTGTTCTCCACCGATGCCAATCCCAGGTGGCGCCCGCCGCTCATTGCGCAAAGCCTCCCAGGTTACGACGCGAGCGCCGGTGGAACCACACGAGGAATGTAAAGACGAAGGGAGACAACAGCAGATTGAGAAACGCTGCCGGCCCAGCAACTGTCTGAAAGGCCCGTCCGATGGCTACTGCGTGACCAAACAACACCATCGCGAGCATGAGAAGCAGATGGCCAAATAGAGTACCGACTGCCGACATCAGGGCCAGGCGGATAACTGTGGGGCCCAGAGCGTGCACCCAGGGCTGCCCGACCAACAATCCGACCGCCGTGAGTGACAGTGTCCAGAGCCCCAGGCCACTGCCCGACAATAGATCGCAGAAGATGCCACCCACGAACCCCCAAAGGGCCCCTTCATCGGCGCCGCGTATGATCGACCAGGTCACGACCACCAACAACACAAAGTCCGGTCGCCCCCCCAGTATGCTGATCCGTTCGATCACAACGCTCTGCATGACCGCGGCAGCAAGAAGGATCGGGATCCCAAAGTAGAGGCTCATGGAACCGACCTCATGGAACCGTGATCTCCGTCAGATCCGGCTGTGGGAACTCGGTAATCACCAGCACCGTCTCCAGCCTTCTGAAATCGACTGCTGGCCTTAGTGTCGCCGTCTGAAACAGCTCCGACTCCTGGTATGACACACTGTCGACCTGTCCCAGAATCAGGCCACGCGGCAGCAGTCCTCCCAACGACGATGTCACAACCGTTTCCCCCACCGTAACCACCTCGTCAGGAAGGATATCGGTCATGGTCATCAAGCCTTCCTCCGAGCCCTCAACAACGCCCGTAACGCGCGATTGCTGCAACATCGTGGCGAGCCGACTTGCCGGGTCGTTGATCAGTTGGACATACGACAGACTCGGAGAGGTTCGGGCGATCCGCCCGATCATCGCCGACCCACCCGTCACGACTGGCATCCCTACCGCGACGCCGTCGCGAGAGCCCAGATTGATGATCAGATAGCGAAGATACGGATTCGTGTCCTGGCCAATAACCTCACCGCATGGGTAGGTCATACACCCACGCTCGACAACATCGGCGCCAACAAGCCCCAGCGTCGGATTGTCCTGGCGAAAGTCGAGCTGCCGGCGCAACTCGGCGTTCTCGGCCTGGTATTCACGCAGCCGGAAGTTCTCCAGGACCAATGCTTCATTGGCTGTACGCAAAACGTCCAGCTCCTCTTGAAGTGTCTGTAAGTCTCGCCTCGATCCCGAAGCGAAGCCGACTCGCTCGGAAAGGCTGGAGATGCCCCGTTCCAGCGGTCCCACGAGATAGCTCAACAGGCCTTCCAGGGGGGTCAGCGTGCCAGATTCGCTGAGAATGATGAGGAAAAGCGCGGCCAGCAGAAGAATCCAGGCCAACCAGGGACCACTATTGCGTTTCATTGAGGAGCCCCAGAACCTCTCTTGGCCTCCCGCCGATCAAGAGCCGATCGTCGCGCACGACCCATACCAAAACGGCCTGCCCCAGCAGAGGAATGGCTTACCAGGAGGCAGAGCCGCCGGGTCGCCAGTTGTCCTCCGACGACAAGGTCGCACGCAGCGCTTCGAAGCTCTCAAGGACCATACCCGCACCCCGTGCCACACACGTGAGGGCCTCCTGGGCCACCCAGGTGCGGATATGGGTCTCCTCGCTGATGCGTTCAGCCATACCCTTGAGTAGGCCACCACCGCCAGCGAGGCAGATCCCAGTCTCCATCAAGTCGGAGACGAGTTCCGGGGGAGTCTCGTCAAGCGTATCTCGGACCAGGTCCACGATGATGCTCGTCGACCGGCTGAGTGCCTCACGAATCTCGATCGAGCTGATCTCGATCTCTTCGGGGAGCCCTGTGATAAGGTTCCGCCCACGCATGGCCATCGTTCGCTCCTCGGGAAGCGGATAGGCCGAGCCGATATTGATCTTGATGCGTTCTGCCATGCGCTCACTAATCGCCAGGTTGTACTTCTGGCGCGCGTACTGCACGATGTCATCATCGAGTTCGTCCCCGGCGATGCGGAGGCTGCGGCTCACGACAATCCCCTTCAGGGCGAAGACGGCGACCTCTGTCGTGCCACCACCAATGTCAACGATCATACTTCCCTGAGGCTCGGTAACGGGCAGCCCCGCCCCAAGTGCTGCGGCCATGGGTTCCTCGATCAGATAAGCTTCGCGGGCGCCAGCCTCCAGCGCAGCGTCGTGGACAGCACGCTTCTCCACTTCGGTCACGCCACTGGGAATGCCCACGACGACCCGTGGTCTGGGGTAGGGGATCAACAATTGTGCGTGGGCCTTGCGGATGAAATGCCGCAGCATGACCTCGGTCACATCGAACTCCGAGATCACACCATCGCGCAGCGGGCTAATCGCCACGATATTGGCGGGCGTCTTGCCGACCATCTCTTTGGCTTCAGCGCCCACAGCCAGGACTCTTCGGCTATTGCGGTCACGTGCGACCCAGGAAGGCTCGTTACTGACGATGCCCTTACCCCGCACGTAGACCAGAGTATTTGCTGTACCTAGGTCAATCCCTATGTCCAGCGAGAAGAGCCCCAGCAGCCAGTCAATCGGGTTGAACAATCACAGCCTCGATCCAGGAATCTCTGACACTTCGGGGATTATACCATATGCACTTGGGACATCAACGGAAGGCCCGGGCGAGGCAGGTGGAGTGCGTGTGCCCGAGTCCCACAATGGTGTAGCAATAGCTGTAGCCTGAGCACCGCGGCCTCCTGCCTCGGCAACGACTGCCTCCAGCGCCTCCAGCGAAGCTATCGGTGCAACCTGCTTCAGGAAATGAGAGGGGGTGTCACTGACTGCCCACAGAGCCCGCACCAGAGGCCCGATCGGATCTGTGCCCGCAGCGCCAGGGGTGCTTGCATAGGCACCATGGAACGCGAAGTACGCCTGGTTGAGGCGTCGAAGACGGTATCCGTTGGCTACAAAATACCTGCGCTGTACCTCCATGTACCACTCCGCCTCCTTGACCTTGCCTTCGGCCAGGAGCGCGTCTGCCACAATCCGGGTATGGCGCATCTGTGCATTGAAGTCAAACCCCTGTGCGCCGCTATCCTCTGTCCGGCTCGCCTTCGTTAACGGCCCCGGCAATGCCTTGTTCTGAATTAACTGCGGCTCGTAGTGCCGAAGCATGAGTTCCTGGCCCGCCCATTCCCCGATCAGAGATGCTGTGGTCTCATTGATTGTGCGCGCCTCGCTGCTGCGCATGTAGGCCCACCCCAGGGGAAAGAAAGTCAGATAGTGATGCGCCCACTCATGTGCAACCACGTCTGTCACCCACGAGATCGATCCAGTCTCGAGCAACATCGAAGGATACGCCGCCAGTCCACCGATCTCCGTCACATAGGCCGACACGTCCGGCAGCGCCTCCATGACGCGCTCTTCCATCGTGTTCTGCTCTGCTGAGGTCAGACCAGCCACCAGCTGCCGCTGCGTGAGATTGGTGATCCTATCGCGAGGCGAGATGACCAGGATCGTGGGAAGCGGCGTGAACGTCCCACTGACAGGAGGTAGAATCGATGACAGGAAACCAAGTCCTCCCTCGGCCAGCACTTGGCTTACCTGCGACTCCAGGATCGCCTCAGCAACCGGCGCCCTGCGTGCCATATCCTTGCGCAACTCTGCGTGTTCAGCCCTGACCGCCTGGCTGGCGGCCTCAGGATCCTCGATCTCGGCATCGACGTAGATGCGGTCAATCTCATCCAGTAGGCGATCTGATTCCCTGACATCGTCAAGATACGACAACACGAACCGGCTCTGCGCACCGTCATCCATAAACCGCTGCGGCGCAAGAAGGCCATACGCCACTTTGCTAACCAGAGCACGCATCTCCCAGGCAACGAAGTTGAACGCCTGTCGAGAACTGATGAGGTTGAGCGTGGCCTCCATATCCTGTTCTGGAAGATCTCCCCGCCCCAACACCAGGGATACACCCAGCAAAAGGCCCAGGATCCCTACCCCACGCTTGACGAACCGAACCATTGATCGCATGGGCAGCAGTTTACCGTCAGGAGGATGGAAGGCAACAGCGTCGCTGGATAGCAGACACAGGCGCCTTGCCTCGGCACGTTTCCATCGTATAGTATGAAGCATTACCGCGAATCCTGCCGACTGATGTTCCGTGATAAGCTCACTGGCTAAGCGACTACTGGAGAAGTGACTATGCCATTTCGCGACCAACTGCTAACGTGTCAAAGCTGTGGAGAGACCTTCGTCTACCGCGTCGAGGAACAACGCCACCAGAAAGGGATGGGCCTGGATCCGGAACCCCCGACGCGTTGCGCCAAGTGCCGTGAGGATGTGGACACAAGTCCGGGGCTACGTGCCGGGGTCGTGAAATGGTACCAGGAAGACAAGCACTTTGGCTTCATCACCCAGGGCAATGGTAGCGACATCTTCTTCCATCGCAGTGGCATTGACGGCGACCCTACGAAGTTCGTGGAAGATACGCCTGTCTGGTATGAAGTCACCGAGACCGATCGGGGCCTTCAGGCCGTGAACGTCCACCTTCGGGAGTAGAACCTGGCTGCTCATGTAGCCCGGTCCGGGCTTGCTCCCACACCGGGCTACTGATCACTGCGAGAGGCGGGCTGAATTGCCTTCTGCTAGCAGGTCACGCCTGCACGTCGCGATCAACGGCTGGTTCTGGAACCGTCCGGACACGGGCAGCGGCCAATACCTCCGTCAGCTAGTCGACGCCCTGACCCGGGTCGATCCCGAAGTACGACTTGCGCTCATCCTTCCATTTGAGTCGTCTGACGCATCCATAGCTACATTGGGCCCCAACGTCCAGTTGGTCGCCAGATCCATCCGACCGACCAACCTGGCAAAGCTCTGGTGGGAGCAGGTCATCGTTCCCAGGGTAGCACACGCTGCTGACTGCAGCCTGCTCCATGTTCCGTATTGGGCAGCCCCCGCCCGGTGTGCCGTGCCGGTGGTCGTGACTGTTCACGATATTATCCCGCGCATCCTACCATCCTATCGGGGAAACCCCCTTGTCCGACTGTACACCGCACTGGTGAGTGCGACCACGGGTCGCGCGGCTGCGGTTCTGGCAGACTCGGAGGCATCGCGGCATGATATCATCCGCCATCTGCGCGTCAGCCCCGAGCTTGTGCGTACCGTTCCCCTGGCATTCCCGTCCCACTACACGCCTCAGCCCGAACCAGACGACGAGCGGATTCGGAGCGACCTGGGGCTCAGCGATCCCTACGCACTCTACCTTGGTGGGTTTGACGTGCGGAAGAACCTGCGCGCCGTGCTCTACGCCTTTGGCATCGCACGCCGCGTCCTACCCCACATTCGGTTGGTCATCGGTGGCCGCTTGCCCCAGTCCGATACGGCCTTCGCTCCTGATCCGCGGCGCATCGCCCGCGAGGTTGGGCTTGATGGGGACGCCGTGCGGTTCATCGGCTTCATCCCCGAGGAGCATAAACCTGCCTTGTATCGTGGCGCACGCGCCTTTGTGTTTCCTTCGTTGTACGAGGGCTTCGGCTATCCGCCACTCGAGGCAATCGCTTGCGGTGTCCCCGTTGTCGCGAGCAGCGCGTCGAGCCTCCCAGAGGTGGTGGGTGAGGCAGGCGTTCTCTGTGAGCCTGACGATCTCGAGGGAATGGCTGGTGCCCTGATTCGGCTGTTCAACGACGATACCTTCCGCGATGCATTGCGCCGACAGGCGATCGCGCGGCGGGAGGCCTTTTCCTGGGATGACACTGCTTCACAAACCCTGGCTGCATACCGATCTGTTGTAGAGGTTACGTCAGACTCCTCACCGCCGGAGTCACGCCAATAACAAGACTATGGTATAATCAATTAGATGGAACCGCGCGACGTTCTGGCATATCTCAAACGCATTCCTGCGTTCAGGGACCTCGAGGACTTGGGGAGCGAACAGCTCCTCCGGCTTGTGCCGTTTGTCCAGCAGCAAACCTTTGGTCCCGGCGAGACGTTGCTGTGGGAGGAAAGCGTTCCGGACCGAACGGTGATCATCGTGAGGGGGCGCGTCCAAGTCATCCGATCTGAAGAGGCGTTGGGGGGTCACGAAGACAACACCCGGGAGGAGGAGTATGGACCAGGAGCCGTCCTGGGACGCACCAGCCTGGCCGTTGACGACTTTCAGTGCCAGACCGTTGTGGCTCTGACTGAGACGCAGACGCTCATACTACCTTTCCGTGATCTCATCAAGGCCTACCAGAAGAGCAAGTACCTCCGTGAACACCTCGAAGGGCCGCTAAAGCCAGAGAACTTGGTAGTGCGCTTGCGACAGATAGCGACGTTCGCGCATCTCACTGATCGTGCGGGCGAACTGGAGCTTCACCAGGTTGCGCAGATCGCTCAGGAACAGATCTATGGGAATGGCGAGTGGCTCTTCCGGCAGGGTGAGATCTCTGACCGGATGTTCGTTGTGACCGAAGGGCAGGTGCGGCTCACCGGTGTAAGCCCCGAAGGAGCGTTGCTCGACATTGGCGAACTGGGACCTGGTGATGTGATCGAAGAGCTAGGATTGTTGGTGGGCGACTTCCACGACGTGACTGCCACCGCGGTGAGACATACACGGGTCGTCTTCCTACTTCGCGCGGACTTTGACACGCTGCTTGCAGGACGTCCCTATCTCCAACGACGCCTCAACATCCCCGATGAAATCGAGAAGCGCCGCAAGGTCCGCCAGTTCAGTTGGCTCCGCGCCGATGAATGGACGATCGCCACGATGCAGCGGCACTGGATCAGGCTCTTCCGGCAAGCAGCAGCACCGACCTTCGTAGTCCTGCTCTTGTTGCCTGTCGTTGTCACACTGCTGCTAGCAGACCAGACTTTCCTGCGGGTGATCGCCTTGCTCTTGACCGTCCCGGTGTTGTTGCTCATTGGCATCGTCGGGTGGCAATTCATCAACTGGCGCGATGACTATTTCGTTGTGACCACGCAACGTGTGGTCCACATCGAGCGTGCCGGGCCCTTCTCAACCCAACAGGAAGAGACTCCACTCCATAATGTCGTCGATATCTACGAGGACCAGCCCGGGCTCGTCGCAAACCTGCTGAACTATGGGAATCTCGTGCTTCAGACAGCAGGTGAGACCGTCAACATCGACATGAGCTATGTGCCGTTTCCCGATGAGCTGCGACGGCTCATATCGACGCAGATCGAGCGGTCAAAGGCCCGCGAGGTCCTTCGAATGCGCGGTCAGATCAGGGACCTTCTGGCCCAACGCCTCAGCCCGGACGAGTTCGTCCCGGCGACAGATGAAGATATGGCGCCGACTGACGCCGCTCTGCAGCCACAGCGGTTCTGGCCCGTGCTCGTGATCATGTCCATCTGGGAGTATCTGTTCCCGCCATCCAGAATCGAAACCGATGGAGGCGACACCATCATCTGGAAGCGCTTCTGGTTGCCCGGGCTCGTGCACAGTCTGCCAGCGCTCTTTCCGTTCCTGATTCTGACGATCGGGGGACCAGCATTCCTGTTGACCAGCCCTGCTGCCACACTCTACTGGGGATGGGTCGTCGGGTGGCTGTTCTTTGAGGCTATTGCCTTCGCAGCGGTACTCTGGTACTTCGAGGACTGGCGTAATGACTACTTCCAGATCACGCCGAGCCACATCATTTTGATCCAGAGACGCCCTCTGTTGCTCCAGGAGTCACGACACGAAGCGCGGCTCGACCGCATTCAGAACCTTGGCTTCGAGGTGCCGAGTATCTTCGCTCGAGTCCTGGATTACGGCCATGTGGCCTTCGAGACCGCCGGGACTCAGGGCAAGTTTCAGTTACGCTGGGTACGGCATCCCGAAGAAGTACAACGCACCATCTCGAATCGCCAGTATGCCTATCGGCAGAGCCAGTCCGCACTGGAGGCCCAGCGTCGTCAGCAGGAGCTACTGAGTTGGTTCTCCACCTATGACGAGCTTCACCGGGAGATGGACGCCTGAGACCTGGCCTTTGGCGCTTCCCACGCTAAGATGGGGAGAGAGCGAATAACGAACTTGGAGGAGTTATGGCAGTACTGGAAGTGATTACGGTGGGGGACGCACGTCTGCGCGAGCGTGCCCGCCCGGTGCAGACGGTTACACCAGAGATCAGACAGCTCGCTGCGGACATGGTCGAGACGATGCATGCTTACGATGGGATTGGGCTTGCAGCAACGCAAGTTGCCGAAATGCATCGGCTCTTGGTCATCGATGTACCAGAGGATGAGGAGATCTGGGGAAGCGGCGAGCTCTACGTCGTCGTGAATCCGGAAATCATCAAAGAGTCACGTGAGACCGACATCGGCACCGAGGGATGCCTGTCCGTGCCCGGGTACGTAGGCGAGGTCGAGCGTGCCGAAGAGGTCCTCGTGCGCGGCCTTGACCTGCAGGGCAGGAAGTTCAAACTACGCCCCAGGGGATTTCTGGCCCGTGTGTTCCAGCACGAGATCGACCACCTGAATGGCGTGCTGTATATCGATCGTCTCACGGCTCCCGACCGCATCTGGGAAGTGAAGCCGGGCACCGAGGAACAGGAGGAGCTGGCTGACCACCGGAACCCGTCGTCCTCAGAGACACTCGTTGCGGCGTCGGCGGCAGAGTCCGCTGACACTGTGGCTTGATTGTAGATCGCGCAGTTCGCCTGCGATTTCACTCGACGCCATCATTGTCTGTGATCCCCCCATTCCCGCGTCCGCGTCAGCGCGCCTGCGTCAGCGCGCCCGCGTCCGAGCGGCAGGGGTTTGTTGTGAGGCACTGCCTCAACCTAACTAAGGAAGATCTGAGGAGGACGTTGTGGTATCAAATGAACAGGTAATGGATGCACTGAAGTCGGTCATCGATCCGGAGCTCCACCGCAGCATCGTTGACTTGGGAATGGTGCGCGAGGTCCAGATCGATGGGCAGAACGTGCTAGTGACGATTGCACTCACAGTCCCGAACTGCCCGCTCCGCGACGAGATCGCGGGCGACGCAGGGAAGGCAGTCGATGCGCTGGAACCGGGCCTCAACGTGCAAATCTCGCTCACCTCGATGACGGAAAAAGAGCGGGAAGCAATGCGCGAGAAGCTGCACGGCCGGGGTCAGTCACAGTCCACTTCACCCGCCGGCAATCTGAACCGCGTCAAGACCGTGATCGCCGTGATGAGCGGCAAGGGCGGCGTCGGGAAATCTACCGTCGCCGCGATGCTGGCTGTAGGACTGCGTCGTAAGGGCCGCCGCGTGGGTATCCTCGACTCGGACATCACCGGCCCCAGCATCCCCAAGCTATTTGGGGTAAAGGATGCCCCCACCATGTCACCCCTGGGCATCATGCCGCCCCAGACGTCCACAGGTATAAAGATCATGTCGATCAACCTGATGCTAGAGGATGAGGAACAGGCCGTCATCTGGCGCGGGCCGATGATCACGAGTGCGATCAACCAGTTCTGGAACGACGTCTTCTGGGGCGACCTGGATACGCTCATCATTGATATGCCGCCGGGAACGTCAGACGCGGCGCTTACGGTTATGCAGAGCTTGCCGGTCACCGGCATAATCCTGGTCACGTCGCCTCAGGATCTCGCAGGGATGGTCGTGCGCAAGGCTGCACATATGGCCGAGCATCTCAATACGCCGCTCGTCGGGCTCGTGGAGAACATGAGCTATGTGGTATGCCCCCATTGTGGGGAGCGCTTTGCGCTGTTCGGCAAGGGAGACACAAGGGCCATGGCCGAAGCGTTCAACACCCGGTTCCTCGGTGAGATCGGCATCGACCCGCGAATGGCCGAATTGGGCGATCAAGGTGCCATCGAGCAGTACGAGAGTGCGGACTTCGATGCGCTGATCACGCTCGGCGACCAGATCATAGAACAAGCACCGCCTGCCAAGCCCGCCACGGCAAGCTAACCGGCTCCTGATCCACACACAACGCGACAGCCAACAAAGTGGCCGTCGCGTTGTGTCTTCTCCATCCCAACCAAGTACTCGGTTGCGTCGGTTCGTAGTAACCGATTCATCGGTTCTGCTATCGCCCAGTCTGCTGGGCGCGCCTGCTGAGGCACTGGAGCGGCGCAAACCGTTGCTCCGAACCCCAAGACAGCAGCTCAACTGGGCCCTAGTTCGTGATTATCACCTGCGTGAGCAACACCCCATCGTCTACCGGTCGTCCCGTCACGTCAACCACAGGAACGAACTGCACATCCGGGTACGAATACATACCCGCGCGCACCTGGTACATCCCTGGCTCGATCGCACCATCCAGTGGAATCTCGAAACTGGCCAGCACCAGATCGCCGGCCTCCCACGTGCTTGACGGGAATCCTGCATGATCGTCTTGGGCGATCAGGTTGCCCTCTGCAGACAGGACCTGCACTGTGAAATGGGTGTCGCCCTCTGCAGGCGCCGGCTCGCGGACCCACCAGGCGAGGGTGACGTCGAGATCTGACCCCGCTTTGGCCGATGATGCAGCGCCGTAAGCCGAAAATACGACATTGTTGGCAAACGGCACTCCCGGCCCCAGGGGCGTCAGCCCGAAAACGACGTCATTACGTCTGGCACCATCCCACACGTACGTCCGGTAAGACACGCCATCCGCCAGTCGAGTCGTCGGCCCAGGGGCCACCGAATCCATCGCCCCAAGGCGCGCCAGGCACGCCTCGAGCCCGGCTTCCTCGGCCTCAGCCAGGGGGCCACCAAGATAGACCACCTGCTCTCGCTGGGGAAACGGAATCGCCGCACAGGGATCCGCAAAGCGGTGCGGAACACCGAACAACAACGCATCGAACACCGTCGGCGTCTCGGTGACGAAGGGATATGGCGTCTCGCCCAGCACGATGACCTCGCCTTCACCAACAGCTCGGCGCGCGGCCTGGGCTGCTTGCCGCGTGTAGCGCAGCGGGATGCCATAGCCCCCAGTTGAGGGGTGCTCCACCATCGTAGCCCGCAGGCGCGCGGTCACCAACACTTGCCAGCCGCACCCTACCACGAGCAATCCCCAGACCCCCAGAACCGCCCATCGTACCCGCCACCCTGGCTTGTGCTGGCGACCCGCCCATTCGGCGGCCGCCGCTAGCAGGCTCCCGATCAGCATGAACTGCACCGGGTAGTGCATCACGAAGTAGTGGGGCTGTGTCGGAGTCGAGGGCTTGAGCTGCAGCAACACCGGAAACGCATACCATAGCAGCAACAACACGAATGTTCTCCGCCGCTGCTCAGTGCGCCCACGCACAGCCTCGTGAGCCCCATACAACAAGCCACCGGCGAGCATTACGCCTAGTGCGCCATTCATCCACCACAGATCGGGCACCTGATGGCGGAACTGCACATGGTACGGCCCCGCCTGCCCTTCGATCCCACCGCTGCCCAGGAGCGCAAAGGAATACCGCACCGCATCCCATGAAAAGCTTCCCCCACCGCCCGCAGCATATGCCAGCAATCCTCGTGCGTTTTTCCACCCGTGCAGCGCGTCGTGCGCGACATAGGGCGCGAGTAGGAGTGCGAAAACCAAGAGTCCTGCCAACAGGGCGCGCCACGAGACAGCATCGCGGTACAGCAGGATCGCGACTGCCAGCAGTGGGACAAACGCCAGCGCCTCGAGCTGTAGTCCGAGCAGCGCCGCCAGTCCTGCAAAGGCGACAACCAGCGCCCAACGCTTCCGCCACACGAACGTCAGCAAGAGCGCGCCGATGAAAAGCAGCACGAAGAGCGGCAACGTACGAGCCCATATCTTCCGTGCATACAGCACAGCCCACGGGCTCACCGCAAACAGAGCAGTGCTCACTAATGCCGCGCGCTCTCCGAGCGCCGCACGGGCGATTCTGCGACCAACAATCAGCGCCACGCTGTTCAGCAGAATCGTGAAGAGCACGGCTGCCAGTGGATCCGACCAGAGTCGCAGAGGCAACGCAACCAGATAGAGCGTCAAGGGGAGATTGTCGATACCCAGCGAGGAATCCACGCCCACCACCGGAAGCTGCCCTTCATAGGCGATCGCCTGTCCAAGGCGTGCTATCGTCGCTTCGTCACGCTTGAACTCGACGAGTGTGGGCTGCGAGAACCTGAGGGCAAAACCCAGGCCCAAGAGCAGGGCGAGGAGCAGGACACGACAATACTTATGGGTGGACATGGGCATTCTCGGGTTACCGTCGAACTAGGCAGGTAGGTCGGCCACACTATAGCCTACGGCTACTGACAGTCAATGCCGACGCAGCCCGACGACCGGATGACCGAGCCGGAAGACGCGTGTCCGCGCATGCCATTAGCCGATTTGGTACATTGTGTGCCGTTGCGCCTTTGGCTCGCGTAGCTATAATGGAGCGTATCAACTGACGTTATCGATGGCAAGACTACCTATCTGTCGGACGCAATCATAACGCGGCGGCCCATAAAGGAGGCACCAGATGCTGAGGTTCACAACAGACACCCTGGGTGTCATCATGGGCGGAGGAGCCGGAACTCGCCTCTACCCACTCACCAAGCTCCGCGCCAAGCCGGCTGTGCCTCTTGCCGGCTACTACCGCCTCATCGACATCCCGATCAGCAACTGCATTAACTCCGGCATCAACCGGATTTTCGTGTTAACCCAGTTCAACACGGTATCGCTCCATCGCCATGTGACCCGGACCTATCAGTTCGACACGTTCTCCGGCGGCTACGTTCGCATCCTTGCTGCGGAACAGACCCCTAGCAGCCAGGGATGGTACCAGGGAACGGCGGACGCACTTCGCAAGCAGCTTTTCCAGCTTCAGGTTCCCGAAGCACGCAATATCGTCATCCTTGCTGGCGATCACCTCTACCGGATGGATTACTCGAAGTTCGTTCAGTACCACGAAAGCCACGAGGCAGATATCACGATTGCCGGCAAGCCTGTGAGCGCCGAGAACGCGTCGGAGTTGGGCATTCTCAAAGCCGATGCCGACGGACGCATCACCGAATGGGTTGAGAAGCCCCCTCAGGAGATGCTGCCCAACCTCGCCAGCCTCGAGGGCGATCATCCTTACCTCGCATCGATGGGCATCTATGTCTTTGGAACGCCCACGCTGGTGAAATTGCTGCGCGACGAGACGGGGTCCGACTTCGGAAAGCACATCATCCCGGCTGCCATAGCGAAGGGGCTCCGCGTCGTGGTGTACCCCTTCGATGGCTACTGGGAGGATATCGGGACGATCCGGGCCTTCTATGAGGTGAACCTGGCCCTGGCGAGCCCCAACCCGCCCTTCGACTTTTTTGCTCCGGAGTGGCCCATCTACACCCACGCCCGCTACCTCTCGGGCAGCCGCGTGATGGACTCCAGCATCCGCCGCGTCGTACTGGCTCCTGGGTGTCGCATCGACAACGCTTCTGTTGCCGATAGCGTCATTGGTCTACGCAGCATCGTCAACCCGGGCGCTCATCTCCACCGCGTTGTCATGATGGGCGCCGATTACTACGAGACGATGGCCCAGATTGAGGAAGACAAGCACCTTGGGCTGCCGCCGTTCGGGGTCGGCGATGGAAGCGTGATCGAGAACGCAATTCTGGACAAGAACGTCCGCATCGGCAAGAACGTGGTCATCCGCAACCACGACTGGTCACCCGACGAGGAAACGGAGACCTACGTCATCCGGGATGGGCTGGTTGTCGTGCCCAAGGGCGCGGTGATCCCCGACAACACCGTGATCTAGCCGACCCCGCCATCAAGTGATTGCTCACCGGCGGGGCCTCCGGCTCCGCCGGTCCCGTTCACGAGCCATGCGCCCCGCCCAGCACGACTGACCAGGATCGAGGCGGCCCCAGGATCTACGCTCTCCTGTACTGCACGCATGACCTGCGCCACATCGCACGCAGCGCAGAGCAGATGTATGCTCGGTCCTGCATCCAGCGTGAAGTAGACCTCCAGCCCACCCTCTCGCCACTCCTGAACGGTGTGGATCATGCGTGTCGTCTCTGGAGCGAAGTAGGTCACCCCACTCATCCATGGGCGATCCGCCAGGTATGACGTCATGGCCACAGCGTGCAACGACATCGCTTCGCGTTCCACAACCATCCCCAGCGCGCCAAGGTCTCGCTGGGTGATCGCCTCCCGCACACGATCCAGCGTTCGGGGAAGCGAGGCAAGTCGTGCCTCATAGAAGGGACTGGTCGAAGCAGCGTCGTGCCCAGCCAGCGAGGAAACGGCTTTGGGCCCGAGTGGCCACGCCACCGTGACCACGTGGAGGTCCCAGTGATCACACGGTGCCAGCGAGAACGCGTAGGAGCTCTCATCGTCGTGCCCGGGGAGCCACTCGACGAACCCGTCGGGGATCGAACGGGCGGCCGAGCCTGAGCCCTTACGGGCGAGGATCGAAAGCTCCCGGAGGCTCAGCTCAAGGCCCGCTGCCGCGACAGCAGCCCGCGTGAGGGCAGCAAAGGCCGAGGATGACGAAGCAACGCCGGCGCTGGTGGGGAAACTGTTGTCCGACACGACGGTTGCGCGGTCCGTGAAGTGGGCCAACGCGCGCACCTGGTCGAGGTGTGCCGTCACGCGTCGCTGCGCTACGTCATCCGCTAGCTTGCCGTTGATGACCACTTTGTCCGCGACCTGCGTTCGATCGAACGCGACCGTCGTCGTAGTGACGGCGCCGCTCAAGTTCAGTGAGATCGAGCCATTCGCGGGGAGATTGAGGGCTGGATCGCGCCGCCCCCAGTACTTCACGAGCGCCAGGTTCGGATGCGCCCTGGCCGTGGCAGTTGCCGGCAGGCCTACTTTCGGCTCGGCAACCATCCCCATACGACACCGCGGCGCGGCGCGAAGAGCAAGGCCAACAGAAATATCGCCGTACACACAAGGACAATCGCCGCGCCCGAGGCCACGCTGACGTAGTAGGAGAGATAGAGCCCAACAATCCCGGACATCGCTCCAATCGCGCCCGCGATGCCCATCATAGGCGCCAGCCGTTTGGTGAGCAAATAAGCCGTCGCTGCAGGAGTAGTCAACATGGCCACCATCAGCGCTATCCCCACAGTCTGCAATGCCACGACGATCGTCAGCGCGATCAGGACAAGCAGCAGGTAATGCAGGAATCCGGACGGGAACCGCAGGGTCTCAGCCAACGTGGGGTCGAACGACAGGACAAGGAACTCCTTGTAGAACACAAAAACGGTCATGAACACGAGCACGGCCAGCCCGGCGGTGAGCCATAGGTCTGTCACCGAGACGCCCAGAACATCGCCGAACAGAAAATGTGACAGATCCACCGCATAGCTGCGCATTGTCGAGATAAGGGCGATGCCCAGGGCAAACATGCCGGAGAAGATGATGCCGATCGCCGTATCTTCCTTGATCTGGGCGCCCTTCCCCAGGGCTCCTATGCCCAGTGCCGTAAGGACGCCCGTGCCGAGTCCCCACCAGAAGATCGGCCCACGCCCCCCGTTGCTGACGATGTACCCGATCGCTATCCCCGGGAGAATCGAATGCGCGAGAGCGTCTCCCAGGAAGGCCATACCGCGCAGCACCATATAGGTACCCACCAGCGCACATACCAATCCGACAAGCACGGCGGCAACTATCCCCCGAACCATAAAGGGATAGCGCAAGGGAGCAACTAGGAACTCCATCAACGCTGGCATAGTTCAGCCATGTCCACAGCACGTGTCGTTGAGTGCGAGCAGACCATCGCCCGTTTCTACAAGGCGAAGTTGTCCACCATAGGCATCGCGCAGGTGGGTCGTCGTGAATACCTCTGCTGCCGTTCCGAAGCCGAGAAGGCGCCGGTTGAGAAGCATCACGCGATCAAAGTAATCTGCTGCTTGGTTAAGGTCGTGCGTCGCGACCATCACCGTCACCCCCTGCCTCTGCAACACATCGAGGAGCTCCAGGATGCGCTCCTGCGAGGGCATGTCGAGGCCAGTCAGTGGCTCATCCATCAACATGAGGCTCGATTCCTGCGCCAATGCTCGCGCGATGAACATCCGTTGTTGTTGACCGCCCGACAGCTCGCTTATCTGACGCTTAGCAAGATCGAGTAGTCCCACAGTCTCCAGACAGTCATGGATGATGGCTCTGTCCTGACGGCCTGGTCGCCGAAGCAGGCCGAGCTTCCCGAACCTGCCCATCATCACGACATCCTCGACTGTGACCGGGAACGTCCAGTCGACATCGTTGCGCTGTGGCACATACGCGATACAGATGTGGCTCTTGGGACTACACCCGGCGACCCGGACCTCCCCACTCGTCGGATCCAGGACACCGGCGATCACCTTGAACAACGTGCTCTTCCCGGCACCATTGGGGCCAACAACGGCAACCCGCTCGCCGAGGTGAAGGTGAAATGAGACGTGGTCAAGCGCGGTTGTGCCGTTATAGCCCACCGTCAGCTCCGAGACCTCCAGGATCGCCGCATCTGTCACGTGCGCAACAGGTTGGACGATCCCGATCTTGCTCAGCATCTTTCCCTCCCTCACGGCTGCCTCAGCGCAGTGCCTCCACTATCCTCCCCACATCATACCGCATGAACGCGAGATAGGTATCAGCGGGGCCGTCGGCATCGCTTAACGAGCCCGTGTACAGAGGCACCACCTGAATCCCGGTGTCACCCGCCAGTTGTTCAGCGAGGCGTGGGTTCACCGTAGTGCTGACAAAGACTGCCGGGACGCCGTGTTCCGCGATCACCTCCTGTAGCGCTGCGAGTTCCTGCGCTGATGGTTCCGAGAGTGTGCTACTCCCAGCCGTGATCACCCCTATCTGTTCAAAGCCATAGGCGTGGGCGAAGTAGGTGAACACCGAGTGATCCGTCACAAGCTCCCGTCGGTCCTGTGGGATGCTGGCAACTTGTTCGCGGATCCACGCGTCTAGCGCATCGAGTTCTGCTCTGTAAGCACGCGCATTCACGCCGTAATCCGCGGCATGCACGGGATCCAACGCTATCAGGGCGCTCTCAATGTTGCCTACCCACACCTGCACGTTGGCAGGATCCAACCACGTGTGTGGATCATACTCGCCGTGGTCATCGCCTGTCCCACCCTCTTCCTCGTCATGCCCATGATCTCCCTCAAAGGCCAGCAGTTGAATGCCCTCTGAAACCGGCACAACTGGCACGTCGCCACCGGCATTCGCCAGTAACCTGTCCAAAAAGGCCTCGAGGTCCACACCATTGACGAAGACGACATGCGCTCCACTGATCGCGGCAGCGTCTTGGGGCGTCGGCTCAAAAGCATGGGGGTCAGCGCCCAACGGCATAAGACGCGTGAGATCGATGTGATCGCCACCAATGGTGCTCACCACGTCTGCCACAATGCTCGTGGTCGCGACCACCTTGAGCTTTTCGCCAGACACCAGGTCCACCTCGGTGAGTGATGGCATGACATCGCCGTCTCTCTCACCGGCCGCACAGCCATGGAGAAGCGCGGCGCCCATAGCCGCAAGCACCGCCACCCGCAGAATCCGCCATCGCCAATCCACCATAGATATGTCCTCTTCTCTGGAACCTTGCGAGGGCTTCCGCGCCCTCGCAAGGTTTCTGCACCCCTTGAGGTGCCCCGATTCCTGCCAGAATCCTACAACTGCATCAGAGCCGTCATGACGAAAGGCACCAGGGCCAGCAACGCCAACGCTGGGTGCCCACGCCGCACCCGATTCCGGCTGTCCCAGTTGAACAGGTATACCGCGAGCACGAAGGCCAGAAACCCGCTCACCCCCAACGCGACGGCCGAAATCCAGGGATTGACCACCGTCGCCCCATCATAGGCCAGGCCCAGATAGGCCTGCATCGCGTGGGATGCGGGCAGCAGCAGTGAAAAGGGCAACACCGACTTCGGGAGGATGTCCAGTGGCATCATCAGCCCCCCCAGAAGCATCGATGGCAGAAAGATAAGCTGCGAGAACAACACGACGGCCCGCGAGTCGCCCGAGATAACCCCAATGAGCGAGCCGAGCCCCGTACAACAGAACACGACCAACAACGTGATCAGGGCGAACGCGCCCCAGTGAGCTGGGGCAACCGCGTCGAAAAACGCCGGGCCCGTGACGACGATGATGACGCCCACCAGAAGCGCGTGGAACGCTGTCGTCAGCGCTGGCACCAACAGGATCGCCGTGGCAGGAACTCCGTTGATGCGGTAACTGCGATAGATGCCGGCTTCTCTTGACTCCACCAGCGGGCCAGGCAATCCCAGAAGTGTGCTTGCCAGCGCCGCAAAGATCACCAGCGCCGGGACCATCGTGTCCGTAAACAGCGGATTGATCTTGGTCATGACCAGGCCCATCATCGCGTAGAACGCCAGTGGGAAGAGATAGTTCATCAGCAGTTGGTTGGAGTCCCGAAGACCCGTCTTGAACTCGAAAGCGAAGTGGTTGGCAAGGGCCCTCATGCTGCACCTCCATCCGTCGTGATCTCCAGGAACCTCTCCTCAAGCGAGGGTCGTTCAACGCGCAGATCGATCAACCTGTCCCTCTTTTCCTCAAGGTAGCCAAGGACAGCACTCACCGTCGGCCCAGGATCGGTCGAGAAGTAGATCGCATAATCATCCTTAACGCTCCTCTGGTGCACAGCAGGGAATTCGATCGGATCTACACACAACAACGACTGCTCGCTGCGGATCGAAACCTTCGTCAAGCCTGCGCCCGTGGCGGTGAGCTCCCTCGGCGTCCCGGTCGCGACCAGCTTACCGCGCAGCAAGATGGCAACCCGGTCGGCCATTTTCTCGGCCTCCGCCATATCGTGAGTGGCAAGCAAGATCGTCGTTCCCTCCGCCTGCAGTTCCCTGATCAGGGCGTGGAGTTCAGTCCGCGATTCGACATCGAGCCCTGCCGTCGGCTCGTCTAGGAAAAGAACGGGAGGGTGGTGAGCAATAGCCAGGGCCAATGCAAGGCGACGTTGCTGTCCCACAGACAGGCTCTCGTACTTGCTACTGCGCTTCTCGGACAGACCCAGCCGGTCCAGCAGATCGTAGCGCGGGGCTACACCGTGATAGGCGCAGAAGAAACGCATCGCTTCCTCCGCACGCATATCCGCCGGAAGTCCGGAGACTTGGAGCTGCACGCCGATCAGGTTACGCAGCCTGCGCCCATCGCGCGCCCCACGCCCGGCGTGGGCAGGGTCTACACCCATGATGTCGAGCGATCCTGAGGTCGGGCTTCGCAATCCCTCCAGGCACTCCAGCGTGCTCGTCTTTCCTGCGCCGTTAGGGCCCAACAGGCCGAAGACCTCACCCCGCTCAACCGCGAAACTGATGCCATCGACGGCTGCGAAGTCTCCATAGACCTTCCGGAAATCGTCCACCTTTACCGCAAAGTCACGTGCCATCATCACTCCTCCGTGCGTCTGCAAGGCTCTCCCAGCATTCAACCACGGTCAACTGGGCCATCGTGACAAACCAGCCAACCCACCTTGGTTCCCCCGTGCCTTTCGCACGCACCGCACAGGCCCATCCCGCACCGCATGGTGGCTTCCCACGAGAGCTGGTGTGGTAACCCCAGGTCATCGCATTGACGTTCGACAGCTTCAAGCATCCCCACCGGCCCGCACGCGTAGACGACATCGGGCCGCGCCTGGGCCACCGCGGCACCCACAGCCTCGGTCACCAATCCTCGAGCGCCCAACGTGCCATCCTCAGTAGTGACGCGCGTTGTGACTCCCGTTCCGACGGCCGTTCCGACGGCCAAGGCCTCGAACTGCCGTCTCAGCAGCACGTCGACCGCCGTCTTTGCCCCGATGCATACATCCACGCCATACCCCGCCGCAATCGCCCGCCGCGCCAGGAACAGCAGCGGCGCCACGCCATAGCCCCCACCCGCCAGTAGCAGACGTCCCGCGGTAGAGGTATCGGGGAGCTTGAACCCCTGCCCCAGAGGTCCCCTGACCCACAGAGCATCCCCCACCACCAGACGGTGAATCGCCTCGCTGAAAGGGCCAACCGCAACCACGGTCAGGGCGAGAGGGTCATCCGCGGCGATGCTGAACGGCCTCTCGTCGACACCCGGTAGCCAGACCATAGCAAACTGGCCCGGCTCTGCCTTCAATGGACGGTCGAGGTACAGTGTCTTGGCTCTGTAGTTCTCGGTATCGACGCCGGTGATCGTATATCGTTCGTGCATCTGGCATCTCACCCTTAGTGAAGAGCTAGCCCGCGGATCGAGGCGAGACTCGGGTATCCATGCTGGCTCAGAAATGTGGCCAGCTCCGACGCGATCTCTCCCAGAGCTGTGACACCACGGTACCACACTGCTGTGCCCACACCCACAGCGGTCGCACCGGCCATCAACATCTCAGCCGCATCGCGCCCCGACATCATACCACCGGTTCCGATGACCGGGACATCGACAGCTCGGGCAATCTCAGCGACGCAACGCAACGCAATCGGCTTCAGCGCGGGGCCAGAGATTCCCCCGACCCGGTTCGAGAGCACCGACCTTCCGGCATCTGCATCGATGACCATCCCTGGCATAGTGTTGACCGCCGTGATCGCATCGGCACCCGCTTCGACGACAGCCCTCGCGATGCGCCCGACCGAGGGCACATTGGGCGCCAGCTTCACGCTGATAGGCACTTCACCAACCTCCGCCTTGACTGCCTCGGTCACTGCAGCAGCGGTCTGCGCATCCGCAGCAAAAGGAGTGCCGAACTCATCGGCCACGTTGGGGCACGAGATGTTCACCTCGATGAGATCAGGATGCGCAGATGCCACGATCCGCGCGACCGAGCCATACTCGGTGACCGTCCCGGCAAAGAGGCTCGCGATCAGCGGTACCCCCCAGGATGCCAGGCAGGTACGCGCCTCCATCAGCATGCGGGTCTCCTCCTCCGCACCAGGGTTGCTCAGGCCGATCGCGTTGATGACCCCGTGACCCCAGTCGACAGCCACCGGATTGGCATGGCCAGCCCGTGGACCCGGGCCACAGCTCTTGCTTGTTACCGCACCTGCACCAGCGCGGGCAGCTCGCATGAGCAGCGTCGCACTCGTGCCCAGCACGCCCGACGCCAGGACGATGGGATTGCGCAAGCGCAGTCCGAGCAAATCGCACGTCAGATCAGGAGCCATATCCCACTCAGGCCTCCATATACGCCTTGACACGCCGGTAGGTTGCAGAATCGATCTTGCCGATCCCGTGCAGCATTTCCAGTATGCCGGCAAGCGTCAGAACGGCGTGGAGATGACAGCCAGCCTCAGCCAGCCTTTCCCGCCCGCCCTGCTCACGGTCCACGAGCACCACCACATCGCGCACATCGAGTCCCGCTGCCTCCATACTCGCGATCGCCTGCAACAAGCTCCCGCCGCTCGTCACCACGTCCTCGATCGCCACCGCTGTCTGCCCCGGATCGAAGGCTCCCTCGATGGCTTGCCCCGTCCCGTGGCCCTTGGCCTCCTTCCGGGGATAGACCATCGGCCGCTTGAGTCGCAGCGCCAGCGCCGCAGCCGCCGGCAGTGCCGCGTAGGGCACCGCCGCCAGCCGGTCAAACGCCAGCGGAGCAACCACCTCGGCATAGGCGGCGACAACGCGTTCGAAGAGATCTGGATACGACACCACCCGTCGAAGGTCGATGTAGACCGGCGAAGACTGACCCGAGGCCAGCGTGAACTCGCCAAATCGCACGCATCCGGCCTCAAAAAGCGCCGCCACCAGATCTGCTTGGGCTACCCCTCCCCGCCGGTGCAGGTTGATGGCCGCACGCAGCTCCTGAGCGGCTGCTCGAGGATCCTGCGCAGACAGGACCCCGCGCGACACAGGCACGATCATGCCAGTTCCTGCGGCATCCAACCCTGCCAGCAGTGTTGCCGCCAGATCGGCGCCCTGGGCGCCGACTCCCGGTGCCAGAATCCAACGATCTGGAGCAAGGCGGCGCACTGCTCGCAATGCAGCCTCCTGAGTCGCCCCGACGACGAAACCTACCTGTCCGGCATCGCCCCACCGCTGACCCTCCTGCGCGACGAGTTGGTACAGGGGCGGCGTGCCATGGTTCTGCACGTCCGCGGCAGAAGGGTTCGAGGTGTGACACAGCAGGAAAGCGGCCTTCCCGTCATAGGCGAGGAACGGAGCGACGCTATCCCGCCCAAGGTAAGGGCTCAACGTGATCGCATCGGCACCCAACACGTCGAAGGCCGCACGTGCATAGGCCTTGGCTGTACTCCCGATGTCACCCCGCTTGGCGTCCAGAAGAACCGGAATGCCATCAGGAACTGCAGCGATCACTTCCTGCAATGCGACCCATCCATCTGCTCCGGCCTGCTCGAAGAAGGCGATATTCGGCTTGTAACAGCATACCAGGTCCGACGTCTGCCCGATGATGTCACGACAGAAAGTGGTCAGTCGCTCGCCCATGGACGACAGGTGACCATACTCTGCGGCCAGGCGATCCCGATCGGGATCCAGCCCCACACAGAGCAACGAGTCGTTCCTGTCGACCGCATCCGTCAGTTTGTCAACGAAGCTTCGCACGATCTCTCTCCTTTGCCGTCCGTTCGGTCTCACGCCTTGCCTAACACTGCAGCGAGCAGCGCCATCCGCACATACATCCCATTCTTCACCTGGCGGAAGTACGCTGCACGGGGGTCCGAATCGACCGCGGGGTCAATCTCGCCGACCCGCGGCAGCGGGTGCATCAACGCCATCCTCTGCTTTGCCCGTTGCATAATCTCTGGCGTGATTTTGTAGCAGTCCTTGACTTCCTCATACTGCGTCGGATCGCTGAAACGCTCCTTCTGCACCCGCGTTATGTAGAGCACATCCGCGTTCTCGATGACATCGGCCACGTCGTGGGTCTCGCGCACCTTCATCTTCTTGTCGATCAATTCGTTCATTAGCGCCATTGGCAGCCGCAGGATCTCCGGGGAGACGAAGCGGTAGCTGACATCATACTGCATAAGCAACCGCGTGAGCGAGTGAACCGTACGCCCATAGCGCAGGTCTCCGACCATCGAGATTTTCAGCTTGTCAATCGCACCCAGTTCCTGACGAATGGTGAAGAGATCGAGGAGGCCCTGGGTCGGATGCTCGCCTGTGCCATCGCCAGCATTGATCACAGGAACACTCGCGGCATCAGCTGCGACCTGCGCCGCGCCTGCTTCTGGATGGCGCAGCACGATCACATCAGCATACTGCTCCAGCGTGCGGATCGTATCGGGCAGGCTCTCACCCTTGCTCACGCTGCTGAACTGAACGCCCTGCGTGATGGGGATCACGCTCCCTCCCAGACGTTCCATTGCCGCGATGAATGAAGCGCTGGTGCGTGTGCTCGGCTCATAAAACAGACACGCAAGCACGCGTCCCTTCAGCAGATCGCACGATCCCTGGCGCTCGACCATCTCGATCATCTCCCGCGAACGGTGGAAAATGTACGACAGTTTTTCGCGATCGAACTGGTCAACCGAGATCACATCTTGCCCCGTCATCCCATTGCTGTAGGTGCCATTCCTCGGCGTTTCCGCGAAATCGAACAGTTTTGGTAAGTCCTTCACCATCTCCATCTTCCCTCTCCTCCTTGACTGACTGACAAGAAAAAGCCCGCTATCGCGGGCTTCTCTCTCAAACTATAGGGCCAATGCTACCGGCCGGGGCGATCGCCCCATCCTGAAACACGAGGGCGCCCCGCAGGTACACGCGCCGCACCTGCCCTGTCACAGCCATACCAGAAAAAGGACTCCATCCGCACTTGGTATGGAGTCCTTCATTGCTGATCACCGAGGATGTTCTTGTGTCCACTTCGACCCATGTATCCGGTTGATTGGGCAGCCCGTAGATCCTCCGTGGGTTCGTTGCCATAAGCTCGACCAGGCGCTCCATCGTGAGCCTTCCCGCGTCCACAGCCGTCAGCATCAGCGGCAAAGCCGTTTCGAGTCCCGGCACGCCGGGGGGACTCACCTGCGACGCCTTCTCCGCCAGGGTATGGGGCGCATGGTCAGTGGCAATGCAATCCACAGTCGTGCCAATGTGCGCCCAGAGGGCATCAACGTCAGCTTGCGACGCCAGCGTCGGACGCATATCGCCCAGTGTGCCAAGTCGAGGGTGATCAGCCTCGGTCAGGAACAAATGGTGCGGCGTCACCTCACAAGTCACCGGTAGCCCGCGCTGTTTCGCCCCCGCGATCAGCGCGATCTCTGACTTGCGGCTCACGTGACAGAGATGGATTGGACGTCCATAGGCAGCAGCCAACCCGATCCCCACGGCAATGCTGACCCCCTCCGCGTGAAGAGCGATGGGCTTCTCCCGAGGCCAGGCACGAAAACAGGCCATCAGCGTCGCGAGCCCCTCGATGCGCAAGGGACCATAGGTCTGGTCCATATAGATCTTCAAGCCAACCGCGTGCCTTCCCAACACTGGTAATTCATCCATGTGGTCAGAAGAGGCGCCGGCGAAGGTATGGACATCACAGAGACCCTCGCGTTCCGCACGCTGCTGGGCAGCCTGCCATGCAGCAAGCGTCACCAACGGGGGGTGGGTGTTGGGCATTGCGAGAATGGTCGTAAACCCGCCTGCCAATGCGGCGGCAGTAGCGCTGCGAACATCCTCTTTGTGCTCGCCTCCGGGAACCCGAAGGTGCACGTGGACGTCGGCCAGCCCTGGTAACCTCGTGAAGCTACGCGTCGCAAGTCTTCTCGCGCCGCGAGTTTTGTCGCGCAGAGTCATCCCTCATTGCCTTGGCTTGATGCTGGGGGGTCTGGGCTGTCCAGACCCCAAGCATCATACCACAGGTCGCGTAGCGAGCAAATCAGGATTCCGGCGCTGAGGCGTAGGGCGTGTCGAACGCTTCTGACCAGTGCTTGATATCCAGGACGGGCGTACCGTCCCAGACATCGAGGCCAACGACCGTGAGCACTGTGCCGTCGATCGCCATGACTCGTGCCGACGTCAAGCCGATGGGGTTCGGCCTGCTCGGGCTGCGCGTTGCGAAGACGCCTTGCAGCGGCCTGCTAAGATCACCACGGGGATGCACTTGCCGTGTGTCACGGGATGCCCCGGCAAGGTAGGTCAATACCAGGATATCGCTCCCCGCCACCAGGCCCAGCAGTGCCTCCTCATACTCCGGTCGAATCACCAGCCGCACTGGTTCGGCTCGCAGGCCGTCGATGTCGTCAGCTCGGATTGACCCGCGGCTTGAGCGCTCGACCGTGCCGATCGACCGAAACCAGATCGCCTCATCAGCAGACTGATCCAATGCCATCATCTACCCCGCGCGTGCGCCACGTCCACTGCAGCTCGAATCACATCCCAGTCCGTATCGCCCGGGATCGTGCAGTCAGCCCCGAGGATGAACCGGTCAGGCGCCTGGGAGAGAACAGCGTTGACCTCTTCACGGACTGCGGTGACATTGCCCGAAGCGATCACCCCGTGTCGATCCACCCCTCCCATGAAGGGGCGTCCGAAAAGGTCACCCACCTCATGTGGCATCATCCCCCGATCGCCCACCTGCAGACTACAGTTCACGACATCCAGCGGGTAATCCAGGAACGGCGTCAAGTCGTCATAGCCGCCACAGTAGTCGCAGATGTGCAGGATGTTGACTGGACATGCACCATCAGCCTCTTCCATCAGCACGATGTCGTACGGCTTGACGTATGAAGCGAAGAGGTCCGTCCCTGCAAACCGGTGCGCTTCGCCTCCCTGTGTCGATGCATAGAATCCATCGACACCCAGCTGGATGCAGCCACGCACGAAGCCCATCAAACTGTCCGTGATGATCTCCAGCCCTGACTTCACCGCCTCAGGGTCTAGCTTCATGTGTTCAGTGACGAGCTCATCGCTTGTCGTGTGCCCTGCGCACATGAAGGGCGAGTAGAGCGTTACCAACACCAATGCCTCGTGCCTGGCAGCGCGCACCAGACCCTCGACCACCTTGAGCGGTGCCGCGTAGAAGTCATCCCCATAGTGCGGCATCCTGGCCCAATCCTCAGGTCGCCTGATCTCGGGAATGGGCGGAAACGCGTGCTCATACTGGATCTTCACGAAATCCATCCCGGTGTGGTGGAAGTAGGCAAGATGGCGTTCAATGGCAGCCTCACCCTCCCGGTAGGTAGGTCCAAAGTGCATGAAAAAGGCCGCAGGCACATAGCCCCGAATAGTCCCGGGGTCCAACAGGCTAAGGACTCGATCGCGTTTGTTCAAGGTGACT
>JAXDDP010000112.1:0-15979 GCA_034676785.1 Anaerolineae bacterium | reverse complement strand
GGACCAGGACGGTCTCCATACCACTTTCGACGCCAGCGACAATGTCGGTGTCCATGCGATCGCCCACCATAACGGTGTCTTCGGAGTGAACTCCCAGGTAGTTTAGCGCCGTGCGCATCATCAGTGGGTTGGGTTTGCCAACGAAGAAGGGGGCCTTGCCGCTGGCTGTCTCGATGAGCGCTGCCATCGCGCCGCAGGCCGGAACGACGCCGCCCTCAGAAGGACCAGACGCATCGGGGTTGGTGGCGATAAAGCGTGAGCCGTCGATCACCAGCCGGATAGCTTTTGTGATCTGAGCGATGTTGTAGGTATTTGTCTCGCCCAACACGACGTACTCTGGGGCGTAGTCGGTGATGATGTATCCCTCATGGTGGATGGCTTCCGTCAGGCCGCTTTCCCCGATGACGTAGGCCGTGCCATTGGGCCGCTGGCTCTGCAGGAAGCGCGCTGTTGCCATAGCGGAGGTGAAGATTCGTTCGGGAGGGATATTCAGCCCCAGGACCTGTAGCCGGTGCGCCAGATCACTTGGCGTATAGACCGGGTTGTTGGTCAGTACCAGGTACTCGACCCCGGCGTCCTTCAGTCGTTGGATGAACTCAGCAGCTCCCGGGATCAGGCTTCTTCCCCGCACCAGCACGCCGTCCATATCGGTAATATAGTTCTTGGTCATAGGGCCTCCTTAGAGGCAAGAACGAAGAATCTGAGAATCACAGAATCACAGAATGGAAGAATTACAGAATCGGAGAACACCTGGCTCTGCATTCTCCGATTCTGTGATTCTCTGATTCTTGCATTCTGTGATTCCGTCATTCTGTGATTCTGTTGTACAACTCCGGGCGACGGTCGCCGAGAGTGTCGAGCTCGAATTCCCCAGGGCGCAGGACGATTCGCTTTTGGCGCGCCAGAAACGGGTCAATCTCGGCATAGCACAGCTCCTCGCTGTCGGATGCCTCTACCAGGACATTCCCAAGGGGATCTGTGATCTGGCTGTGGCCGAAGAACCAGAAGCCGCTCTCCTCTCCGCAACGGTTACATGCGACGACGAACACGCGGTTTTCCAGGGCGCGGGTACGCGTGAAGAACTGTGGCGCGTTCTGCGAGCCGTCAGGCCAGTTCGTAGGCAGTGCGATGATGTCAGCGCCGCCAAGCGCCAAGCTCCGCATCGCCTCCGGAAAGCGCAGGTCGTAGCAGATGATCATCCCCACACGACCGATCTCGGTCTCCCAAACCTGGAAGCCAGTATTCCCTGGGGTCGTGAAACGATCCACTCCCAGGAGCGGCAAGTGGGCCTTTCGATAGACTCCGACAACACCCTCCGGGCCGATAAGGGCTGCACTGTTGTAGACAATCGCAGGATCGTCAGTACGCTCCAGCAGTCCAACGACGACGTAAGGTCCGCCGCCAGGCATTCTGTACTCCTGACAGAGGCGAGCGATCGTCCCGATCGACAGCCCGGGCACCGTCTCTGCCGCGGCGTAGGCGCTTGGCAGGTCGCTGAACCCGTAGCCGCTCAGGGCGCACTCTGGAAAGACCGTCAGGCGCGTGCCACGACCGAAGCTCTGCGCCAGCAGTTCCCGGATTCGGGCGAGGTTAGCGGCATTGTCCCCGAGCTTGGGATCCATCTGCGCAACTGCTACCGGGATGGCGCTCATTCTATGAGGGCCGCCACTACATGTTGCACCGCTGCCTGCACTGCGTCGATGGGGCGGGTGGCGTCGATCGTGTGCCAGCGTTGGGGTTCCTTGGCCAAAAGCTTCAGGTAGCCTTCGCGAACTCGTTGGTGAAAGACCAGCGTCTCGAGATCCAGACGGTTCATCTCCTCACCACCGGTTTGCCGGCGCCGTAGCCCAATCTCGGGCGGAACGTCGAGGAAGAGGGAGGCATTCGGCACGAGCCCACGTGTGGCAAAGGCCGTGATCTGCTGCAACGCCTCGAGCGCTAACCCGCGCCCGTACCCCTGGTAGGCGAATGTGCTATCGTAGAACCGGTCGCAGAGAACAATCTTGCCTGCTGCCAGGGCTGGAAGGATGATCTCCCCGACGTGCTGTGCACGGGCAGCGGAGTAGAGCAAGATCTCGGCCTCCGCCGTCATTTCCGTATGATCGGGGTTATGCAGCAGAGCGCGCACCTGTTCACCGATCCGTGTGCCACCAGGTTCGCGCGTGACGACCGGCTCAATGCTGCGGGCCACCAGCCATGCAGCGAGCAGTCGCACTTGTGTGGACTTGCCGCTGCCCTCGGGGCCCTCAAAGGTGATGAAGCAACCGTGCATAGATGGATGCACTTTCCCGGGTCAATCCTCGCGCATAATCTGCACGCTTCTGTAGGGCTCCTCCCCCGTAGAGCGCGAGACCAGGCTTGCTTTCTGTGCCATCTCGTGCTGGTAGCGGCGGATGAAGGCATTCTGAGGGGAGAGGCTGACCGCGTGTTCGCCCTGGAGCACTCTACCGATGGCGTCTTCTGCCTCCTCCATCGCCAGCGAGAGCGTATCCGTCTCATCTGCAGATAGCTTGAAGGTATCGGTTAGGAAGGTCTCGAGCTGGGCCAGGGTGTTGGCACGCAGCACGTAGATGGGGATGCCACGGCGCTCAGCATCAGTGATGGCCCGCGGGCGCTTGCGGTAATACTGCTTGGTCGTCACGAAGATGTGCGCTTCTTTGAGGTTGTCGACGATGCGAATGGGGACGTGAAGCGTCTGGGCGGCATGCAGTAAACGGTTCTGTGCGACTCCGAAGGGCAGAATGCGCCGTTCCTGAAGGGCTTTGCGCTCGCGCGTCCCACGGAACTCGGGCGAGGGACCCTTGGCGATGTCCATATAGGTCGGGGCTTCCGCTTCCTGGCCCTCGATGTGCTGCTGCTCGACCTGGATCGTGCCGCTCTCGTCGCGGTAGCGCAATTCCTGGGGAAGCAACCGGCCCCTCAGTAGCGCGTCCACGGCTTCTGTCACGTCGCGATGGACCACCAGTCGCTGCCGGTCCTGCATCTCCACCAGGATATCGAAAGTGGGTGGCGCGCGGCGCTCGAGAACGGTCTTCTGGGTGCCGCGGCGACGCGCCTCCTCATCCGAAAGCGTGACGGACTCGATGCCGCCGACGAGGTCGGACAATGTGGGATTCAGAAGCAGGTTGTCCAGCGTATTGCCGTGCGCCGTGGCAATGAGTTGGACGCCCCGCTCGGCAATCGTGCGCGCGGCGGTGGCCTCCAGTTCGCGCCCGATCTCATCGATCACGATAACCTCGGGGTTGTGGTTCTCTACAGCCTCGATCATCACCTCGTGCTGGAGGCTGGGCAGTGCGACCTGCATCCGGCGTGCGCGCCCGATGGCCGGGTGGGGGATATCGCCATCGCCTGCGATCTCGTTTGAGGTATCGACGATGACGACCCGCTTGTTCTCCGCCAACACACGGGCCGCCTCGCGCAGCATCGTGGTCTTGCCCACGGCCGGGCGTCCCAGCAGCAGGACGCTCGAGCCGGATTCGATGAGGTCCTGGATGATCGTGATCGTGCCAAAGACCGCCCGTCCAACGCGACACGTCAGGCCGACGACCTGGCCCATGCGATTGCGAATCGCCGCGATCCGGTGCAGGGTACGCGTGATGCCGGCACGGTTGTCCGCATCGAATTCGCCCACGCGATCCACAACCCAGTCGATGTCCTCTCGGGTGACCTCCCGATCACGGAGGACTACCTCTCTGTCGGTGTAGCGCGCTGTCGGCACCCGCCCCAGATCCAAAATAACCTCGAGCAGGTCATTGCGGCGGTTCACTGCGTTTACCGCCGCCCAGATGTCCGCAGGAAGTACCTGCATCAGGGAATCCAGGTTATCGACGATGGGTTGTGTTGACTCAGTCATTTCCGTGCTTGGGTGTTCAGTGACTGCATTCACGATGTCTGTAGTTCACTCGCTTCTATTGGTATCAGGTGTGATTCTACCACGACCGGAGGGGTGTGGGAAGATGCACGGACCCAAGCTGTGGGCCAGGCGCGTCAGAAGCGTGTGGCTCCTGGATAGCGCTTGTCGCACCCGCTCTGTGCACGCTGGTATAATCACACCATACTGCCAAGTGTCACATTAGCGAGAGGCATTGCCTTGATCGTCACAGTAACCCCCAATCCGGTAGTGGACCGCACTCTCACGGTCGCAGAGATCGTCCTCAATGAAATGGCGCGTGCCATTGAGATTCGGGAAGACTGGGGAGGCAAAGGGTTCAATGTCTCTCGCGCGTTGAAGGCATTGGGCACGGAGAGCCTGGCGATGGGCTTCGCCGGGGGCACGACCGGCGCGAAGCTCGAGGCAGGGCTCAGGGGGCTGGGTATCGACACCGATCTGGTCCCTGTTGCTGGCGAAACGCGCACAAACATTGTGATCACCAACCGCAAGGGAACAGAGTATGTAAAGGTCAACGAGCCCGGCCCCACAGTGAGTGCGACGGAATTGGCCGCATTCTTTGAGCGGGTGCCAAGGGTAGCCCGGCCCGGCGATCTGTGGGGGTTGTGCGGGAGCCTGCCACCTGGCGTGCCAGTCGATTTCTACGCTCAGCTTATCCACCTCCTCCACGAGCACGGAGTACAGGCGCTCCTTGATACGAGCGGCGAGCCGCTTCGATTGGGGCTGGCGGCGCGACCCTATGCAGCCAAACCCAATCTTCCTGAGGTGGAGGCGTGGCTAGGCCATCCAGTGGCGACTGATTTGGCATTGGCTGAGGCTGTGGATAACTTGCTCGAATTGGGGATATCTCTGGTTGCGCTTTCCCTGGGCGCTAACGGGTTGATGCTTGCCACGGAGGCCACGCAGGCTTGGATCAAGCCTCCGCAAGTGGCGGCTCCTAACCCCGTCGGCGCCGGAGACGCATTGGTTGCTGGCCTGCTTTGGGCGCTCTCAGAGGGGTTGCCGCTTGCGGAGGTTGCAGCGTGGGGCGTGGCGGCGGGTACAGCAGCTGCAATGCAGGAGGGCGTGAGCGTCGGGACTTGGGGCGACGTGAAGGCGATCCACGATCAGGTGAGGCACTTCCCCTGGCCTCACAGCTAGGGCAGCGCCTCCGAACCTATAACCACCGGGCTACAAGCGCGGCCCACTCCTCCTGAATGCGGCGCTCGGTTACGGCAAGCCCCGCGCTTTCGAGCGCCGCGACGACGTCCTCGATCTGTTCCTCAAGGATTCCGGAGACCACCAGCACGCCTCCGCGGGCAACGCGCTCTGCCAGCCCGGAGCCTGCCATCGCGATGATCACAGGGGCGAGGATGTTGGCAACCACCAGGTCGAAGGATGACTCCACATTCGCCAGGGACCCAAGGGCCAGGTCGATCGCCCCCGCCAACCCATTGGCGGCCATATTGGCCCTCGCTGCTATGATGGCGTTCTCGTCGTTGTCGACGGCCAACACATGCCCTGCCCCGAGTCGCGCCGCCACCATTGCCAGGATGCCAGTGCCGGTGCCCAGGTCCAGCACAGTCGTGTGAGGCTCGACAAAGTCTTCCAGCGCGGCAACACACAAACGCGTTGTGGGGTGCAGCCCCGTGCCGAAGGCCAATCCGGGATCCATCTCCAACACCACCTCGCCCGGTTTGGGCTCATAGGTGCGCCAGGTAGGCTTGATCACGATCCGCTGTCCGAGGTGGAGTACCTGAATCTGCTCCTTCCAGGTTGCGGTCCAGTCCTGATCTACGACTGAGCGGAACCTGGGCTCGGGGATGACAGGCCAGATCTGGTGAAGGTGCCAGAGCCCTTCCTCGACACGGCGCCGCCTCGCATCGATGTCTGCGTCGACTGCCAGGTAGGCCTTGACCGTGACAGTTGGGGAAAGCTCCCCTTCGCTGCCCAGGTCGAGCGCGACACCTTGGGGGGCATAGCGGCTGAGGACCTCGGCAACCGCTTCGGCGGCTTCGTGGTTGACCTGAACGCTGACCTCAAGCCATTCCATCGGTGTCGTCATGGGCTAGAGCCCCAGCGCTTCTCTGACCCGATCGACGAAACTCTGCTTTTCTTCGACGATGGACTCCGTGCCGAGGGTTTCGCCCAGTTTTGCGAATAGGTCGCGCTGCTCGTCGGTGAGCTTCTTGGGGATCTCGACTTGTGTCACGATCAACTCATCCCCGCGCCCACCGCCGCGAAGCTGCGGGATGCCCTGCCCGCGGAGCCGGAAAATGGCGCCGGATTGTGTGCCCGCCGGGATCGTGATCTGGCGGTCCCCATCGAGCGTGGGTACGGTGACGGTATCACCGAGCGCTGCCTGGGCTACATTCACCCTGAGTTCGAGGATGATGTCGTTGTCACGGCGTTTGAAGTACTCGTGCGGTTTGACGCCAAGGGTGATATACAAGTTGCCATTTGGACCATTGAGGTCTCCGGGTTCCCCCTGCCCGGATACCCTGATCGTGACGCCATCATCCACGCCCGCCGGAATGGCCACCTGAATGCGCCGAGTCTCGTAGGTTCGCCCTGAGCCGTTGCATTCCGGGCAGGGTGTGCGGACAACGGTGCCTTTCCCCTGACATTGGGGACAGGTCGTGATGTTGACAAAGGATCCCAATAGCGTGTGTTGCACCTGCCGGGTTTGGCCGGATCCCCGGCATTCAGGACAGGTCTCGGGCGACGTGCCCTGCGCTGCGCCGCTGCCATTGCAGACAGTGCAAGCCTCCAGGCGGCGCACCTCGACCTCCTTGTCGACACCGAAGGCAGCTTCCTTGAAGGAAATCTCCAGGGAAGTTCGGATGTCGTTACCGCGCTGGGGCCCGCCGCGACCCGCCCGTCCGAAACCGCCAAAGCCGCCGAGGTTGCCGAAGACCTCCGCGAAGATGTCGAAGGGATCACGCATACCGCCGAAGTCGACGCCACCGAAGCCGGGCGGCACATCGGTGCCATAGCGGTCGTACATCGCCCGCTTCTCAGCGTCTGCCAGCACCTCGTAGGCAGCGTTGACCTCTTTGAACCGCTCCTCGGCGTCGGGCTCCTTGCTCACGTCGGGATGGTACTTGCGCGCCAGGTTGCGGTAGGCCTTCTTGATATCTTCCGGACTTGCATCGCGGGAGACGCCCAACGTGTTGTAATAGTCTTGGCTCATTGTTGCTCCATCTACCCAAAAACGTGACGCCAGCACCGCCCAGGCTTCAGCCCCTCAGAAGGGCGACTGCTGCCAGGGCAGTGCCGGCGAGTTGTCTCGTTAGGCCTTAGCTGCTCGTACCGTCAGCAGCGGTCGGGTCCGGCGGCGTGACTGTCTCCGCGTCCGGTGGTTGGGGCGCAGCAGGTCCCTTGGCCACCACCACGAGCGAGGGGCGAAGGATGCGGTCTCCAATCAGGTAGCCAGTCTCAATTTCCGCAACGACCTCGCCATCGTCAAATCCTTCGACTTCCTGGTAGAGCACAGCCTCGTGCAGTCCTGGATCGAAAAGGTCACCGGGCTTCAGTTCAATCGGAGTGACGCTCTCCGCTTCGAGGATGGACTTCACCTTGCGCTCGACCAGACGAATGCCGTCCAACCATGGGTCGCCGCTATAGGCTTCGGGAATCACCTCGAATGCACGCTTGAAATCATCGAGGATGGGTAGGAGTCGCAATAGCAAACTGCTGTTAGCGTTGCGACGGACCTGAGCCTGCTCGGCTTCTGTTCGCTTTCGGAAGTTGGCGAAAGCGGCCTGTGATCGCTGCCACCCGTCCAGATACTCAGCGGCTTTTTTCTCTGCCTCGCTGAGTGCCGTCTCCATCTGCGCAAGCTGCGCCGTGAGGGCGTTGCTCCCGGTGCCTACCTGTTCGGCACTGTCTGCGCTCACCTCTGCTGGTTTGACCGGCTCATCAGGAGCGCCGGCTTCAGCAGTGCTGTCTCGAAGTTCCTCTTCCGTCATTTCAGTCTCGCCTCCGGAGATAGTGAAGGGTGTAACCCATCCCGCGCACGCTGACCGGGATCGGTTCAGGGTTCAGTTGAGTGAGCCGTCCGTCCGTTCCAGGGATTCAACCTGAAAATCGGAGCGGACGTCTGGCTGGTAGATATCGTAGACGAGCTCGCCCAGGACGCTTGCGACGAACCGTACTGCGGAGATCGCTCGTCCGTAATGCATACGTATGGGCCCGACCACGCCCAGAGCACCGGTGGCATAGTCGGCCACGCCATAGCGTGCGAGTACGATGCTACAGGTGCGCAGTTCGTCCCAACGTCCCTCGCCGCCGATCAGGACACGGACACTGCCGATCCCCACTGAAGGGGTGAGCGTCTCGGCGACGACTGCCTGGAGCAAGCTGCGCTCCTCGAGGACACGGACAAGGGCGTTCGATGCGTCTTCGGCAACCGCGAATTCCGGTGCCTGAAGCAGGTCAGATAGCCCGTGGTAGTAGAAATCATCAGAGGGTTCTCCCTCAGCGCTCTGCATCGTCGATAGGACTAGCTGTGCGATGTCAGCCTCGAGCGGTGGGAACTCGTGCATGTGCTGCTTGATCTGGTCGGTGTCCTTGCCTGCACAGCTCTGGTTTAGCCTATCAGAAGCCTCGCGGAGGGCATTCTGGGTCATCGGCTCGGAGAGTGCCAGCATCTGCTGCTCGACCGTGCCACTTTCCATCACCAGTACCAACAAGACAGCCCGACCGTGTGTGGCGATGAGCTCAAGATGCTTGAAGATCGACCGTGTGGTCCGGGGCGCTGTGAGAATGGCGGCGGCTTGCGCAGCCTTGGCCAGAACAGTGGAGGCCAACGGCATCCACTCTTCGATGCGATTGCGCGCCTGATAGAACTGATGGGCGATGGTTCGTTGCTCATTTTGAGGCAGCGATCGCTCTTCCATGAGGCGCTCGACGAAGTAGCGGAAGCCCTGGTCCGTGGGCACGCGACCGGCCGACGTGTGCGGCTGCAGCAGATATCCCAGCTCCTCGAGGTGCGCCATTTCGTTGCGCACTGTCGCCGGGCTCACCCCCAGGTCATACCGGTCCACGAGCGAGCGCGAGGCGACCGTGCCGGCCGTCTCGACGTGCTCCTTGACGATCAGTCTCAGGAGCATCTCCTGTCGGGGTGTGAGCGTTCTCGTGTCTGCCATTGGATATCTGTGGTCCGCGGTTTAGCACTCGTGTCTATAGAGTGCTAATTCGGCCTATGAAAATGATACCATGAAGGACTTGCATGTCAATGATCTCGTGGCGTGGCACGGACGCCTGCGAACGGACCGCAACTCCTGGATTACCCTGCCAGCTGATCTCGGGTGTTTCCGGTCGGCGCCGGATGGGTGTACAATCTGAAGCGGTTACCCGGACATCCCGGTAACGGTGCATGACTTAGGATCAATCGCTTCATGTTGGACGGTACGGGCAACCTCTGAGAGCTTGTTCTACTGGCCGGGCACTATCCTGCACTTGAGTTCGGCCAACTATAGGGGGATTTGCGGCCTTCGTCCAGTCATTGCCCATAAGGAGGTCAGAAGCATATGGTAATAGCCCAAGCAATAGCGGATGCCGGCCTTCTCTCCCACGCTGCGGTGATGGAAACCCTTACGGAGGGATTGGGTGGCAGGTATACCGGGCAGAAGGTGTTGGTTCTGATTCCCGACCATACGCGTTCGCTCCCTTTGCCCGAGCTTTTCCGCATGGTGGTCGACGTCTTGCACGATGTGAGTGGCTTAACGGTCATGGTCGCCCTGGGAACGCATCCCGGATATTCCGAAGAGGGGCTGAACCGTTTGGTCGGTATCACGGCTGATGAGCGTGCCACTATCTTCCGGCACGTCCGCTTGATCAACCATGCCTGGGACGATCCGACGGCGTTGACATCGCTTGGCGTGATCGGTGCAGAAGAGATCAGGGGCCTCGCCGGGACAAGCTGGCATCCCTCCTTGCCGACCAGCGTCGACGTGCGGATCAACAAGGCTGTCCTGGAACACGATGCCATCGTCATTCTCGGCCCGACGTTCCCCCACGAGGTGGTTGGATTTTCCGGTGGCGCCAAGTATTTCTTCCCGGGCATTTCGGGGCCCGACGTGATCAATGCTACCCACTGGTTGGGGGCGCTGGCGACGGTGGTGGGGACGATCGGTATCAAGGACACGCCAGTACGAGCCATGATCCATGCCGCAGCGCGCCGCCTGACAACGCCCACCACGTTGGTGGCACTCATCGTTGAAGGCCATGACCTGGCGGGTGTGTTGGTGGGTGACATCTATGATACCTGGAGTGCTGCAGCCGATGTGTCGTCGCAGCGTCACATCCAGTGGTGTGACCGGCCATTCAAGCGGGTGCTCTCCTGTTGCCCGCCGATGTACGATGAGCTCTGGACCGCGGGCAAGTGTATGTACAAAATGGAACCCGTCGTCGAGGCGGGTGGTGAGGTGGTGATCTATGCGCCGCACCTGGATGTCGTGAGCCATGTCCATGGTAAGTACATCTATGAGGTGGGCTATCACATCCTGCCCTACTTCTTGAACGATTGGGAGCGCTATCGCCACATTCCGTTGGGCGTGCTCGCGCACAGCACTCACGTGCGTGGCTCGGGTGTGATGGTAGATGGCGCCGAAAGGCCAAATGTCACGGTGACGCTGGCGAGTAAGATTCCTGCCGAGGCGTGTGCCAGACTGAACCTGGGCTATCTTGACCCGGCCAGCATTGATCCTGCAGACTGGCAGAACCGTGAGGATGAAGGCATCCTCATCGTGGCCAGGGCGGGCGAGAAGCTATTCAAGGTGAAGTAAGGAGGACAAGATGCGGTACGGTATCGATCTGAAGACAGAAGGGGCATTGGATCTGGTTTCGTTGGGCGCGCTTGTTCATCGCCTGGACCCCGGAGTAGTTCCTTTTCGCAAGGCTACTCACTGCGACATTCACGTGAGTGGCGGTGAGTTCAACGTGGCAGCGAATCTTTCCGACTGCTTTGGGCTAAAGACGGGCATCGTCTCTGCGATGGTGGACTATCCCATCGGCGCCCTGATCGCCGAGCGTGTGCGCGCTATGGGGGTGAAGCCGTTCTACAAGCACTTCTCCCACAACGGCGTCACCGGCCCGAATATGGCCACAGTCTACTCCGACCGTGGGCAGGGTGTTCGCGCGCCCGTGGTCTTCTACAATCGCTCCAATGAGGCTGCAGCGCGACTCAAGCCCGGTGACATAGACTGGGATGCCATCTTCAGCGAGGGCGTGCGCTGGTTTCACAGCGGTGGCATCTTCGCGGCCTTGTCCGAGACCACGGGGGAAGTGATCATCGAGGGCATGAAGGCTGCCAAGGCCGCCGGTGCGATTACCTCGATTGACCTGAACTACCGTGCCAAGCTCTGGGAAATCTGGGGGGGGCACGAAGTTGCGCTGAAGGTGTTGCGGCGCATCGTGGAGCACGTCGACGTGATCGTCGGCAATGAGGAAGACTTGCAGATGGGCCTGGGTATCGCCGGCCCTGAGGTGGCTGTCTCCGGTGGCGCGAGGTCCAAACTCGACCCGAGTGCTTTCTTCGGCATGATCGACAATGTGACCGATATGTACCCCCAGGTCAGAATCGTGGCCACGACCCTGCGCGAGGTGCACTCGACCAACCGGCACAGCTGGGGTGCGGTCGCCTGGATCGATGGCAAGACGTATCAGTCTCCCACGTGCGAGTTGGATGTCCTCGATCGCGTCGGTGGGGGAGATGGCTATGCCGCGGGCTTCTTCTATGGGCTGATGACCGGGGCCTCAGAACAGGAGGCGGTGAATCTGGGGTGGGCTCATGGCGCACTTCTGACCACCTTCCCTGGTGACACGACGATGGCTACCGTGGAGCAGGTTCGGGCCTTTGCTAAGGGGGGCTCGGCGCGCATCCAGCGCTAACGGCGGAAATTGGGATATCACCATGGGGAGAGAGGCCACGGAGGATCGCGTTCCTCCCTGGTGACCTCTCTCTGGGCGTCCTTTGACCAATACGTGAAGACTGACAATAGAGGAGACCTATGCCGGAGTTAACGCAGACCGCACTTGAGCAATTGTGCATCAACACCATCCGATTCCTGTCGGCGGATGCGATACAACAGGCCAACTCGGGACATCCCGGCCTGCCTATGGGTACGGCGCCGATGGCTTTCGCGCTCTGGACGCGCCATCTTCGACACAATCCGTCCAATCCCGACTGGCCTGATCGCGATCGGTTCATCCTATCCGGCGGCCACGGCTGTATGTTGTTGTACTCTCTACTCTACCTCACCGGCTACGATCTGCCGCTTGACGAGCTGAAGCGATTCCGTCAGTGGGGGAGCCTGACCCCCGGTCACCCGGAGTATGGGCTGACACCGGGCGTCGAGACGACCACGGGCCCCTTGGGACAGGGACTCAGCAACGGCGTCGGCATGGCGATCGCCGAGGCTCACCTGGCCAAGACTTACAATCGGCCCGGGCACGAGATCATCAACCACTACACCTATGGCATCGTCACCGACGGTGACCTGATGGAAGGTGTGGCTTCAGAGGCAGCGTCGCTGGCGGGGCACCTGCGCCTTGGCAAGCTCATCTACCTGTACGACGACAACAACATCTCCATCGAGGGTTCCACGAACCTCGCCTTTACCGAGGACCGGGCGAAGCGTTTCGAATCCTATGGCTGGCACGTGCAGCACGTGGCTGATGCGCTGGATGTGGGGGCGATTGACCTGGCGATTCAGGCCGCCAAGCTGGATCCCCGACCCTCCCTCATCATGGTGCCGAATATCATTGGTTACGGCCTGCCCACGCGTGCGGGTACGGCCAAGGCCCATGGAGAGCCGGCTGGCGAGGCTGAGCTCCTGGGTGCCAAGGAGAGTCTGGGGTGGCCAAAGGAGCCGCGCTTCTATGTGCCCGACGCGTCGTTAGCGTTCTTTCGCCAGGCAGTGTCCCTCGGTGGGACGCAGGAACGGGACTGGAGGGAGAAGTTCGAGGCCTACCGCGCTGCCTATCCCGACCTCGCGGCCGAGCTCGAAAGGCGTTTGTCCGGCGAGCTTCCGCAAGGTTGGGCCGATGGGCTCCCCGAGTTCCCGCCCGACGCCAAGGGATTAGCATCGCGTGCTTCTTCAGGGAAGGTGCTCAATGCTATTGCGGATCGGCTGCCTGAACTTGCCGGCGGATCGGCTGATCTGGCACCTTCAACGGTCACGTGGCTGGCCAACAGTCCCGCGTTTGCTGGTGTGACCCAGGAAGGGGGCGACTCTTACGAGGGACGCAACTTCCACTTCGGGGTGCGCGAGCATGGGATGGGCGCGATCGTTAACGGAATGGCCTACCACGGTGGGATGATCCCGTTTGGCGCAACCTTCTTCGTCTTCTCGGACTATCTGCGACCGACGCTGCGCGTGGCCGCCATCTCTCACCTGGGCTCCATCTGGGTGTTCACCCACGACAGCATCGGTGTGGGTGAAGATGGCCCGACACACCAGCCCGTGGAGCATCTGGCTGCACTGCGTGCTATCCCCAACTTCGTGACCCTGCGCCCTGCGGACGCCAACGAGGTCCGTGAGGCATGGCGGATCGCGATCGAAAACCGCCATCGCCCCACGGCTCTGGTGCTGACCCGGCAGGCCTTGCCCACGCTTGATCGGTCGATCTATGCGCCCGCTGAAGGGGTGCGCCGTGGTGCGTACGTACTGGCCGACCTGGGGCTCAAGGATGCTGTGACAGAACCGCAGGTCATCCTGATGGCCAGTGGGTCGGAGGTGAGCCTGATCGTGGAAGCCGGGCACCACCTGGCAGAGAAGGGCGTCGCCGTTCGCCTGGTGTCCTTCCCCAGCTGGGAGTTGTTCGCCGAACAGGAAGGCGCCTATCAGGATGCCGTGCTGCCGCCACATATCGCGGCGCGCGTGTCGGTCGAGGCGGGCGTCTCACAGGGCTGGCATCGCTGGGTGGGCTCGCGCGGCCAGGTCCTCAGTCTCGATCGCTTTGGTGCCTCGGCACCCGGGGCGACGGTCTTCAAGGAGCTTGGCTTCACCGTGGACAACGTGGTGAAGGCGGCGATGCTGGCACTTGCCTGACGGATCGGTGATGGGGATGGGGCAACGGGCGGCCCCCTGGTGGAGAGGGTAGGAAGGACGTACGATGCATACCATACAGCAGCTACACAGGGCGGGGCAGTCGATTTGGTACGATAACATCCAACGTGGCTTGCTCGCCAATGGCGAGTTGGCCGGCATGATCGAGCGGGGTGAGAACCGCGGGGTCACGTCCAACCCGACGATCTTCATGAACGCGCTTACCAAGTCGCACGATTATGACGCGAGTCTGGTGCCGCTGGCCAAAGCTGGCAACAGCGCACAGGAGATCTTCTGGCACCTGGCGATCGACGACATCCAGACCGCGGCAGACCTCTTCCGACCTATGTACGACGAGACGGATGGCGGCGATGGTTACGTCAGTCTGGAGGTGAGCCCCTATCTGGCGCACGATGCGGCAGCGACGTTGGACGAGGCCAAGCAGCTCTGGGAACGCGTTGACCGGCCCAACTTGTTGGTCAAGATTCCCGCGACACTGGCCGGCCTGTCCGCGATCGCCGACGCCATCGCCGCAGGAATCAACGTTAACGTCACCCTGATCTTCGCATTGGACCGCTACCGGGCTGTGATGGACGCGTATCTGAGCGGCCTCGAGCGGCGTGCGGCGGCTGGCCTGGCCATCCACCGGATTGCGTCGGTGGCCTCCTTCTTTGTGTCGCGCGTGGACACCAAGGTGGATGCGCGCCTGTCAGCCCTCGTCGACCGTGGTGGGGACGAGGCTGGAAGAGCGGCACGCCTGCTGGGTAAGGCCGCGATCGCCAATGCCCGATTGGCCTATGCCGACTACAAGACCATATTCGGCGCCTCGCGCTTCGAGGCGCTCAAAGCGGTCGGGGCCCGGGCGCAGCGACCGCTTTGGGCCTCGACGAGCACCAAGAACCCGGCATATCGCGATGTGATTTACGTCGAGGAGCTTGTCGGCCCAAACACGGTCAACACGGCACCTCCGCAGACCGTAGCGGCGTTTCTGGATCACGGCATCGTTCGTCCTGGCAGCCTCGAGCAGAACGTGGCGGAGGCCAGCCAGGTTCTGATTGATCTGGAAGCTCTCGGCGTCTCGATGCAGACCGTGACGGATGAGCTGGAGCGGGAAGGTGTGCAGTCCTTTGCCGATGCTTTCACCGCGCTTCTGGGTGCTGTGGAAGCAAGTCGCATGGTTGCAGTTGCCTCGGTCTGAGAACGCTCTCTGGGGGGACCCATGGCTTCGGATATGATGCCCGATTTGCAGTTGTCGTTGAAACGCCAGGCTGCGATTCGGGCTGTCACCTTCGTGGAGTCGGGTATGGTCGTGGGTCTGGGACATGGGAGTACCGCTATCCTCGCTGTCCAACAACTCGCGGCGAAGCTGGCTCGCCGCGAGTTGAGCGACATCCAGGGGATTCCCTGTTCACAAACGATCCGAGCCGAGGCGCTCCGGCTGGGCATTCCCCTGACCACGCTCGAGGAGCACCCGGTGGTCGATTTGACCATTGACGGCGCGGATGAGGTCGACCCTGCCCTGAACCTGATCAAAGGAGGCGGGGGGGCGCTGCTGTGGGAGAAGATCGTCGCGCAGGTCAGCCGCCGCGAAATCATCATCGTCGACGCGTCGAAGATGTCACCGGCTTTGGGGACACACTGGGCAGTGCCCGTGGAAGTGATCCCCTTTGGCTGGCGAACACAGGCCGCCTACCTGGAATCCCTTGGGGCACGAGTCCACGTGCGCCTCACAGATGAGGCTCCGGAGGCCAAGGAAGGCGGGCCCGATGCGGGTTTCGGAGGACACCCGTTCAGAACCGACCAGGGCAACCTCATTTTGGACTGTGATTTCGGTCCGATCGGTGATCCTCTTGATCTGGGAGCACGACTGGATTCCCGAACCGGCATCGTGGCTCACGGGCTGTTTCTCGGCCTGGTCACCGACGTGATCGTCGCCTCGGCCTCTGGTCTGGAGCACCTGCAGCGGGAGGCGCCGGCAGACGTCACGTAGGGTACCCCAAGTCTGTCCGCGGCATGATTCGCTTGAGCAGTGAGGGGGGGGCCGTTTGCCCCCCCC
>JAXDDP010000108.1:0-4681 GCA_034676785.1 Anaerolineae bacterium | reverse complement strand
ACTCAGCCTCGATTGCTATTCTGCGCCCTGCCAGCCTTTACAAGGGGCCTGTCAGGATGGGCTTACCTCGCCTTCGACGACGTCGACATAGGCAGCGCCCACCGCCTGCCATTCATCGCCCTGCATCAGGTCGACGCGGAACTGGTATTTGCCATACCCGTGGAAGGGCAGCCCGAGGACTCTGAGCCTCGAACGCAGGCGCTGGTGCTCGGTGAGGTCAACTCGTGTCGCTGTATGGCTGACTTCCTCGCCTTGAGGAGTCACGATTACCGTGCGCGACTCCCCTGACTCCGGTGATTCCGCGTCGCCACGTTCCCACAGCGTCATGACATCGAGCGAAATGGGTATCGGTGAGGCAGGTTCGGGAGGCACTCTGACTGTGATCTGGTCGATGATGTGCAGAAGGCTCACGTTGTTGGTGTAGCGATCGACCACGGCGTGTTCGCACGCGATCGACCAGCGGCACGTAATCATCAGTTCGCCTCCTGGATCTCGGTCAAGATCCCTGTCTTGCCAACGGGTGTATCCGTGCCATATGACTGTCTGGGCCGGGTGACCATCGTGGTCGGGCGCAGAAACGTGACATACTGCTGGTCGAAGGCTGCTTGCGAACTGGCCTCGTGCTGGCGCAAGGCAGCGGAGCGGGCTGCGTCGGCGCGGATGGCCTCCAGTTCCGAGAGTATCCTTTCGACGCACTTCGCGACCGTCGCAGTATCGCTGTCGGGATCCGAGTCTTCACGAACCGGGCCGATTATCCTCTGCCGCTCGGCGCCCTCCGACAGCAGGGCAACGACCAACTGGTTGAGGCTGGTGCCCTCCTCCTCGGCCAGTTGGGCCAGCGCACGGTGAAGGTACCTGGGCAAGCGGACGCGGAACTCGCCGCTATACGCCTTCTCGTCGAGCGCCGGGGGCTCGGGGATGCGCCATCCCTTCGACAACGCGATCTCAAACCACGCCCGTTTGACATCCTGCAGTGCCGCGTAGGCCTCCTCGACGGTCTCGCCGAAAGCCATACAGCCCTTCAGCAGGGGCACGGCAGCGTTGAAGCCATCGCCATCCTCGTCGGACGTGATCTCGACTGGATAGGGCAGCGCTGCGTAGCGTTCCACCTCACTCTTGTCCATAGTTTTCCACCTCAGCAATAGCCTCCATTGCCTGCCTGCAATAGATGCGCTTCAGCTCGGCGCCGCCGTGCGGCCTGGGCAGCGAGATGATCCCTTCGTAGTCCTCGTGGCGATAGATGTGATGGCTCCCGGATATCCTGTCCAACTCCCATCCGTGGAGCTCGAGCACGGCACACACCTCATCAAAGCCGACACCCTTGCAGCCCCGCGCGGCGATCGCATCGTATGCGCGCCGCTTGCGTCGATCCGAAGGCGCCATGGTTACCTCCCATATGGTACCATATATGGTACCATATTCCAATAGGACAGACGGTCTAGGTGTTAGGGTTTCGCCGCCTCGATCAGGTCCAGGGCACTGATGGACGCCATCGCCGCGTTCAGGTGCTCGCACGTAGCGATCACGTCCCCGACCTCCCACAGGCGTAACACGCGGCGGAACTCCTCAGGCAGCCCCTCGCACTCCTTCTGTACCTTGTCGAGCTGGGCCTGGTCCGAAACAGCGATGACCTTTTGCACGGACGGGGCGCTGCGCGCTTTCTGAAGGTTGAGGATCAGACTGTCGATGGAGCCGTTGTGGTGGACCTCGAACACATAGGTCACGAGTCCCAGGTTGGCGATGCGTGCGCGCCAGACAACATCGACGCGCGCCCCGTGCGCGACCTTGACTTCGGTGCTCGAGTCAAAGCCGAGGCTGGCACCCAGGCTGGCGAGGAGGTCGCGAACCTCATCGTGGTCGAACGTCGTCGCAGGTTTCGACGTCTTGCCGGGTGTGAGCACAACCGGAGGGGCCGCTACCGGATTTTGGGCTACTTCGTAGAGGAAGAAATCGACGAAGAGCAGGTCCACGTCTTTGATCCCATCTTTGGCGAGCTCTGCAGCGATCGCGACAAGGATCTGGTTGAAGACGCCGTACTCCTTGGCCGAGAGCCTGTACTTGCCGGGATTCACATGGTTCGTGATGCCCAGCGCCTGCAGGGCCTCGCGAGCCTGCCGGTTCCAGATGCCGCAGTGTTCCGGATGCAGGTACGTCAGGATCTCCGTGGTCGAGGCCGGCCCCAAGCCTTTGACCGAGTCGAGGAAACCCTCGTAGGCAGCGGCTGGATCCGCGGTGTCCAGGAGGTGGTGCAGCCTGTCGCGAATCTTGTCGATACCGTTATCAGCGATGATCTTCTGGGCAAGATAGTCCTTGTTGCCCCAGATCCGGCTAGCCCACAGCATCTCGACGATGGCTCGAACGTCGGCTTCTGAGAAGTCCTTGAGCCTCTGGGGTAGCTCCTCTTGAAAGTAGGTGACGCGCTGACGCCGCTCCGCATTGTCAGCCTGGAAGCTGCTGCCCTGCATATAGGTTCTGAAGCGGAGAATGTGTTCAGCGATTGCCGCGCGTTGTGCGTCTGTGAGTACTACCGGGTTTGGCATCGGGGATACCTTTCTGAAGCACATCGTGATCAGAGCTAAGGGTCTGTAAAAGTATAACCTCCCGAGCGGCTCAGGCCGCTGAGGCGGGAGAGCGCGGAGAGAGGGTGTAGCTCCACTCAGGGCACACCTCGTGGCGTGTGAGCGCCAACGTGTCCATCTCCGCGTCCGGCACCTTAACACCATGCTCATACGTCTGAGTGACCAAGTGGGCAGACACGGTCAACCCCGTCTGGGTGGTCGTCTGCTCAATATAGTCAGTGACGAGCTCAAACGACCGTAGGGGACACCCCGCCCACGTTTTGCTGATCTCACTGAACAGGCGGTGTTCGATCGGATTCCACTTGGAGGTCCCGGTCGGATAGTGACATACCGTGACTTCGAGGCCGAAGGCATCTGCAATCTTGACCTGCAGATCACGTTTCCATACCCGTGCGCGATAGCCATTACTCCCTCCGCCGTCCGCTTCAATGAACAACTTTGTGGCTCCGGGATAACGTTGCGGCAGTTCGGTCTGGCACCAGTGGACCAAGTTGTCCACGGCAAACGTGGGCGTGTCCGCCGACTGTCCGACGTAGACCGTGCCGCAGTTGTGCTGCAGGTCATAGATCCCGTAGGGTACCGCACGCCCCACTGCTTGGCTGCGAAAGTCGTGGACCTCAACGAGTTCGGCTTCCTGGCACCAGATCGTGCCCGCGTTCTTGAAGTTGCCCACCAGTTCTTTCTTCTGGGTGTCTACGCTTACGCACGGTTGCCCTTCCGTCTGATGCGCGGCACGTTGTTCCTGGATATGACGAAACTGCTGATCGCGCGCGGGGTTCTGCGCTCCCTCAAGCTCCTTGTGATTCGCCCGCAATCGGTAACCCCGCTTGCGTAACAGCCGACCGATCACGGGTAGACTCACCAGGTGCTCAGCTTTCAACTGCTGCTGTATGTCACGGAGACAGCAGTTGAGCCGCTTCTCATCACTCATCGGATCCCCGCCAGTATGCGGCGCGACAATCTCGCACAGCTCTACTTCCAGCTCTGGGACTTTTTTTCGGCGCGTGGGCGCCCTGCCCCCTCACGGCGCAGCCGGTCCACCGGCACGTCCTCCAACCCCTTCGCAAGTTCGCGACGTCCCCGCCGAATCGTTTTCTCATCCAGTCCGGTGATCTGGCTCAGAGCCTCATCACTCGGTCCATCTGGCTGTTGCGAGAGCGATCCCACATACCAGCGCCGCTGTTGTTCGTTCAGACGACTGCGCAAGAGGTTCATCTGGCGATGCTGCTGCATTACCGTGGCATCGCTTTCGGTACGACAAACTTCACATTGACACTTATGGATATCTCTTGGCATTGGCTTGCAACCTCACTCGTGTTGGGTTGCATGATACCCGGTTTCTCCGGGAAGATATACTTTTACAGACCCTTAGCGCAGGGCTATCGCATTTAGAGAGAGGGAGGCAGATGCGGGTAGAATAGGCGAAAACGGGAGGGCTAACCGCATGGACACAACAACCGAGACCACCGCCGCCGATCTGAAGACGTGCTTCGCCAATCTGGAAGATCCGCGCGACGGGCACGCGCAAGTGCACGAGCTTCTGGATATGATCATCATTGCGATCTGCGCCAGCATCTGCGGGGCAGACTGTTGGACGGAAGTAGAGGCGTTCGGGAAGGCTAAGCTTGCGTGGTTAAGCACGTTTCTGGCGTTGCCCGGGGGCATCCCCTCGCATGACACGTTCGGGCGGTTGTTCCGCTACCTGGATCCAGAGGCATTCGAGGCTGGCTTCCGGCAGTGGACTGCGGGACTGCGCCAGCGGATCGGGGGCGAAGTCATCCCGATAGATGGCAAATGCTTGTGTGTGAAGTCAGCATAGGGGCGCACAGCGTGACCTGTGTTTCCCCCATGCTGCTTCCCAAACCGTGCGGGCCAGTTTCCCGGCACACGGCTTTCCATCGGCCTTAACAGGCAGCGCAAGGCTGCCGCGATCACGAAACTTGATGGACTTTCCGGTGGCAGTCGTGGCAGAGCGTCGTGAGGTTGTCCAGGTCGTCGGTGCCACCGTGCTCTCTAGGCGTGATGCCTAAAGAGTTTGTCCTTCAGTTCCTGTGACAAGGTCTGGATGAAGGTCTCGCGGTATCCGGGTTCCTCAAAGGCAT
>JAXDDP010000107.1:0-4127 GCA_034676785.1 Anaerolineae bacterium | reverse complement strand
GCCTGGATAAGATCGACCGCGACGACTGGAGCGATGTGGCGCATTGGGATGTTCATCACTGGCAGGACCTGAATCCGGTCGTGCCCGAGGGCCTGATTCAGATGGCCATGGGGAGCCCTGCCGCAGTTTACCACGGCGGGCTGCTCCACACCAGCGTGCGCTATTTTGATGTCCTTGCGGAGCGTCCCGGGCTCCCGCGGGATGTCGCGGCACTGGCGAGCGACTTCTCAACGGACACCCTGATGCTCACGCTGGTCAACACCCATTCGTTGGAGCCGCGTGAGGTCCTGGTGCAGGCGGGTGGCTATGGCGAGCACCGTTTCGTCGAGGTGCAGGAGGCGGGCGCCGCAGGCTCCGCTCCTGTGCCCGTGAATGACAAAGTGTTGCGGGTTGTGCTGGGTCCCTGGTCTCAGGCGCGGTTGCGCGTGAAGATGGAGCGCTATGTCAACCGGCCTACGTATGACTTTCCGTGGCCCTGAGCGTGGGTGACCCGGGCGACGGCTCTGAATCAGGCATCTCCATACCACGATGAGGTGATCATCTATGACGGAATCCTTGTACGCAAGTATTGATCTGGGGGGCACAAAGGTAGCATGCGCATTTGGTACGGCACAGGGCGAGGTCGTCTTGGAACGGACGGTCCCGACCGCCTCGCACGAGGGGCCGCTGGCAGTGCTGGCGCGCATTGCTGAGCTCGTGAATGGGATGGCGACGGAGGTGGGCGCGGCGCCCGCAGCCGCAGGGATGGGTGTGCCAGGACTTGCGGACCTGGCGCAGGGGATGACGCGCTTCCTGCCCAACCTGCCGACGCAGTGGCGGGATGTGCCCGTGTGTGGAGAGTTGGCGCCACGCATTGGCTGTCCGGTCTACTTGCTCAACGATGTGCGCATGGCAACGCTGGGGGAATTGACCTACGGTCACGGGCGGGGCGGCCCGCGTACGATGGTCTTCCTGGCCCTCGGCACGGGGGTTGGGGGTGGTGTGGCCATTGAGGGCAAGCTCCGGCTAGGACCGCTGGGCGCAGCGGGCGAACTGGGGCACCAGACAGTGGTGCCCGACGGGCCCCTGTGTGGGTGCGGGAATCGCGGGTGCGTCGAAACATTTGCGAGCGGTCCGGCGATCAGCGCCCAGGGGGTATGGTTGATGAACAGCGGGCGTGCCCCTGAGCTCCACAGGATCGTTGACGGTGACGCGGGACGGGTGACGCCACGGGAGATGGCCGCCGCCGCTGCCGCGGGTGACGATTCGGTCCGCGACGCGATCGTGCGTGCTGCCGATTACCTCGGGATCAGCATCGCCAATCTGATTGTAGCCCTGCACCCTGACATGGTGGTGTTGGGTGGTGGTGTAGCGCAGATCGGGGATCTACTCTTCGATACGGTGCGTGCAACTGTCAAGCGCCGGGTGCGTATGTTCCCACCGGACGATATTGCCATCGTCCCCTCGCAACTGGGCACGCGCGCCGGGATGCTGGGGGGGCTTGCGCTAGCAGCGAAGGGTGGCGCAGTGTGAGTCCAGGGTTCTGACCGTTACAGAAAGGAGAAATGCTATGTCCAGGGTTGCGATTCACGGTTTCGGTCGCATTGGTCGGTCTCTGATGAAGGCAGCGCTGAAAGATGACCTGTTCGTTCCGGTCTCGATCTCCGACATCAAGGACATCGGGACACTGGCTGCGTTGTTCGAGGTCGACTCGAACTATGGACGTTGGCCTGAGCCGGTCTCAGCCACCGGAGAGGGTTTCGTCATAGGCGGACGCGCCATTCCCTACTTTGACTCCCTGAAGGCGCTCCCGGACTGGCGGGCCCTGGATGTCGATCTGGTGATCGACTGCACGGGCCGTGCGACCACGCGAGCTGGCGCGCAGGCACACCTCGATGCCGGCGCAAAGCGCGTTCTGGTCAGTGCTGCGCCCAAGAAACAGGAAGATGCGGATGCCGTGCTGCTACCGGGCATCAACCTCGATCAGTTCGACGCGCGAAAACACAAGATCGTCAGCATGGCGAGCTGCACCACCAACGCCCTGGCGCCAGTGGTGAAGGTCGTGATCGAGAACTTCGGACTGAAGTTCGGCCTGTTTTCGACGGTGCATTCCTATACCAACACACAATCGCTGACGGACCAGCCGATGAAGGATCTTCGCGACTCGTGGGCCGCCACGGAGAACATCATCCCATCGTCGTCCGGTGCGGCGCGTGCGCTCGGTTTCATCTGGAAGGACCTCAAGATCACGGGAAAGGCCTACCGCGTGCCGACCCGCACGGGCAGCATCGCCGAGCTGAACCTGGTGACGGAGCGACGTGTGACGGCAGAAGAGGTGAACGAGGCCTTCCGCAGGGCGGCAGCAACGCCTCCGCTGAAGGGTGTGATGGATGTGCTGGAGGGTGAGTGGGCGTCTTCGCGCATCGTGGGCGACCCGCACTCGTCGATTGTCGACCTGCCGTTGACGGTGGTGCAGGAGGATCTGCTGTCGGTGGCCGCCTGGTATGACAACGAGATGGGGTATGCAACCCGGCTTGCGGAGACGGCGGCACGCATCGCCGTCTAGCGCAGTCTTGGCGCGTCCCTCTCAGAAACGAAAAGGCGCCGCGTATGCGGCGCCTTTGTTTGTCGATGCCCCAGAGAGGACTTGAACCTCCACGTCCAAAAGGACACAGGTCCTCAACCTGCCGCGTATGCCGATTCCGCCACTGGGGCTCCAACGGTGTGCATTATACGGGAAATCGGTGCGCTGTCAACTCAGCGAATCGCCTTTTCCGTCTCCCTGTCAAAGATGTGGATGCGACTCATATCAAACGCCGCGGTCTTGGTCATGCCCACGGTGGCTTTCGTGCGCGGGTCAAAACGGCCCATGAAGTCATTGTGGCCGGTGGAGAAGAAGACGTTCACCTCGTAGCCCATGAGCTCGGTGATCTCCACCTGGGCCTCAACGAGCGACGGGGTGATGCCAGGGGAAGGATAGTCCGGGTCATGGATGTGCTCGGGTCGCAGCCCCATGGTGACGGCCTTGCCCAGGTAGGGCTTGTACGGTCGCGCGAGGTCCGCAGGAATGTGCACACGAAAGTCCCGACAGTCCGCATACATCTCGCCGTCCTGGTCGATGAGCGCGGCCTCAAAGAAGTTCATCGCCGGGCTGCCGATGAAGCCGGCGACGAAGACGTTGTTGGGCAGGTCGTAGAGATGCTGCGGCGTGTCGACCTGCTGCAGGATCCCATCGCGCAAAACCGCAATGCGCGTACCCATGGTCATCGCCTCCACCTGGTCGTGCGTCACATAGATGAAGGTGGTGCCCAGTCGCTGGTGTAGCTTCGAGATCTCGGCACGCGCCTGGACGCGCAGCTTCGCATCGAGGTTGGAGAGCGGCTCATCCATCAGGAAGACATTGGGCTCGCGGACGATGGCGCGCCCAACGGCGACGCGTTGACGCTGCCCACCGGAAAGTTGCTTGGGCCTGCGATCGAGCAGCGACTCGATGCCCAACGTGGTTGCGGCCACGTTGACGCGGCGGTCGATCTCCTGCTTGGGGACCTTGCGCAACTTCAGCCCGAAGGCCATGTTGTCGTAGACGGTCATGTGGGGATAGAGGGCATAGGACTGGAAGACCATCGCGATGTCGCGGTCTTTGGGCGGCACATCATTGACCAGGCGATCGCCAATGTAGATCTCGCCCTCATCGATCTCCTCGAGACCGGCAAGCATGCGCAGGCTGGTACTCTTTCCGCACCCGGAGGGGCCCACGAAGACAAGGAACTCCTTGTCGGCGATCTCGATGTTGAGATCGGCGACGGCGACGACATCCCCAAACCGCTTGGTCACGTGCTTGTAGGTTACACTTGCCATAGATCACTCCTTCCAAGATAGGTCGTCAAGTAACAGGATCGTGAAGCTGGGTGCTTAGCGACTGCCTAGGTCAGGACGACTCGGACACCGAGTTCGCTGAGATCCCACAGCGAAGCCGTATCGGCTTCGCGTGCTGTGATCAGGACATCGATCTCGCTTGCCGGGGCGACGAAGAGCGCTCCGGCACGACCGAGGCGTTCTGGATCGACGAGCACAATCACTTCGGCTCCCAGGGCGAAGACCGTGCGGGCCATATCCGCCGTCTCCCGATCGTCGTGGGTGAACCCATG
>JAXDDP010000099.1:0-10626 GCA_034676785.1 Anaerolineae bacterium | reverse complement strand
CCCGATAGAACGTTAGACGGTCGACGAACTCTTGCCGCGTGCCATCGCTCCACATCTGGTCGAAGAAGAAGTTGCCCAAGCCGTAGTGGATGAAGGTATCATTGTAGAACTCCATCGTCTGGGCCTGGTGGGCTTGACTGCCCTGCACGACCACGGCGCCGGCAACAGCAAGTGCGCGGAAATCTGCCATCTGGGCCGGTGTCGGAGAGTAGTTGTAGTCTTCAAGATATTGCAGAGTGACGATGGGTTGGTAGCCCTGTGCGCGAAGGTCGGCGATAGTCTCTTGCAGCACCGGGAAGTCACAACGCGCAGCGCCGCCCGAATCTTCAGAAGCAAACGGCCCCACGGTGTTACAGCCAATGAAGGCTATCTGGTTTCCGTTATGGGTCAGCATCAATGGTTGGCTGCCTTCCGCCTGGTTGGCGCCGCCGCCGAACCACTGCCAGCCACGCTCACGGTACATCTGCAATGAGTGATCGACCCACTCCGTACCCTTGTCTTCCAGGTGGTTACCCGTTAGCTCGATGATGTTGACGTTGATGGCCTCGAGCAACTCAATGTAGCTGTCGTGCGAGCAGAAGGACATGGTGCCGCTGCCCTCGGCAATGCAGTCTGGCCTGAAGGAGACCTCGTTGCTGATGTGGACGAAGTCGGCGTCGGCGAACCAGGGCAAGATGTCCTTGGCCGGATAGGTGACACCCTTGGCGTCCATCAGACGGGCTGTCATACGGGTCATTGCCGTCACCCCCGTCATCACCACAAGCGTCATCTGCGATTCATCCCGGTTCGTGAAGGTCTCCGCCGTCACCGGCAGTAGAGGGCGAACCTCCGGACGCGCTTGCGCGTCCAAATAGAGCGGCACACGCAGGGGATAGGAGTCCAGGGCGATACCCTTCTCCACCAGGGATAGACCGTCGAGCCGCAGTACCTTCCATTGGGGTGTGAGCGCATCGAATGGCATCAGCGCCCAACCACCAAGCGCCTCGGCTTCCGCCAGGAGCCCGCTGGCCTCGACCAACTGCACAGCAGCTTCATTGGGGGGCCCCCAGATGCCTACGAGCGCCTCGACCGTGTCGGGCGCTGCCAGGAGCGGATGCGTTGCAAAGGGGCCGGCAGGCACGCCATCCCATGTGGCACGCAAGTCGGCGACGGTCACGTCATCTTCGACCGTATAGAAGGGCGCCACTACCGCGACGGTCCAGACACCAACTTGCTCGGAAACAGGCGCACCCTGGTCAGTCAACATGATCGCGCCTGCCAGTCCGGCCCACGAGAAATGGGTCGGATCCGCAACCACCATCTCCTCAAGCCGGGCACACGCCTGATCCGGCACAGCTGGCGCACAGCCCACGGTCACAGGGAACGCCGGGGTCGGTGTCGGCGAGGGCGTAGGAGTCCAGGTCGGCGTTGGTGTGAGAGTCGGCTGCGGCGTACGGGTAGGTGTAGGCGTAGGCACTGGCGAGGGGACCGCGCAACTGCTGAGGACAGCGAGCCCCAGAACAACACCGAGGACAGGCCACACCTTGCAGGCGACCCGAGGATAGGTCCTTGGCTTTGGCATCGGCAGGCACCTTTCGTGCGGCGACTTCAGGCTACCGCGCCGCGTTATGTCAACACAAACAAAAGAAGGCCGGGCAGTCCCGGCCTTCTCGTGGTGGGCGATACAGGACTTGAACCTGTGACCTCCACTATGTCAAAGTGGCGCTCTAGCCAGCTGAGCTAACCGCCCAAACACGGCAAAGTATATCACACTTCACAATTCGTGCAAGGGTAGCAACCCACGCTACTGCTGGATCACCCGCAGGTTCTCCGGCCCCACAATTGCCGTGATCTGCTGCCGGAGGTCGCGGGTACATTGCGTGGTCTCATTGGGGAACGCCAATTCCACCTTCTGCTCCCCCTCCAACACTACCACGAACTGGTCCGCTCCACGCTCGCGGCGTAGCGCCCTATGGAGCAGTGCCAGTTTCTGAAAGTCGCTGCTGTTATCACCGGAACGCTTGAGCGTGATGACCAACGTAGCCGGCGGTGCTGGCGGCTCCGGTGGCGGCATCGGCCCGCCACTGTCTGGCATGCCGATGTCGGACACACGCACGCCCAACGATCCTCGGGGGCCGAAGTCCTCTCGAGGCTCAGGCAGAACGACGGGTCGGGCAGGCTGAGTCCGACGTTCATCCTCACCGAGACCGTTGCTGCCGTTCCGATCAGGAGCAGCACCATAGGGCGGAGGCGCGTCCTCATACGCAAAGCCATCCCCCGCGGCCATCGCTGCAGGGCCGGATGCCGGCATCAGAAACTCGTGAGGCTCCTTGATCCACTCCACGACAAGCGAGTGTTCCTCGCGGTCCTGTTGATTATCGAACTTTCCACAGACGACCACGACCCGGCTTGGCGTCAGGGCATCCTTCACACTCTCGTACGTCTTCGGAAAGACAACACACTCCAGTGTCCCGCCCGGAGCTTCGAGGCTCACAAAGGCCATCATCGCGCCCTTCTTGGTCGTAATACGACGGACGCGCTGGACCATACCCACAAGTTTCAGAACTTGTCCGGGCACTTCCGTAATGTGTTGACCAATCGTAGTCGTGACCAGCTCCCGCTTCAGCAGCTCGCGCTCCTGATCCGCCAGAGGATGCTTCGAGAGGTAGGTCCCCAGCAACTCCTTCTCCCATTCGAGGATCTGCCGGTCAGGTATAGGAGGCGCGATACTCGGCAACGAGATCGTCTGGCGCAGCTCACTCATATTCTCGAAGAGTGAGAACTGACCCACATCCCGTGCACTATGAGCCTGAGCGCTCATGCCCAGCATCGTGTCAATAAGAGTCATCAACGCTGCGCGCGGACCGAATTCGTCAAGCGCCCCTGCCTGAATCAAGCACTCCAGAGCCTTGCGATTAAGTCTGCGAAGATCGACGCGATCCGCGAAGTCATCAAGCGTCCTGAAAGGTCCTCCCACCCGTCGTGCTTCCACCACCATCTGCATCGCGTCGTCGCCCACATTCTTGATCGCGCCAAGGCCGATCCGGATGAAGTGCTCGGCATCATCGGAATGATGCTCGCCATCAGAATGGTACCCGCCATCAGAATGACGCTCTATCGTGAACTCAACCTCAGAGTGATTGATACTGGGGCGTTCCACGATCAGCCCGTTGCGCCGTGCATCGGTAATGAGGAATCCCAGTTTCTCGGTGTTGTGGCGCTCTGTTGTCATCAGCGCGGTCATAAACTCGAGCAGATAGTGCGCCCTTAGATAGGCTGTCTGCGCCGTGATCACGGCATAGTCCGTGGCATGCGCGCGGTTGAAACCATAGCGTGCAAAGAACTCGATGTCCGCCCAAACGCGGTCAGCGATTTCGGCATCGATGCCTCTGGCGACAGCTCCTTCGCGGAACATCACGTGGTGCTGGTCCATGAGTTCCTGTTTCTTTTTGGCCACCGCCTTCCGGATGCCATCAGCCTCACCCGGCTGATAGCCAGCCATCGCCACCGCGATCTGCATGATCTGCTCCTGGTAGACGATGATCCCATAGGTGTCGTCCAGAATGTCTGCCAGGATGGGGTGGAGATACTCGACAGGTTCCTCACCGTGCATCCGCCGGATGTACATCGGGATGTTGTCCATAGGGCCGGGACGGTAAAGCGCTAACACGGCAATGATGTGCTGAAACTGCTCGGGACGCATGTCGCGCAGCGTCCGGCGCATTCCCGCACCTTCCACCTGGAAGATGCCCGTGGTCTCCCCGGTGGCCAATAGCTGGTAGAGCGCCAAAACATCAGCGTCCGTCTCTGGATCATCGGGGACACGCTCATAAGGAATTGAGGTCAGATCGAGCTTGCGTCCGGTTTCCCGCTCGATGAGCTCGCACGTCTTGCGCATATGCGTGAGCGTGCGCAACCCCAGGAAGTCAACCTTGAGCATCCCCATGGCGTCGACGATCTCCATGGGCCACTGCGAGACCCGGTCGACAGGGCTGTCCTCAGCCTCACCCTTGGTTGGGCGGTTGAGGGGGAGGTACTCCACCAGCGGGCGATCAGAGACGATCACGCCAGCAGCATGCGTGCTCGCGTGCCGCGTCACGCCCTCAACCTCGGTTGCGGTGTCCAACAGGTTCTTGATGTAGGGAACGCTGTCGTATTCGGCCTTGAGCTCAGGTACCGACTCCAACGCTTCGCTGATCGACACCGGCTTGCCGGGAACGTTGGGCACCATACGGGCGACCTTGTCCACCTCGCCCAGTGGGATGTCGAGCGCCCGCCCCACATCGCGAATAGCAGCACGCGCCCCCAATGTACCAAAGGTGATAATCGCCGAAACGTGATCGGCCCCGTACCGCTCCTTGGTATAGGCGATCAACTCTGCCCGCCGGTCATCCGGATAGTCGAGGTCGATATCGGGCATCGAAATCCGGTCCGGGTTCAGGAAACGCTCAAACAACAGGCGATTCCTGAACGGATCGACCGTGGTGATCCCGAGTGTATAGGCCACCACACTCCCTGCTCCCGATCCACGCACGTTCCACCAGATGTCGCGCGCCTTGGCCGCCTCGCACAGGTCCCAGACCACCAGGAAGTAATCGTCGAACCCCATCTGGTGGATGATGCCCAGCTCGTACTCGAGCCGTTCGACGTAGGACGGCTTGTCATGGTCGGCACCATAGCGCCAGCGCATCCCCTGGTAACAAAGGTGGCGAAGGTAATCCTGGGAAGACCCACAGCCGTCTGGCACCGGGAATGTCGGCAGATGGTAGGGAGGGGCAAACTGGAGCTTGACCTCACACTGCTCAGCAATGCGAACTGTGTTCAGCAGCGCATCCGGAATCTCGCCGTAAAGAGACCACATCTCCTCCGGGGAGCGCATGTAGTAGGAGTTGTCGGTCATCCGCATGCGGTTGGGCTCATTGACGGTCTTGCCGGTGCCGATGCAGAGCAGGACGTCGTGAGCATCGGCCTGGCGGCGCTTGGCATAGTGGATATCGTTCGTTGCGACAAGCGGAACTTGCATCTCCTGCGACAACACCACCAGCTTCCGGTACACCTCGTCGTATTCCGGGATATCGTGGCTCTGAAGCTCGAGGTAGAACCTTCCCGGGAAGCGCTCGAGGTACCAGCGAACGGCATCACGCGCTTGGGCATCCTGGCCCTGGTGAAGCAGCTGTGGGATCTCGCCCTGCACGCACGCCGACAGCGCGATCACCCCCTCGCTGTAGGTCTCCAACACCTCTTTGTCGATGCGCGGCTTGTAGTAGAAACCCTCCAGTTGCGCGATGCTCGCCAACTGCAGCAGGTTGCTGTATCCGGTCTGGTTCTGCGCCAACAGCACGAGGTGCTGGATCTTGCCATCGTCCCGGTCGCGACTAAGGCGTGACTGGGGAGCGACATAGGCCTCGATTCCGATGATCGGTTTGATCCCAGCGGCCTGGCAGGCCCGGTAGAACTCCACAGCGCCATACATGACCCCGTGGTCAGTGATTGCCAACGCCTGCATACCCAACTCGGCGGCGTGTTTGGCAAGCGCAGAACACTTGCTCAGGCCGTCCAGCAATGAGTACTCGGTGTGGGTATGGAGATGGACAAAGTCCCCCATGTCAGCTCCTTCAGCGACGAGACGGCAGCGAGGGCATCATACCAGAGAGACGGAGTCACCGCCCCGCCGATGTCAGATTATACGACATCCAGGAAGCATGATCAAGAAGCGGTCGGGGGAAAACGCTGTCGCTACGCATAGTTGGTATGACCGCAAGCCGGGCAGACCTCCAGGTGAGACGCCACACAGGGCCCGATCGCACTATCGGTATGGCGCCACTGTCCTATAATGAGAGGAGAGTTTGGCTGGCTGTAGCCTGGGTACGGTATCAAGGAGGCAATGATGCTCGAGCGAATCATCGGTGTGTTCAAGCTGGATCGAAAAGTCTTCGCGGAGGTCGAACAAGACGAGTCGGCCACCACTCAAGCGGCGATTGTCGTAGCCATCGTCGCAGCGCTCTCTGTCGTGGGCACCATCTTGCAGATGCTGATCAACCTGGTGCGCGGCGGCGAGATGGAACTGGGGGCCACGCTGCTCTCGGTCATCGTGACCTTCGTGGTCACCTTTGTCAACTGGGCCATCTGGGCCGGTGTCACCTATCTCATCGGCACCAAGCTGTTCAAGGGAACTGCCACGATGGGGGAGATGCTGCGCGTCATCGGCTTTGCCTATGCCCCGCGTATGCTCAGCATCATCCCCTGCATCGGCGGGGTGATCGGCGCGATCTGGTCGCTGATCGCCAGCTACCTGGCGGTCAAGGAAGGCCTCGACCTGGACGACACCGGCACGATCGTGACGATCGTGGTGGGCTGGCTGGTGACCATTGTCATCGGCGTCATCCTCGGGATGCTAGGAGTCGGTGGCGCGATGGGACTCGGGGCTATCAGCGGCCTGCTTGGCGGCTGATTCCTGACCCGGATCGACTGACCGAAAGTCAACACAGGACCGGCAGTGATGCCGGTCCTGTGTTATGCTCACCCCGTCTAATTTACTAGACAATCTTGACAATAATGCAGACTGACCTATACTCAGGGCCGCGGAATGTTGGAAGGTACCCCAAGTTGCCAAGGAGAAAGATGCATGGCGTTAGAGATTCGTGACCTTCACGTCGCAGTGGAGGGCAAGGAGATCCTCAAGGGTGTCAACCTGGTTATCGAACGCGGGGTCACCAACGCGCTGATGGGCCCGAACGGGTCGGGGAAGAGCACGCTCTCTTACACCCTGATGGGCCATCCCAAGTACCAGGTCACCCGGGGTGAAATCCTACTCGACGGCGCAAGTGTGCTTGAGATGACGCCCGACCAGCGTGCCCGCCATGGCCTTTTCCTCGCTATGCAGTACCCGGTTGCCATCTCTGGTGTGACGCTCTACTCGTTCCTGCACGCCGCAACCAGTGCCGTGCGTGGCTATGGGGATAGAACGCCCGCCGCAGCACGCGGACGCCTCAACGCCCATCTGATGCCCATGCGCGAGTTCAGGCAGGAGCTGAACGAGAAGATGGCGTTCCTGCAGATCGATCCGGCGTTCCTGCAGCGCTACCTCAACGAGGGGTTCTCCGGCGGCGAAAAGAAACGCGCCGAGATCCTGCAGATGGCTCTGCTCAAACCCAAGGTTGCGATTCTCGACGAGACCGACTCCGGGCTCGACATTGACGCCCTGCGCCTCGTCTCCGAAGGCATCAACGTCCTGCAAAAGGACCTAGATATGGGGCTGTTGGTCATCACGCACTACCAGCGCATCCTCAATTACATCCACCCCGATGTGGTCCACGTCTTCTACGATGGCCGCATCGTCAAGACCGGCGACGCCAAGCTCGTCGACGTGCTCGAGGAGCAAGGGTATGAGTGGGTGCGGCAGGGGCTGGTGGCTGGGGACTAGGGATTGGGACTTCCAGAAGGCAATATGACAAGCCAGCACGAGGAACTACGTGGCATCAAGGACCAGGATCAGGTCGATTTCCGAACGGAGATCGACTACGTGCACAAATCGCGGCGCGGGATCGGTGAAGATGTCGTACGCGAGATCTCGGCACTCAAGCATGAACCGCAGTGGATGCTCGACTTCCGGCTGAAAGCACTGGACACCTTCCTTGACATGCCGATGCCCACTTGGGGCGTTGATCTGGGCACCCTCGACTTCGAACAATTCTACTACTTCATGCGCGCGACACCGACAAAGCAAAGGTCGTGGGATGATGTGCCCGATGCGATCAAGGATACCTTCGAGAAGCTGGGCATCCCCGAAGCCGAGCGCAAGTACCTCGCCGGCGTCGAGACGCAGATGGACTCCGAGTCGGTCTACAGCTCCCTCAAGGCCGAGTGGGAAGCGCACGGCATTATCTTCGTCGACATGGACACCGCGGTACGCGAACACTCAGAGCTGGTCCAGGCCCACATCAGCAAAGCCGTGCCGGTCCGTGACAACAAGTTCGCCGCGCTGAACAGCGCCTTCTGGTCCGGTGGCAGTTTTGTCTATGTGCCTGCCGGTGTCGATGTCGAGATTCCGTTACAGGCCTACTTCCGCATCAATGCCCAGAGCCTCGGTCAGTTCGAGCGCACGATCATCATTGCAGAGGAAGGCAGCAACGTTCACTACATTGAGGGCTGCACGGCCCCGCAATACACCGAGGCGGCGCTCCATACCGGCGTCATTGAGATCTTCGTCAAAAAGGGTGCTCACGCTCGCTACACCACCATTCAGAACTGGTCGCGCAACGTCTACAACCTGGTCACCCAGCGGGCCATCGTCGACGAGGATGGCCTGATGGAGTGGGTCGACGGCAACCTGGGAAGCGGCGTGACGATGAAGTACCCCGCGGTGATCCTGCGCGGGCCACGTGCGCGCGGCGAGGTGCTCTCGATTGCGTTTGCCGGCGACGACCAGCACTACGATGCAGGCGCCAAAGCCATCCACCTCGCGCCCGATACCAGTTCGATGATCACGTCAAAGTCGATCAGCAAGGGCAATGGGCGTTCCGGGTTTCGTGGCCTGGTGCGTGTTGCGCGCGGCGCCGAGCGTGCGCAGTCCAAAGTCGTCTGTGACGCCCTGCTGCTCGATCGCGAGTCGCGCTCGGACACCTATCCATACATTGATGCTTCCGAGGATGACGTCCGGATTGAACACGAGGCGACGGTGAGCAAGATCAGCGAGGACCAACTCTTCTACCTGATGAGCCGTGGACTCAGCGAGGCGCAGGCTTCAGCGATCATCATCAACGGCTTTCTGGAGCCCTTCGTCAAAGAACTTCCAATGGAATATGCGGTCGAGCTCAACCGTCTGGTGCAGCTGCAGATGGAAGGGTCAGTCGGCTAAAGGAGGAAGGATGGTCGAACGCCTCGATGAATCCACTGCAGACATCACGGCGGCGCCACAGGCGGCGGCGCGGACAGTAGCCCCTGGGCCAGAGGCGGTATCGCTGCTCTCCGACCTCTATGATGAGCCCGATTGGATGCGACAGGCCCGTCGCGAGGCCTGGGAACGCTATGAGACGATGGCCTTCCCCGATCCCAAAGAGGAAGCCTGGCGCAGGACGGATCTCAAAGCCTATCCGCTGGACACGCTACGCCTCGTTTTCTCGGCGCGCGAGCTTGACGGCATCTATGATTTACCTCCCTGCTGGGACTATGCCCTCGCCCCGGTCGATCAGGTCTCAGGGGTGCTCGTCCACTGCAACGGTGCCCGGACCTACGCCGCGATGCGCCGGGACGATACCCTCAATGGCGTCGTGCTTGAGGATCTTCACGCTGCCCTCAAGACCCACGGTGACATCATCCGTGACGCCTGGATGCACGGCACCACAACCCGGCCTGATTTCAACAAGTTCACGGCGCTCAACGCGGCACTTTGGCACGGCGGCACGTTCGTCCACGTGCCGGCTGGGGTGCGCGTGGCGCGCCCCCTTCAATCGCTGGTCGCTCTGGACGGCGAGGGCGGCACGAGTCTGCACCATACTCTGGTCGTTGCCGAGCCCGGAAGCCGCGTGACCCTGATCCAGGATCGGGTCTCCCAGGAGACGCAAGCCGAGCTCAATGTGGAGATTGTCGATATCCACGCTGGCGCCGGAGCCTGGGTACGTTACATCAGCTTGCAACACTGGAGCGAGAATCGCTATTCGGTCACGGTGCAAGAGGCCCAGGTGGCCCAGGACACCAACTTTGTCTGGGTGGCAGGGTCGCTTGGAGGAAAGATGACGAAGGACTTCCTGCGGAGCGATCTCGTGGCCCAAGGAGCTCGGTCAATGATGGCTGGCTTCAGCTTCGTACGCGGTGATCAGCACCTCGACCAGAGCACCTACCAACATCATCGCGCGCCCGACACCCATAGCGACCTGCTCTATCGCAACATCCTGAAGGACCACACGCGCACTGTGTTCTACGGCATGATCCGCGTCGAGCCCGAAGCCAACGGGAACACCGCTGCCTATCAGGCGAACAACAACCTATTGCTCAGCGACGCACGGGCCCATGCCATTCCGGGGCTCGAGATCCTCGCTAATGACGTGCGCTGCAGCCACGGGGCAACGGTGTCGCAGATCGACGCTGAGGAACGCTTCTACCTGGAAGCACGGGGGTTGCCCCGACCCGAGGCCGAGAGTCTCATCGCGCAGGGGTTCATCCGCCCGATCATCGAGCGAATGCCGCTGGCACACGTTCGCCAGCGCGTCGAGGACGAGATCGTCGAGCGCTTCTGGCTGTAAAGACAGTTCACCGAAACCAAAGGGGAGCACACGCGGTCGCATGTGCTCCCCTTTTCCGTAATCTATAGGGCGGGTGGGGGTCGAACCCACACGCTCTCTCGAGCAGAGGATTTTAAGTCCCCGGCGTCTGCCAATTCCGCCACCGCCCCCTGCCATCCCCTAAGACAACAAACGGGCATCTTGACGATGCCCGCGATGTCCTGGTGAGATGAGAGGCGACGGTCGGAATCGAACCGACGAATAAGGCTTTTGCAGAGCCCTGCCTTACCACTTGGCTACGTCGCCGAGAGCGGGCTAAGGGATTCGAACCCTTGACCTTCTCCTTGGCAAGGAGACATTCTACCGCTGAACTAAGCCCGCGTACGATTGGGATTATACAACAAAGGTCCAGAATTGGCAACCCCCA
>JAXDDP010000094.1:0-7876 GCA_034676785.1 Anaerolineae bacterium | reverse complement strand
TCTCCACCGAGTGCCAGTCATAGCCGCCGATCTGCGTGAGCATCAGCCGGCCGTTGCCCTTGATCTGGCGCACCATCATCCCCAGCGTATCCACGTGAGCCGTCAGCGCGCGGGGATTGGCCGCATCACCGGGCCAGGTGAGCACAAGGCCGCCCTTGCGCGTATAGGCAGCAGTAACCGGCAGCCCAGCCACCGCCCTCTCCACGTAGCGGGTCGCACGTTCGGTATCGCCGGTCGGGCTGGGAGTGTTGAGCAGGCCCACCAGAAAGTCAACGGTCTCATCCAAAGGAATCGGAGGAAGTGTCATCGTGGTCTCCTATCATGCTGGCTCCATCCATCGGCAGTGAGTATAGGTCCGGCATTAGCGCTGGCAAGGCTGAATGCATCGCGGGTTTGCCCTATCCATGCGCGATGCTATGATGGTGTGTGAGGCCTATGATGGATGCACTCAAGCTGGAACCCGCAGCCACGCTCGGCACAAGGCGTCTATCCGACGTCCTGAACCGAGCCTATGCAGACTACTTCATGCCGATTCAGCTCGACCGCTTTCAGTTTCAGTTGATGTGTGAGGAACAGGATGTCGACCTGGAGCGGTCGGTCGTTGCCCTTGAGGGTGGTTCGCCGGTTGGGATCGCGCTGCTCTCGCGACGCGGATCCGAGGGATGGGTGAGCGGTGTGGGCGTGCGTCCTCAGTGGCGGCGGCGCGGCATCGCACGGGAGATGATGCTGTGGCTACAGCGCACGGCCCAGGAGTGTGGGCTACGACGAGTGCGGCTCGACGTGCTCGAACAGAACGAGGGAGCGATCGCGCTGTACAAGTCGCTCGGCTTCAACCACGTGCGCGATCTGTTGGTGCTGATGTTGGAGCCATATGCTGCTGTCCGCAGATCACCGGTTGCGGATATCAAGCCCGAGCGTCCGGCGCGGCTACTCCAGGCTTACAAACGGTTTCATGATGTCGTCTCGTGCTGGCAGAGGGACGTCCAATCCATCCGCAAGCGGCTCGGGTACATGATGGGCGTCGCTTTCACGGAGGAGCAAGACCTCCGGGGGTATATCGTCTACCTGTCGCAGATGGACGGCTTCGCCGTGATGGACCTCGCCGTTGATCCCACCCACCCCCAAAGACTCGAGGTGGCCCAGGCGCTACTGCTGGCACTGCCTGAAATGCAGTTGTCACAGGGTGGTCATGTCACGAATGTTCCCGAAGAGGACCCTTTGTTGCCAGCCTATATGGAGGTAGGCTACCGCGTCTGGTACCGCCAGCGCGAGATGGCCTGGTCTCCAACTTCCTCCCTTCATTGAGGCAACCGCAGCCATAAGGAGGCCATGGTGGCGCCTACGAGATCGTCGCAAGCTGACATACTCTCGGCAGAGGACAGTCCCCCCACCTCCCGCGTTCCAGCCTCATCGACCACCCACTGTGAAAGCTGCGGCCGTTTCGTCGGCCCCTATAGCCGATGCCCCTACTGCGGGGCACGCCGGACAGGGCGACTTGCCTTGCGCACCACGAAATGGGTGGCGGTCATCCTTGCGACGCTGGGAATGGCGGTCCTTTGGTGGCTTGCCCGCGAAGTCGAGATTCCAACGATCACGGTTGAGGATGCAACACGCCTGATGAACTTCGGCTACGTTCGCCTGAAGGGGCACGTGGTGCGCAGTCCAACGTACGACGCGGGGAGCGGATATCTGGGATTCTGGGTAGCGGATGAGACAGGGGAGGTGTACGTCAGTGCCTACCGTGAGGTGACGGAGGACCTGCTGGCCCGAAACGTGATCCCAGCGGTGGGTGACAGGGCCACCGTCGCCGGCACCCTCAGGATCCGTGACGACCACATCGCGCTAACGCTCAATGTACCCGAGCACCTGATGCTTGAGCGGCCCGAGGCGGTACCCCTTCAAGCCGGAGATGTCACGGTCCTCGATGAGGGCACCCGCGTACGCCTGGTAGGTGAGGTGCGTCGAGTCTATGAACCCTATGAAGGATTGACGCTGATCACGCTTGCCGATGAGAGCGGCGAGGTCGTCGTTGCAGTGGACGAAGAGGGCACCTCGCTGACGGGCAGCATGCCGGAGGCCGGCGTGGGGCAGTCCGTCGAGATCGAGGGCACCGTCAACCTCTACCATGCTACGCCTCAGGTGGTTCCGGCAAGCGCCGATGACATCGCGATCGTGTCAACACCCATGGTGGCAACGCCACCCGTGACCGAGACGCTTCCCACTCTGGCTCTGAATGGGCTAGGCGCCGACCTGATAGGGAAGAGAGTGACAGTACACGGTCGTGTCGTCTGGCTAGAGGGGATTAAGGGAGGCATCAAGGCAACGCTCGACGATGGAACGGCCCAGGTCACGCTGCTGCTATGGGACGATGTGCATCGGGCGCTTCCGGCCCCGAGTGAACTGGATGTGGGGGCGGAGGTCGAGATCACCGGCAAGGTCTCCGTCTATGAGGGAGAGCTCGAAATCGTGCCTACAGAGGCTGAGGATGTTGCCATCCAAGTGCCAGCTGAAGCTGCGCCGTGGGTAGAGATCTCTGCGTTGAACCCTGCCGACGCCGGGCGCCTGATCCGGATCCGCGGCGTTCTTGGCGAGCCAGAGGGCTTCTCGGCAGGCGTCAAGGCGCCTGTGGATGATGGGACAGGCATCCTGCAATTGCTCTTCTGGTCCAGTCTCTACGAAGACCTGACTCCCGAACCCCACGCCGGGCAGCACGTAGAGGTGAGCGGTGTTCTCAACGTGTTTCGCGACGAGCTGGAGCTGATACCGCGATCGCGATATGATTGGCGCGCGAGGTCCACGGATGATTGAGACCCTCCTGTGGACCCTTGCCGGCGCAACCGCGGCCTCTCTGATAGCCTGGATCCCGGCACTGCACATCTACAACGTCGCTGCGCTGCTCTTGCTCACCATTGAGTCCGGGGCAATCTCCATCGAGGCAGAGTCCATGGCCTTTCTGTTTCTGGGCCTGGTCACGGGTTACGCAATGGGGAACACGATCCCAAGCATCTTCTTCGCCGCACCCGATGAGAGCATGATCTTCGTTGTGCTCCCCGGACAGAAGTACCTGCTCCAGCGGCGCGGCTATGAGGCAGTGGCGCTGACCGGGCTGGGCGGCTTGATCGGGCTGAGCGCGCTGGCAGCTCTGGCGCCTGTCGCCTCACGCACGCTACCGGCCCTGCGCGAGATCTTGCAGCCTCACCTTGGGTGGATCCTCTGGACGATTATCGCCTATCTATTGTTATCCGAATGGCCAAAGGGAACTGGAAGAGCCCCATCAGGATGGCAGCGGTGGTGGGATGGCTGGCGGTCCCTGACTGCAGGATTCGCCACGTTCATTCTCTCGGGCCTCCTGGGCATGGTCCTGATGGTCCGGTCGCCGGTGCAGGTTGACGTTGCCTTTCAAAACCTGATGCCGGCCTTCGTGGGGCTGTTTGCCGTTCCCTGGGTCGTGACAAACCTGCTGGGACAGGTATCGGTACCCCCTCAGCATATCGCGCACAGCCTGGACATCTCCTGGAGTGACGTGGTGCAGGGCGCAGCAAGCGGTGTGATGGGGGGGCTATTCGCCGCATTCCTGCCCGTGGTCACGGGGGGCATCGGCGGCTTCCTTGCCGGGCACGCAACCGCCCAGCGTGACGATCGCGCTTTCCTGGTCGCTCAGGGCGCTGCCAAGATCGTGTACTACGTAGGAGGGTTCCTGCTCTTCTTCGTGCCAGGGGTTCACCTCACACGTGGGGGGATGGCCTGGATGGTCAGCACACGATACACCCCCTACACGCCGGCGCAGTACTACACAGCTACGGCGGGAGCCCTGGCTGCTGGGGTGCTTGCCTTCCTCATATCGCTTGGGACAGCACGTATGGCGGTTGCCGCGGTAGCTCGCCTTAGCTACCGCGCCCTGAGTTGGATCACGCTGGGGCTTCTGGTTCTGGTCGTCAGTGGCGTGACCGGACCGGTTGGATTGGCCATCTGCGCCGTCGCAACAGGGATCGGCTTGATTCCTGTCTTCTGGGGAGCGCGCAGAATGAACGCAATGGGGGTGTTATTGCTGCCCATCGCGCTCAACATGTCCGGCGCGGGTAACGCCGTGGCTGGATTCCTCGGGCTCCTGGACTAGGCCTGGCGGCGGGCTTGTATTCCGGCGCGTTCGTGTTACAAAGGGCCGGTGCGCCAACTGATTGACGGCGCACCAAGGATATCAGACCACAACCCGGCGCTGAGCGAATGCCCGATCCCAAACGCGATTACCTAACCTTGCTGCTGAACCAGTACTGGTTTGCGCCTCCCGTAGCGCTCTGGCGCGCGATCGAGTTGCGCACGTTGGCCAACGAGACGTTCGACCGTCCAATCCTCGACCTGGGATGCGGCGATGGCCTGATCGCCCAGGTGCTGTTTGGAGACGAGGCGCCGGTGGAAGCGGGGTTCGATCCCTGGCTGACACAAGTACGCAAGGCTCCAGCGACGGGCGTGTACCTCCGCGTACAGCAGGCGCTTGGCGACGCGATGCCCTATCCCAGCGACGCCTTCGGTAGTGTGCTCAGCAACTCCGTGCTGGAGCACATTCCGAATCTCGACCCCGTCCTGGACGAGGCGGCCCGCGTCCTCCGGCCAGGAGGACGCGTGTTCTTCACGGTACCCAGCGACGCCTTCCGGCGTCTGCTATCCGGCTATCAGGATCGCGCCAATGCAGGTGATCCAGAGGGTGCCGAGGCCTACGCGGCGGGGGTCGATGGATGGCTTGAGCACCACCGCTATCCCACGCCCGCAATGTGGGATACCGCGCTCCGGCGCACAGGGTTGCGCCTCATCCGTACGGCCTATTACGTCCCCCCAGCGGTGATGCGCCTGTGGGACGAGTCCAACAGCAGCTACGGCGTTCGACGTGGGCATGGCAACCCCCTCTACCGGTGGCTCGTCTCCCCGCGTCTGAGAAGCCTTGGATACCAACGATGGGTGCGCCAGTGGGTCGTGGGATCCCTCAGCAAGCGCTGGCGCAGGGCCTACGAGGCGGATTGCGCACCCGGAGAACCTGGCGGCGGACTACTGGTTGTGGGCGAAAAGGAAAGCTAGGTCAGCATGCCTGCGGGATCCACCTCATTCACACCTCTGGCTCTGGAACGCTGGAACCGGTTCGTTACGGCGCACCCGGCAGGCAATTTGCTCCAGACATCACAGTGGGGAAGTCTCAAGCAAGGCTTCGGTTGGGAGTGGGATCTCGTCACGCTGGATGACGGCGATATGCCAGTCGCCGGGGCCATGGTGCTGTACCGCGCACTGCCGCTTGGGTTGGGAACCATCGCTTACGTCCCGCGCGGCCCGATCGTCGACTGGGAAGACACGGGTCAGGTCAAAGCGCTTTTCGCCCGGCTCCACAAGGCCGTGCGACAGCGCAGAGCCTGGGCGTGCTGGCTGGAACCCGAGGTCATCGATAACGGACCTGCCACGACACATTTGTCCGGGTTCGGCTATGCTCCCTCGCCTCGAACCATCCAGCCGCGCAGCACCATCGTTGTCGATCTGTCGCTATCAGAAGACGCGATCCTGGCAGCGATGAAGTCCAAAACCCGCTACAACATCCGGCTCGCGGAACGCAAAGGTGTAACCGTGCGCGAAGGCGGCCTCTCCGACATCGATGCTTTCTATGCGCTGATGCAGGAAACGGGAGAACGTGATGCTTTCGGCATCCACACGCTCGAGTATTACCAGCACGCCATGACGCTCTTTGCGCCCAAGGGTCAGGTGGCCCTCCTCCTGGCAGAGCTGGGGGGCGAGCCCCTTGCGGGGCTCATGGTCTTCGCAGTTGGGACCAAGTCGTGGTACATCTGCGGGGCCTCATCCGACCGTCACCGCAACCTGATGCCAGCCTATGCGGTGCAATGGGCCGCGATGCGCTGGGCCAAAGCACGTGGTTGTACCACATACGACCTTTGGGGCATCCCGGACGAGACTGAAGAGACGCTGGAGACGCAGTTCTCGGACCGATCCGACGGGCTCTGGGGCGTCTACCGCTTCAAGCGGGGCTTCGGTGGACAAATCGTGCGCTATGCGGGTCTGTGGGAGCGCTCGCTCAGCCCACTGTACCCGCTTGCAGCACGCTTCTACCAGGGGATGCGTTGAAAGCTCCACAGCGCCAATTCACACTGAGTGAGGAACGCCATGCCATTCACCTTTGAAAGCCTCAACATCCCGGACGTGGTGCTTATCCGACCACGTGTCTTTGGTGACGATCGGGGTTTTTTCCTGGAGACTTACAAACATTCCGAGTTCGAGACACAGGGAATCCCGGAAAGGTTTGTGCAGATCAACCACTCACGGTCCGCAGCAGGTGTGCTACGTGGGCTGCACTATCAGAAGAACCCCAGAGCCCAAGGGAAACTGCTGAGCGTCACCCGTGGTGCTATCTTCGACATGGCCGTCGACATCCGTAGGGGTTCACCCACATACGGCACGTGGGTGGGCACAATCCTTTCGGAGGCAAACCATCATCTCCTCTACGTGCCACCGGGCTTTGCCCACGGATTCTGCGTCGTTGAGGGGCCAGCCGATTTGATCTACCAGGTAACTGACGAGTACTCGGTCGAACACGACCGCGGCATTCTATGGAACGATCCCGCAATCGGCGTAGCATGGCCAGTCACATCGCCGGAATTGTCAGCAAGGGACGCCGTTCAGCCACTGCTCAGTGAGGCAGACAACAACTTCGTCTTCAGGGCCAATAGCTGACGGTCCACTCCTCCAGAAGCTCGGACGTCGCTGCAGACAACCGCCAGCCAGCGTCTGTGCGGACCGTATCCCATTCTACATTCCAAAGCCTACCCACGATGACCCCGCCCTCGTTATCCCAGGCCCGCACCATCACGGCGACGCGAGCCGTGGCTTCTGCGACCGTTCCGGGGATCGTATGAGCACTCCCGGCACTCACCCGCATCGTCGTCGCATATCCCAACGCCCAGCTCTCGTAGGCAGCGCGAGTCTGGGTTGATAGCAGGTCGTATGCGCCAGGCAGGTCGCGGTCACCCAGGGCCAGATAGTAAGAGATGACAGCATAGTCCGGTCCGTGCGCCGGATAGGTCTGGGGCCGGTCGGCGAAGTACCAGTCATAGTGCTCAGAAGTCCAGCCATAGCTGCCGCTCTCCCACGTGAACACGACGTTCCATACCAGGCTAGGGGCCCCCTGTATGCGGTGGCCCTCCCAGATTTCCTCCTCGAGATCACCATCGACGTCGACGATGCGTACTCCGGCGTCACCGTAGAAGAACCCCAGTCGCCGGTATCCGGAACCGTCCCACGCGAAAACGTGCAGCAGCGTCCGGTTCCCATCAGCATGACCATAGATGGCGATCTCTACAACGCCGTCGGCGTTGATGTCGCGGATGGCGATTTCACAGGTGGCGTACTGGCCGAAGCCCACATCTGCCGTCCCGGGCTTGGGTGGAGCTGCCTCGAGAGCATAGTGAGCATCCCCGTCGAGAATATAGGCGCCCAACCGCGATGCCGGAAGGCCTTCAAGATGCGTCAACGCAATCCACTCCGCGGCACCATCCGCGTCGACATCCTCGTAGCGCAAACACATTAGCCTGGCATCCCCAGAATACGACCCAAGCCGGGCCAAGCCCGCCTCGGAAGTAGCCTGAAAGGTGGTGGTGTCAGGCGTCGCGGTGGGAGTCGGCGTGGATGTGGGCAGAGGGCTCGCAGTTGGTGAGGGCACCAGGGTTGCTACAGGCGTAAGTGACGTCTGCGTCACCGACGTCTGCGTCGCCGACGTCTGCGTCGCCATCCGCTCGACTACCCCCTGCGACGAACACCCACTCAGGGTCAGCGTAGCGACCAGACAGATAAGGCAGATCGCCTGTATTCCAGAGCGCGGACGGTGTAT
>JAXDDP010000089.1:0-34237 GCA_034676785.1 Anaerolineae bacterium | reverse complement strand
GGGCGTTCATCCCCCCCGCCGCCCACGGCAGGATGGGCGACTTTCGCAGTCTGCCCTCGCTTGTTCTAGTCTACTCCCCGGTCACGGTCAGCGTCACCGGTGCCACCTCTGCCGCGGTCGAGGGGTTGTAATAGTCGTAGGCGGCGCTGGACGGGGTCTGGGCTACCAGTGGGAATCTAGCCCTGAGCCGGTAGCTGAAACTGAGCGGCTGTGCACCCGACAGGTTCGTGACATAGAGGATGATCTGCCGGCCCGTCAGCTCATAGCGCTTCACCTGAGCATAAGGGTAATCCTCGGGTACATCCGTGAACCGGGTCACCAGTCGATCAAGGTCCTCAGTCTCGACCGTGAATCCCGGAGGCAGGCCCAGATCGATGATCGACTGCTCGGCGGCCCCAGCCGGTTCATTCATCGTAACCGTCACATCAACGCCCACCGTATCGTCGACGCTTAAGGCGGTGCGGTCGTAGTGCACATCGATGGTCACAAGGTCCCGGTCAGACACGAGGTCAGGATACTTTCCCAGGCTCTCCCACGGCAAGAAATAGCTCGTCGTCACCTGGTACATCAAGTTACCCTCGCCTTCTGTCGTCATCGCAACCACAATGTCTTGCCCCACGGGCACATCGTCATAGACGACGAACTGCACCACATCGAAGGTCTCGGGGGTCACCTGCACCGTCCGGTTCTGACCGCCATCCAGCGTGATCGCCACCTCCGCCTGCGTGTCCTCGGCACCGGATCGCACGCTCTCGATGAACGCCTTCAGCGCCATCACGGTAGCCGACGTCGTCTCCCAGGTACCGAAGCTGTCCTTGCCTCGGACGAGGTAGGTCAGGGCCGCGTTCGCCAGATCAGGTTGCCGACCGGCTCGCAGGAACGCCAGCGCCGCGGAGGCCGTGGTCTCCAGTTGGCCACTGGTGCCGTAGCCGCCCATATACGTCTCGCGCCCTGCATCCCAGGTGGCCGACTCGCCTTCTCGCTTGGCCATCCCGGCCAGTCGCTCCAGCACAGCGGCAGTGGACTCGGTGATACCCCCGGTCTTCGTATCGACCGCGACGAGGGCATTGGCGACCATCGCCAGATCGTAGGCGTTCTCAGCCCCAGAGGCGTTCTCCCGCAGGTAGCTCGCGCCGCGCTGGGTAGCGCTATGGTCAACATAGCCGGCATCGGCAAGCCCCCACACAATCCACGCAGTCACGGGAATCCGTCCTGTCAGGCTCGTGATGCTTGTTTCGTGGAAGCCCTCAACACCCTGCCACGAGCCATCGCTGTCCTGGCGTCTGAAGAGCCACTCAGCGATGCGCTCGATCAACGCCCCGTCGACCTCAGCCACCCGGCTCATATCGCTGAACTCCTGAAGGCCGTAGGCTGTGAGCATCGGATCGGCAGGCGCATCGCCGAATAGGCTAAAGCCACCCGGGTCGCCAGCGACCTCGAACGTCGTCAGCCGCTGGTAACCGAGGTTGATGTACTCCTCAGCCTTCATCCGCACCTCAGGTGAGACTTGCCCCGTGGTCTTCAGATAATCCAACACCAGCACATTGGGATAAGTCGTCGACGAAGTCTGCTCGAAGCAGCCAAAGGGCATCCGTAAGAGGGCGTCCAGACCCTCGACGACCTGACTCACAACGCCAGGGTAGATCTTCACGGTCAGCCGCTGCGTACCGGCGATCGCATCAGCGGGGATCTGAATCGTGGCCTCGGCTGGCACCGTCAGACTGAGCTTGTCGGAGATCGAAAACCGCAGCTCTTTGCCATCTGGAAAGACGCGGACGTCCCTGCGGATAGCGTCGGACATACGGCTGCCGGTTGCGGTCACCTGGAAAGGTTGCTGGCCGAACGCGAGCGTCTGGATGCGGAAGTAGACCACGGTGATCTCATTGGGCTCGACAGCGATCTCCCTGGTTGTCGCATCGAGGAGCTCAAACCACGGTTCCGGCTGGACCTCCAGTCGTACGGTCTGCGACTCCGTCAGGTAGTTGTACACAGCTACCGGAACCGAGATCTCATCCCCCACTGTAAGCGATCCAGGCAGGTCCAGGTCGATGAAGAAGTCCTGAAAGACCCGCAAGGCACCCGTGGCGCTCCCGAGGCGACCATCCTGCGAAGAGGCCAGGGCGGCGACCCGCCACGTCGTGATACTGTCTGCCACGGGGAAGGTTAGGCTGAGATGCCCTTCAGCATTGGTGATGCCTTCGGGCAGCCAGAACATCGTCTCAGGGAAGTACTGGCGCAGCCGCGGCGGTTCGGACGCCTGCTCTGCGGCTTCACCCGCACCGGTCGGCATCGGTTCAGCCGGTGCCTCGACCGCCTTCTCATCCTCGAAGGCCATCTCCTCCACCACCATCAGCATCGGGGCCGCCCCGTTGGCGAGGGCAAACTCCCGATCCATCCCTTCGCCGCCAACGAGACCGCGCGGAGACGTGGCCCCGATGCTCACCACCACTACTGCCGGGCCCAGGAGCAGTACGGCTGCGGCGACAGCTGCGATCCCGTGCACGATCCGCTTCTCCCCGAGGAAGCTCGCGCCACGCAGCAGGAAGGTGAGGGGGAGAGCGAGGACTGCGATCAGGCTCAGCACGAGCACCCACTCCTCGGGAAACACGTCAGCACGCGAGCCAGCCCACGCCGCGACAAGGCCCACCGCTAACACGAGCGGTGCAGTGGCCAGGGTAATACCAAGGAGTCGGTCACATCGACGCACGGCGGCCACGAGCAGCACAACCAGGCCAACGACACCCAGAAGTCCCGCGACAGCCGCAACAGCAGCCATCGACCATCTCTGAACAGACCACGGCAGCCTATCGTGAATCCAAAGCAAACCCAGGAGGCTAAGGCCCACCGTGAAGAGCAACCCCAGGGCAAGCCCCAGACTGCCCCAGAGGCGCCGAGCCCTGGCGATGGCCACAGCATTGGCCGTGAAGACCCCCAGCGGGATCGTGACGGCGCCCCAGAAGGCGACGCCTGCCAGCGTGCGGTAGAAGGCCACCTGCAGGGTTCTGGCACGCTCCAGCGACGATTCGCGGGAGTTCGCCTGAAGCGTGAAGGGATCCAGCTCGCTTACAGCAGAGGCGAGAGCAGCCTTACCCACCCCTTCTCTTGCCTCGTCCAACGGCGCACTGCACGCCTCAGCGCCATCCGCACCGCAGGGACTGGAGATCATCTCGGGGATGCTGAACCCGTGAAGTTCGAACTTGGGCTCCAGCAGTTCCTGCTCCAACATGAAGTAGAGCTTCGCAAAGCCCGGGTCCTGCTCTGCCAATGCGAAGACCGACTCATCCACGATCGCAAGCCCAACCGCCGATGAAACACCCGATCCCGTGCCATCGCGGACATCGACATCGAGCGTAGCATTCTCGCCCGGCCGGTAGGTCTCCGCACCGACAGTCAGCGCAACATCGAGGTCATCCGCCTGATCCACGACCACGAGCCGCGTATCGCGGACGATGCTGCCGTCGGACAGGATCTTGTAGGCGTGTAGCTCCAGCGTGCCGTAAAGCTCTGGTGCAAGGTCCACCGCGACGTCGGCCCTTCCGTCAACCACATCGACTGCACGGGTGCTCACAGTCTGCCCCTCACGCACGATGTCCAGGTAGACGGTCCCTCGGGGCTGCGAGGTCAGGATCGATAGGCCCAGCGTATCGCCCACCCGGTAGATGGCGCCGTCCGGGCGCAGGAGAACCGTCTCGGTAGTCCAGATGCCCTCGAAACTGAACTCGCGTTGGGCCGTGGCGCCCGCATCATCGCGAGCAGCGATGGCAAGGCTGACGTAGGGGTTCTGAGGTGTGAATCGCACCTCAGCCAGGCCATAGGGGCCAGTGCGCGCCGAGATCGACTGACCCGTGTCGTAGACGCTGACCGTGATGTCGGCCTGTGCCGGTGCGCCATCGGGATAGCTCGCCATCACATACAGGATATTCTCGACACCCTGGCGGAACTGCGCCGCCTCGGGGATGGCATCGATGACAAGCGATGACGTGGCGACGGGTAGCGACAGGCGCCCAACCTCAGTGTGCTGCGCTTGGTCGGTCACGCGCGCCTCCACGTAGAACCGCGCACGTCCGTCCTCCAGCTCCGACCCCACGACATAGGTTGGTAACCGGAAACTGAAGTCAAAAGCTCCCTGCGCGTCTGTCATCCCCTCGACGGTGACGGCGACCACGCGATCGACATCGTATGTGTAGCCTTCGATAGCGATGGATCCAGCAGCCACATCCTTGCCGAAGAAATAGCGCGCCGTCAGGCTGCCCTGCACCGTGTCTCCAGGCCGATAGAAGGCGCGGTCCGTCGTAAGGGTTACGTCGAACTTGGGGAGGGTGTAATGCTCGACGGTGACGGTCTTCTCGGATACAGTGTTGCCCAGCGCTGCGGTGATCTTGTACGGCCCACTGTTGACCTCGTTCGCCAACTGAAAATCGGTCGCGGCGACGCCGAATGAGGTAGTGTTCAGGCTCTTGCGGAAGACGATGTTGCCCTTGCCGTCAGCCACGGCCACGTCGATGGCCTGGTCGCTGGCGGGGGTCTGGTCAAAACTGCCCAGCGCCAGAGCGCGGATGTGAATGAGTTGGCCCGGCTGGTAGAGGGGTTTGTCGGTTGTGACCAGCAACCGGTAGTCGCGTACGATCGTCACCGGTTGCTCCGTCCGATCACGGCCCAGTGACGAGGCCGTCTCTACAATGAGCGTCTGGTCGGCCGCGGCGTCCTCTGGAACCGCAAAAGTGACCGCCAGCGTGCCGGCGCCGTCGGTCTCGCCCTCGTAGACGGTCCGCGCTGCCCCACCTTGGGCAGGCTTGAGCAAAACCTTAACAGCGGCGCCGGGAAGCGCCGCCGCATCGCGGCTGTCGCGAACCACGACGCGCATCGCAGCCGTGCTGCCGGGCGCCAGACGTGACTGACCCAGCACGATCGTCTCATGGCGGCTAAGTCGCTGAGGCAGCGTCTCGAAGTGGACAATCAGGCCGACAAGGCCACCAATGAGGACAACAGCAAGGGCAACACCCAATATGAGCCAACGTCTGCGGGGCATGGGCACTCTCCTTCCAGATAAGAAAGAGGCCGGCGAGCAGACTCGCCTATAGCCTGTGCTTACTGGACGATGCCGAGAGGTCCCAGGTTCCACGAAGTCGGACCATCTCCGAGTGCCTTGCGAAGTGGCGCCCAACGGAGGTCGTCCGCCGCACCCGCGCCGGCTGATGGAGCTATACGCCACGCACCGTCACAAGCGGAAGCCAGCGACGGACACGGCCAACAATATCACGCATTACATCAGAGGGGTAAGGCGCTACATCCGAGAGCGCCCGCGATAGGGTCTGACTTCCGCGGAACTGCTGCAGCACATAGGGGGTTCGTGCCGGATCACTTTGATCGGCTAGCCACCGGGCAATCTGCTCAACGTCGCCAGCGTCCAGCAGTCCCGGCACCACCGTCGTGCGGAATTCCCAAGGCACCCGCCCCTGAGACAACAGTGCCACGCTTGCTTGGATGCGACCCATGTCGAGTTCCTCAAGACCAGCCAGAAGCGGGTACTTCGCAAAAGGCGCCTTTACATCCATCGCAACGTAGTCAACCAGCTCAGCCGAGATGAGGGCAGACAGGGAGTCTGGATGGTAGCCATTGGTGTCGAGCTTGACATCAACCCCACGCGCCTTGACGTCAGATAGGAATGATGCCACGTCTCGCTGAAGCAAAGGCTCTCCACCGGTAAGAACCAAACCGGTGATCTTTCCTGATCGGTGGGACAGGAAATCGAGGACCTCGCTGGGGTCGATAGAGGGCAAGGACCCGGGACGAAGGACCAAGTCGGCATTATGGCACATAGGGCAGCGGAAGTCGCAGCCTCCCGTGAAGAGGACCGTTGCGATATGTTCGGGGAAGTCAATCAGAGAGGTGCGCGCCCATCCGCGCAAGTCGATCATCTCTCACCAACCTTGTGAATGAACAAGGCGCGGCACGGGGTACCGTGCCGCGCAAAACTACCGCAATATAGCGCGGTACAGCCGACGTCTAGGAACCCGACTCGTCGGACTCCGCGACCTTGAATGTCCGCCGCTCAGCGAACTCCTGCTGCTTGCCCTTATTCCACGCCTGAACGGGTCGAAGGTACCCAACAATCCGCGAATAGACCTCACACGGCACCTTCACTTCGGTCGATTCCTGCACTTCCACACCCTTGTCCTGCTCTGCCATCCCAACCCTCCTCATTACGATATAGCGGTGACTTTACTCAGTCCAAGCGATCAGTCAGCGGGTTCCGCGACTGGTTGTAGCTTCCTTGTCTCAGCCTGAGGGCACGCCTCAGGCGTACGGGCGGGCATATGGGGCTGGGCGCCGGCTGGTGCAGGTCGCCCATACAGCGCCAACTCCTCCTCTGTGTGCTCATACGGACAGTAAGCATGCTCTCCCGCGATATAGCCATGGACAGGACAGATGCTGAAGGTCGGTGTTAGCGTGTAGTAGGGTAGCCGGTAGTTCTCAGCGACTGTGCGTACGAGTCGTCGAGCTTGCCGCCAATCGTCGATCTGCTCACCCAGGAAAATGTGCAGCACGGTGCCACCCGTGTAGAGCGTCTGAAGGTCATCCTGATGATCGAGCACCTCAAACACATCATCGCTGTAGTCCACCGGCAGGTGCGTCGAGTTGGTATAGTACGGTGCAGCTTCTGTCCCGGCGGTGACGATCTCCGGGGAGCGCTCCCGGTCTGCCCGCGCAAGCCGGTAGGTTGCGCCCTCTGCAGGAGTTGCCTCCAGATTGTAGAGGTTGCCGGTCTCCTCCTGGAACCTCGAAAGCACGTCCAGCATGAACCGAAGGGTTCGCGAGGCGAAGGCCTTGCCGTCGGGATGGTCGATCCCCACCCCGAGGAAGTTCAGGCAAGCCTCGTTCATCCCATTGAGCCCGATCGTGGAGAAGTGGTTGCTCCAGTAGTGGCCCGTGCTAGCCTTGATGTTCCGCAGGTAGTGCTGGCTGTAGGGGTATAGGCCGCGCTCCGTCAAGGACTCCAACATCTTGCGCTTGATTTCAAGGCTGGTCTTGGCCACCTCCATGAGGCGCTCCAGCTGCGCGTGGAAGTCACGCTCGTTCCGCGACGTGTGGCCCAGGCGTGGTAAGTTGACCGTCACAACCCCGACCGACCCAGTGAGGGGAGCTGCTGCGAACAGGCCCCCACCCCTTTTGCGCAGTTCCCGGTTGTCGAGCCGCAACCGACAGCACATGCTGCGCGCGTCCTCGACTTTCATGTCGCTGTTGACGAAGTTCGCGAAATACGGGATTCCGTACCGAGCCGTCATCGCCCAGATCGGCTCGAGCTCAGGATTATCCCAGTCGAAGTCCGGGGTGAGGTTATAGGTGGGAATCGGGAAGGTGAAGACACGTCCGCGCGCGTCACCCTCAAGCATCACCTCGGCAAACGCGCGGTTGATCAGGTTCATCTCTGCCTGGAAATCGCCGTAGACAGCGTCCTGCTGCTCACCGCCGATCACGACTGGCTCGTTGGCTAACGTCGACGGTGGCGTCAGATCCATGGTGACGTTGGTGAAGGGCGTCTGAAATCCCACGCGCGTCGGCACATTGATGTTGAAGATGAACTCCTGGACAGCCTGCTTCACCTGCCGGTAGTTCAAATGGTCGAAGGCCACAAATGGGGCCAGCAATGTATCGAAGTTGCTGACCGCGACGGCACCGGCAGACTCGCCTTGTAGCGTGTAGAAGAAGTTGACCAGTTGCCCGAGCGCCGTCCGTAGATGGCGCGGGGGCCGGCTCTCAACTTTGGCAGGAACACCGCCGAAACCCAGCTCCAACAGATCCTGCAGATCCCAACCACAGCAGTACACCGAGAGCATACCCAGATCGTGGATGTGCAGGTCAGCGCCGCTATGCGCATCCTGTACCTCAGGAGGGTAGATCCGGTTGAGCCAGTAACGCGCCGCGATCGACGAAGCGAGGTAGAAGTTCAGGCCTTGCAGCGAGTAGTTCATGTTGCTGTTCTCGCTCACCCGCCAATCTGCCCGGCCGAGGTAGTCGTCGACAAGCTTTTCTGAATCGAGGAGCATGCGCTGAGTCTCGCGAGCCTGTGCACGCTGCTGCCGGTAAAGAATGTAGGCCTTGGCAATCCGGGGGCTTCCCGACTTTACGAGGACTTCCTCTACGACATCCTGGATCTCCTCAACGCTCGGAAGGTGACCGCTACCATTGGCACGCTCGTCCAGGAGGCCCGTCACCGCCCATGAAAGCGTCTCGGCCCAAGAGCGACCCACACCATTTCCCGACGCGCGTGCTGCCGCATAGATCGCCTCCTCGATACGCTTCCGCTCGAAAGGCACGACCGACCCATCCCGTTTGACAACGCTAACGACCGCCATGACCTGAACCACTCCTTTCGACGCCGGCTCACAGGCAGCACGTAACGCAAAGCCGGTGGGTAGGGCTCGCCACTACCCAAATGGTGGACTCCAAAGAGGCTGCCCTCCGGAGACGGGGCCCCTCAGCGCAACCTGAGAGGTGCTACAAACGCCACTGACTATAATGAAACAAGCAGTGCATTATGCAGCCACACTGCTTGTTTATGTGACCCTACCACAACATAGGCCGTATGTCGCCCTCTTACCCCTTACCGCTACTATATCCGGGGGTGCCAAAAAGGACGATGCAATATTAGTATGAGATTCTGGTCATACTATAGCACCGAAGGGCCCGTTTGTCAACCGCCAGGTAGAACGTTTAATCGAGTCCGTCAGGGAATCGTCAGGTTCAGGCCGGCTCCTCGCAAGCAAGGCACTCCTTGATCACCAGGACCTCATACGGCTGCATGAAACGCCGCCCCCGCAGTACCTTGCCCGACAGCAGATCGACGCCTGGGGGCACGCTTGGCATAAGGGTCACCGTGTCAAGGTTGTTGACCACGAACCAGAGATGCTTGGTCTCATCCTCGCGCACGACGACACTCACCCCCGCGGGCAACTCAGGCCAGACCGGCTCGAGGTCAGGGCGTGCCGCGGTCACAAAGGGAATCAGCGCATCCACCAGAGCCTCATCGAGGTAAGTCCCGACGTAGATCACCTGTCCGGCGCCCACTTTCCGTGCCGTGACAGCAGCCTTCAGCCGCAGGTGGCGCTCCATCCAGCGCGCGCAGATGTGTGTGCCGGGCATGGGATCGAGAAGCTCGTACCAGTGCCGTGAGAGCGGCTGAGCATCACCCGGATGGAAACGGATGCTCAACGAACGCTGGTCTGGAGCGTTCTGCCTGCCGTACTCAATCACCCTGACGCCGGCGAATCGCGTGAAGATCCCTGGCGGCGTGTCCGCAACGACGTTGTTGTGCCAGTCCTTGGTGGCCGTGCGGGCGCCGATGACGAGCACACCTCCTCCCTCAACGTAAGCCTGGAGGTTGGGAAACCACTCGGGATTGAACGTCGCCCAGTGAGGGATCACATAGGCTTTGAGGTCGCCCAGATCGTCTGAAGGATGTACGCATCCAACGGCATACCCTCGCGTCAAGAACGCACTGTGCACGACCTGCGCCACATCCCTGGGCGAGGGCAGACCCATCGGCATCGTGCTGTGGGCATCGTAGACGTCAACGTCGGCTGCCGCGATTCCTACGTCGACGCGAACGCGCGTCCCCAACACCTCAGGACCGACAACCTGAAGCTCCTTCCCGAGTTGCTGCACCTCGTCATAGCGGCGCCGCGGAACGTTATCATGGTCCAGGATCCCACACCAGTATTCCTCTGCCCCATACCGGCAGGTGCGCCATCGGAAGAACAGAAGACTGTCGGCGCCTCGCGCAATCGACGTGTAGGCCATCCGGCGCAGTTCGCCAGGCTCGGGAGTGTCGTGAAGATAGGGCGCCTGCCCTCCGGGCCCCGACTGCTGTTCTGGAATCATGAAGTTGCCGGTCCACGCTCTCGCATGATCGAGGTTATATGCCTGGCTTAGTGGGCGATGGGACGGATCGAAGTCAAACATCGGATAGACATCGTATCCCAGGAAGTCCAGGTCTCGACCGAATGCGCCGCGGTAGTCGACATGCGGGAACGTGCCGTTGTGCGTGACAAACCAACGTGACGCCGTCGCGCGCAGGATCTCGACCTGCTCATGCTGGAAGCGTGCCGTGTTCCACGCGATGAAGCGGTAGTAGTCGAGCTGCTGAGCCGGATTTGGGTACGCTGGCCTCCCAACTTTCGGTGTTTCGATCTCGTCAAAGTCACCGTAGGTCTGCGACCAGAAAGCAGTCCCCCACGCTGCATTCAGCATCGCGATGTCGTTCTGGTAGGCCGAACGGAGATAGTCGCGGAAGGCTAACTGGCAACTGGCACAGTGACACTCCGAGAAGTGGCAGTTAAGTTCGTTGTCCGTCTGCCAGCCAATGACACTGGGGTTGGAGGCGTAGTGCTCAGCCATCGCCCGGGTGATGGCCCGCGAGTAGGCTCGGAACGTCTCACTGCTCGGGCAGGCGTGCTGCCGGGAGCCATGCTGCAACGGCACACCACTCCCATCAACGCGCAGAACCCCGGGATGTGCCATGGTCAACCACCGTGGAGGTGTAGCCGTGGGGGTGCACAGCATCGTCGAGATCCCCTGGGCGCCCAGGGTCGCGATCGTCTCATCGAAGAGCTCAAACCGGTAGAGGCCTTCCTCGGGTTCCAGGTAATCCCATGCGAACTCAGCCATGCGCACAAGGCTGAACCCGGCTGACGCCATCCGCGCCGCATCGTCGGCTCGTTCTTCGGCGCTCCAGTGCTCAGGGTAATACGCGGCACCATAGTGATAGCGCTCCAAGTGCATGGTGCGCTTGTGTGAAGGGGACACTGTCGTCATATCTCACTCTCCTCCTCGCCTGGGATCGCTCCAGCCACGATGGCCCGGTCATCACGCCGGATGCCGTTGTCATCTATGTACCACCAATCTGCTTCGTAGGCACGCCGTCCTTCACCTGGTGTGCCGGCAAGGTCAATCTGCCCCTTGCCCGTCACCGCTTCCCGGGCGCCGTCCAACGCGGGGTCCGCATACCGCAGGAACCAGCTGTCCAGCTGCGCCTTCATCTCGGCTACTCGCGCGGCGAGCCCAGGTTGGTCGACCAGATTCTTTTTCTCCTCAGGGTCGCGATGTAGGTCATAGAGCTCGTTAGGACCATAGGGGTAGCGATGGACATACTTCCACTCAGCCGACCGTATCATGCGGACGGGGCCGTACTCGTCGTAGACCACGACGTGCTCGCGGTCAGGGAGCGTGTCACCTCGCAGAAGCGGTGCGAAGCTACGTCCAGGCAAGGCTTCCGGGGTCGCGCTCGCGACACCGGTGTAGTCGAGGAGCGTGGGCATGACATCATAGGCGCTGAGAAGCGTCCCTTGGACAACGCCCTGGGGCACGTGGCCGGGCCGCGACATGATCATTGGCACCTTGACCGAGGTGTCATACATGTTGAGTGGGAAGGTGCCATTGCCCTTGCCCCAGATGCCATGGTGACCCATATTCATCCCGTTGTCGCCGGAGAAGATGAAAAGCGTATTCTCGAGTACACCCATCTCCCTGAGCTTGTCCAGGAGTCGACCGACGCCGCGGTCCACCCCAGTGATGGCCGCGTAGTAGCCACTCAGGAGTTCACGCCGCCGCTCGCCCGTGCCGCGCGGCGCGCTGTTGATCTGCCAGGGATGTCCGCCTGACACCTCAGGGCACGTGACGAAGGGACAATCCGCATACAGCGCGACAAGGTCCTCAGGATGCTCGCCGGGGTCCCACGGCGAATGTGGCGCCGTGTAGTGCACACTCAGGTAGAAGGGCGCATCGTTGTCGGCCTGGGCATCGAGGAACTCTAGCCCGCCCTCGGTGATCACGTCGGTAAGGTACCGCGGGTCGCGCTCGATGCGTCCGTGACGAATGAACAGCGCATCGTAGTAATGCCCTCCCCCGTAGGGGAACAGGTACCAGTAGGAAAACGACTTCTGAGGCGTGACGCTGTCGCCAAGGTGCCACTTGCCGCTGATCCCGCACACGTAGCCATGCGCAGCAAGGACATCGGTGTACGCCGTCATCCCCCGCAGATACTCAATCTCGCGGTCGTCGTCGCCGGCACCCTCCGGCGTGCGCGCTCCCTTGAGGTTCCCTTTCCTCAACCAGTCATGCACACCGTGCTGCGAAGGGATGCGCCCAGTGAGGATCGAGGCGCGGGCAGGAGAACAGACGGGCGACGCACAGAAGAAACTATCAAAGCGGATTCCCGTGGCCGCGAGGCGATCGAGGTTGGGCGTCTGAACCTCGGGGTTGCCCGCACAGCCAAGCGCCCACGCGCCCTGATCATCGGTCAATACGAAGACGACATTGGGGCGACCCAACTGACGACTGGCCATTTTCCCTCCTTAACCGCTAGCCTGGAGCAAGAGCTGGCAATGCTAGCTATCTAGCCACAGCGTATTGGTCCAGGCACGTCTGCCACGATCGTCCTCGACCTCCAGATAGGCAAAGGGCCAGTCTGCGGGGACCTCAAAGCTGAAGGAGTCCATAAGCACGCCCTCGAAACTGCCGAGGCGTCTGCCAGCCGACTTCGGCCCCACCAATCGTGCGAACTGTACAGGTGAAGTCGTTGCCGTGACCATGGCATCATCCATTGATATGGTGTGAAACTCAGGGCCAGTGCTGCTGTAGGATCGCCCAGCACGAAGGCCCGCCAGGATGGCCTCAGGCGTCAGAGCGTCAGCTTGGACCCGGACCCAGCCACCGTTCCACCCTGGATGGGATGCGCTGGTATGGGCATCGTCCGAGGCGATGCCCAACGTACCGGGAGCGCCGTCGAGCATCGCATGCCAATAGGGACCGGAACCCCCTTTACCGTTCAGCCATTGGCAGACGTGATTGTAGACCTCAACGCCGTCGAAGTGCCACCGATTTGCCTCATCGAATGTGTTGCCTGTCCAGAATGGGTGCGCCAGGATGAGGATCCCGCCCTGGTCACGAGCCGCAGCCAGTGCCTCTGAAAAACCCATCGCGCGTTCGATACCGTCAAAAGCGCCCAGGCAAACGACGTGGTAGTAGCTGCCCAATTCATCGAATCCGTCCAGTTCCACGCCATCCAACCACAGCAGAGCGCCATTCGTGGATGCGCCGGCCTTCTGAGCCTCAGAGGTAACCCAATGGTCGGTGCGAAAGAGAAAGTCGTAGCCGGCACCGCCATAGGCTTTCTCAAGCTGGTCAAACGTCCATCCGCCATCCGATGCCGTGCTGTGGATGTGAGTATTGCCTTTGTACCAGTGCTGATCCCTACGGTATCGAGGCATACGAAGATGCCCTGTCGTGTCGTTCACTGTTTTGTCCTTTATGTCATTGAGGAGTCACGGGATCCGCAGTTGGACGTCGCTGGCATCAAGCTTGGGCTGCGCGTTCCGCCCAGCTATGATAGGCATCCAGCATCGCCATGAAGTTATCGTACTTCGTACCGACTGCCACGGAGTGCGACGTCCCGAAAATGTACCCGCTACCGGGCGCCGCAGCCTGCATCGCCGACGCCACATCGCAACGCACATCGTCGGGCGTGCCCGAGACGAGCGACTCGACGCGTGCTCCGCCCCATAGCGTAAGGCGATCGCCATAGCGAGCCTTGACCTGCCCGAGGTCCATGCTTGCCGAAGCCTGGATGGACTGGTAGGCATCGTACCCCACCTCGACGAACATGTCCAGCAGCTTCCAGTTGTTGCCACATGCGTGCTTGAGGACCGTGAGGCCACGCGACTTGACCGCAGCCACGCGCTCCAGGATCGATGGGAAACAGAACGTTCGGAACATCCGCGGCGACATGAACGGCCCGGTAGTCGCCGCGAAGTCCGTACCCCATAACACACCGTCAGTACCAGGCCTGATCATCAGTGGATCGCGCAGATTGGCCATCCGCGTCTCGTAGGCGATAGCGCGGGCGACGATCTGCGGCTGCAGGGCGTAGAGGAGTAAGCCACGTTCCATCCCCCCCAACAGCACCATGCCGGCCTCTCCACCGCACGGGCCAAGGATGTAACGATCGCCGCCGAATTCTGCGATGACCGCGTCGACGACTTCGAAGACCGTTTCATCGGGAATAGCAGGCTCGCGATCCATCAAGAAATCGGCCTCGGTCCAGACACGCTCTGGCTCAGAGACCACCGTGAGATCCGCCGTGATATCGGAGTACTTCCACACACGGCCATCGCGTGCCTCCCAGGTGTTCGCGTCCACACGACGAACCTGCTCCGGTTCGAAGTCTCGCGGCGGGGCCACGCTGCTGGTCATCGCACTGACGTTGATGATGTCAACGAAGTCCAGCTTGCGGTAGAGGGCGATGGTGTCCTCCCTCCAGCTCTGCACCACCTCATCACGCCGTCCCTCCCAGAAGGCGATCTGCGACTTCGCCTTCGCACGGAGGTAGGTCTCATGGCCCAGAATGCGCTCAACTGTGTCAAAATCGATCGCAAAGAAGCCAATCGGGATGCGATCCACAGGCTCGTGCGCCAGTACACGCCTTACGCGTTCCTTGCTGTTCATGCCGCCTCCAGTCAAAGGCGGCCCGGCGCTGACGCAACCGGGCCTCCCGGTCGACGCTCCTAGATGCGCAGCCGTACCGTCTTCACTTCGAAGGGGCGGAAATCCAGCGTGATGGTTCCGTCCCTAACTGGAAGCTCCTCGTGGACGGCTGTCTCGAGCATGTCAACCGTGCACGCGCTGACGATCGGCAACGTCGTCGTGAGCGAGCAGCGCACCGCCGTCCGCTTGGCTTCGTACAGGCGCAGCACGATATCCGCCGAGCCATCCTCTGCCGACTTCACGGTCTCGATGATCACGTTCGGCGCATCGACGGTGAACAGCGACCGCGTGCCTCCGTCACCGGGCACCGCCATGAGTGGTGCGTTCAGTTCGTATCCCTCACGAACAACATCCGAGTCAACGAACGGTCCTTGCCAGACATAGAGAGCATAGGTAAACGTCTGTTCGCCCTGGTCGGCGTGCATGTCGGGCGCCAGAGCCGATTTCAGTAACGTCAACTTTATCGTGTTGCCGACCACGTTGACGCCATACTTACAGTCATTGAGGACGGCGCAACCACGATTCTCCTCAATGAGAGCCGTCCACTTATGGTTGGGAACCTCAAAACGATCGGCATCGAAGGGTCGCGACCGATGGTTGGGGCGTTTGATGTACCCAAACTGGATCTCGTGGAGAGCCTCATCGGTGTGTAGGCGCACCGGGAAGGCCACCTTGAGAAGCTTGTGACGCTCCTGCCAGTCGATCGTCGTTCGGAAGTCCAGCCGCCGGCTTCCCTTCGCCAGGCTCACTTCTTGGACCATCGTCGAGTTGTGCAAGGTGCGGCTGATCCGAAGCACAGCAACCAAGGGTCCCTCCGACACAACCTCGATCGTGGCCGGGCCATCAAGGTCTACGGGTGTCTGCTCGTACATGCTGTCGATGTCCCAGGCATCGAACCGCGACGGCACGTCCCGGAACATCTCAAATCGGTTGCCGGGCCCCGCTGCCAACTCGCCTAGCGGGTCTTGCTTATCTACCAGGCTGGTGATTTCACCACGATCGTTGAACGTCGCTCGCAGGAGGCTGTTTTCGAGCAGGCGCGGGGTGGCTCGAAGCTCGTTCTCAACAGGCGCCGCCTTGTCGGGCCAGAGCGTCGTCCATCCACAAGAGGGCACCAAAGCCTCGGCATAGACATCGCCGCCGATCGCCTGAACAGGCACCTCTGCACCCGAGGCATCCTTGGCTCCGGCAAATCCTGCGGGCAGGGCCACAAGACCTCGTCGTTGCCAGGATAGGTCGTTGAAGATCGTCAAGGCCTCCGCTCCCTTGACCAGGGAGCTCGCCGCCGCATTGGCAGCACAGTCGGCTTCCGATATCACCTCGGCATACAGCGCTTCTGCCTCCTCGTAGACGCGTCCAATGGACGAGCCGGGCAGAATGTCGTGGAACTGGTTGAGCAAGACGCCTTTCCAGGCGCGCTCCAGCGTCGCAGCAGAGAACGCGTGACCCGCGAGCGCGTGCGCAGCGACACCCCAGAGCTCAGCGCGACGTAGTGCGAACTCGCTCCTGCGGTTGCCCTTCTTGGTGCGAGCCTGAGAGGTGAGGACACCACGGTGGCACTGGAAGTATAGCTCACCCACGTAGCGTTCTTGGGGCCAGCCTGTGGCTTCCTGATCCGCGAAGTACTCCTGCGGTGCCGTAGTGCGCACCTGTGGAGCTCCCTCGAGGTTGCGCAGCCGGCGCGCGAACTCCAGATGGTCACGCGTCGGCCCGCCGCCACCATCACCGTGCCCGAACGGATACAGCCGGGTTGAGAACCCATCCTTCTGCACCCGCTCGTTCCAGCGCCCGATGACACTACTGACGTCGATGCGCGCATTGTAGTCGTTGTGCAGGTGGACATAGACCTCTGAACCGTCGATGCCCTCCCAGATGAAGGTGTTATAGGGAAACGGGTCACCGCCGTGGTAAGCCCAGAAGATCTTCTGTGTTGAGAAGTACTTCACCCCACAGCCGCGCATGATCTGGGGCAAGGCGCCTGAGTAGCCGAAGACATCGGGGAGCCAGAGTGTCTCACAATCCACCCCAAACTCATCTCTGAAGAAGCGCTTACCGTGGATGAACTGGCGAATGAGGCTCTCGCCCCCAGTGATATTTGTGTCCGGCTCAACCCATGCACCACCCTCTGGGATAAACTGACCGGCCCCGACAGCCTCCTTGACGCGCGCATAGATGTCAGGGTAGCGCTGGTGCAGCATCTGGTAGAGGTGCGGCTGGCTCTGCAGGAACTTGTACTCCGGGTACTCGGCCATGAGCGCAAGCTGCGTCGCCATAGTCCGTCCCATCTTGCGCTCAGTCTCGGCAAGGTGCCATAGCCAGGCAACATCGATGTGCGAGTGCCCGAAGGCGAACATCACGGGCGTCGTCGATCCGTTAGCACAATCGAGCAGGGGCGCGAGGCGCTCCCGGCACGCTCGAACCGTTGCCAGCATCTGCTCACGGGGCAGCTCAAAGTCCACAATCAGCGTAAAGTCACGCAGGCCACGATCGATCTCCGCAACGCGCAGACTGTTCTGATCCAGTGCCTCACGCAACTGGAAGAGTGTTTCCACGTCTAGCCAGAGCTGATAGACCTCTTCCTGCCAAACGCCATACGTCGTGTCGCCAACAACGACCTGCGTCAGGCCCGGCTCAGGCACCGTATCGCGATCCGGGGGCGTCGGACCGGCGTGAGAGACGCGTGGACCGTGTCCGGCATAGCTTTCCATCAGGATCTCGTAGCGGGTACCGGGCACGCCCGACGCTGCCAGCGTGATCTCAGTATGTTGGCGATCGCGGGCGCCGGCGGCGCTGCCGTTGACAAAGACAATGCTCTCCGCCCCCGGGTTCGGCGTCAGGACGATCCGCTCGCCAGAAGCTTCGCGGGGCAGCTCAAATGCGCCTCGAAACCAACCATACTGCCATTTGCTCCCCCAGGGTGTACCAGGTGGCATGGGAAGGAACGACTGCTGCCGGGCCTCGTCAGGAGTATACTGTTCTACCGTGACGAACCCCTCAAGAGCAACGGAGCCCAGGGGTCGGTAGAAATGCCTGGGCAGCTCATCGCGCCACGGTAGGAACCGGTGGCGCCACTCCAAATTGAGAACCATATGGTGACCTCCATCGTGAATATGCTGATCTGTCGCTATGGGTGGATTCTACCATAGCTCACCCAGGGCGCCCCGCACCAGGTACCAATCGCGACGCAGGGATCTTAACAATCCGTTAACCTTGACATTTCAGGAAGTAGGGTATAATGAGGTTCGGAGTGGGATGAGAGTCCTGCTCGGTGTACTTAGAAAAGCGAACGTCAAGGTCGCCGAATGCAGCAGCAACGGGGGAACCGATGTAGTTGGGGCGAGCCGATGAGGTCCGGGGGGACCGCATCGTAGGGTCATCTTCTTTGATCCGAGCCCGACAGCTAACCTCGTAGGCGTGAAAGAAGGACACCACAGTTGACCGGGTGTCCTTTTTTGATGCCTTTGACTCGCGCACCAGACCAACGGTCAGACTTCTAAGGAGGAATAAGATGGAAACCGATTTCACGAAGACCTTCGCAGCGCCAATCATCGCTGACGAAAAGGTACGCGGAAACCGCAGGGAGCGGATCAACCTGGAGCCCACAACTAACGTGGCCCATCTGATCCACACCCTCATCCGGCTGTTCAAGTAGCCAATGGCGGGCCGCAGTATGGCCCGGATCGGTCACACTTCCACAGCGAGCCGCCCTCGGTCAACCGAGGGCGGCTCTTTATGTCCGGCGACCTCATGACTGATCACCGTACCTGACCACGTTCGCGCAACGAACGCTGTACACGTTCCCAGATGCGGTCATCGCCTTGGTACACATTCAGAGCCGACAGTGCCTCAGCCCCCGGAGTCCCACCTTCCAGCGCTTGGGAGATAAGGAAGTCAATCGCGCGTTCGTGGCGGAGCAGAGCAATGGCGACCAGCAACGCTCTGCGGATCTCTCCATCGATCGCATCTTCCCAAGCGGCCTCCAGGAACGGGAACGCCTGGATCTGATGCGATTCACCCAACGCGACGGCAGCCGCCTCCTGTACAGCCTGATCGTCATGCTGGAGGAACCCAGCCACGAATGCGAGCGCCGGCTCCGCATCGAGCTTAAGCAGGGCCGTGAAGCACTCACACACAACCTGCGGATGCGAATCTCCGATGAGAGCCTTGTACCGCAGCAGGGGGACGCCAGCCTCAAGCCCCGAGTAGCCGATCGCGCGGGCCGCCGCAATGCGTGCGTCTGAGACAGGATCGGCCAGCAACTGTGCCAGCTGAAGCATGACATTCGGATAGTTGATGCGCACAAGGCCGAGCGCAGAGAGCCCCCTTAGTCTCGCCGCAGTGTCCTCGCGCCCGCCCCAGACAGGTTCCATCTGCACATGCCCGACGCCAGCGAGATATGTGTCGGGCCGGGACGCCTCCATCCGATAGAGCGCCTCAACAATCGCCGTCTTGGCCAGACAACCAGGATCGACTTTCACTGGATTGACCATCGAGCGCTCAAAGGCCTGTACCAGATCAACTTCGAGCTCGCTCAGCAAGAATTCACCAGCAATCTCGGCTGCTCGAGCTACGACAGCATTCTGGCGCGAGCCCAAAGCCCTGCGCAACTCCGACTGGGTCGCAGATGAAGTCGGATCGGTGCGCAGCACCCCTAACGCCGAGAGTTGCTCTTCAAGCCGTGATCTGGCCATGGCTAGAGTGTGTTCAGGCGGTCTCCGCGCAGCTTGGCGAGAGCGAGCATCGCCTTGCGCGCCACATCAATGCCATACGGGCATCCAACGCCACGCGCCTCGGACATCAGGTGGGCCTCATCCCAGCCCGCCTCTACGAAACGCTGCTGAGCAATCCCGGTCAGGTCGAACCAATGCGCCAGCCGAAGCCGTAGCGCGTAGTCCGCGGGATCGTGCGGAAGGTAGTCGATCATCTGGCGGTCAACGTAGCCTTCCAAACGGAAGAGCGTGCGGAGTGCTTCCGAACAGCCGCCGCACTGACGGCACACGTACGCGCCCAGCTCCGGCGCATCCCGGAGGATCGCCTGGCGCTCATTGGCATCCGCAGGTCCCCTGGCAATGGCTGCGGCAGCCTCATAGACGTGCTCCACAGCGTTCATGCCACAGATAAGCACGTCAGAACCCGATCCGAGTGCGTAACGCAGTGCCGGCTCCGGCGAACGATAGAGAAACCCGTCGGCGAGCGGCTTCATCGCTGTGATCCCCACCCCACGGTCTCTCGCCAGAGGGTACACCTGCTGCTGGATCTCAGGAACGTAGAGCTCCTCGAGGTAGTTGTCCCAGATCAGGATCACCGACAAAGGGATGCGCTTGATGGCCTCGAGGTAGAGTTGTGGAGGACGATGGCTACTAAAGCCCATGCCGCGGATCAGGCCCTCGTCCTTTGCTTGCAGCAGCGCCTCCATCGCGCCATCCTTGCCGGTAATTGTGTCCAGTTCCTCGAGCGTGTTGACGCCGTGGAAGAAATAGAACTCTATGTGATCGGTCTGCAGGGCCTTGAGAGAGGCCTCCAGGTCGCGCCGCATACCGTCACCATCCCGGGCACCGCTCTTGCTGGCGAGCACGACACGGTCGCGCCGACCTGCCAGAGCCCGACCGAGTTTGTGCTCCGAGGCTCCATTCCCATAGCCTCGCGCCGTCTCGATGTACGTTCCCCCTACTTCGAGGAAGGCATCCACAACCTGGGTCACGATCTCGGATGAGATCTCCAGCTGATGGAACCCGCCAAGCCCGAGCCTACTCACCGTCAGCCCCGTAGCTCCGAGTGCAGTCTGCGGTAGTGTCTGTCTTGTCATCGATTCACCCCCTTCTATATCGCGGTATTGTTCCACAACGCCAAAAAGGCCCATCGCCCTGCCACACCCCCCGAACGGATGACGTAGCCTCTGCGAACTGGCGCACCTCGGCATCCGGGTCGCCGGGCACATCAAACAGCGGGAACATACCATCCCAGCCAGCCGCCTCTGCCTCGGAGGCAAGGCATGCCATCGCTCGAGCGGTGCAAAACGGGCCAAAGTTGGGCTATATGCCGTAGCGCACTGTGACCCCTGAGGACAGGCTAAGCTGACAGCTGCAGTCTAGCATGCCAACTGGCCTGTGCAACCCGCGCAGGTCCGGCTCGTCATCTGGTCTGCATCTGCGACAGACAGGACCAGGAAGGGTTGCGAAGCCGCAGCCCGTGTCGCACGCTATGACCTAAGGTGAGACCAGCGCGGGACGCGTTCGTCGCACGACGTCCAGCGAGGCTCGGGCTTCATCAACCTTGAGCTCGAAGATCACCGGACCGTCAAACCCCGTAGCCGCGACTTCGTCCAGGAACCCGCCTACATCCAGATCGCCGGAACCCAGGGGACGATGGTCTCGACCATACACGACGACGTCCGGCGCCTTCGGCAGATCAGCATCGTGGAGATGGATCTCCGCCAGACGGCCAGCGCAATGAGCGACGGCTTCGGAGAGCCCGTAATTGCCGGAGAACCCTGACAGAACGTGGCCCACATCAAAGCAGATCGACAGATCGAGCGCGTCTGCCATTTCCAGCGTCATATCGAGCGGGAACTCGATGGTCTCAATGGCGAGCCGCCGGCTCTCGATGTCAGTGGTACTGAGAATCATCTGCAGGCTCTGCATCGCGGCCTGTTGGAACTGACGCAATATAAGCGCCTTACCGACGGGTGGTAGTGCCATCGCCGAGAACTCTGCTGCGAGCGCGCCAGTCGCGTGCAGGACGTATACCTCCGGCCCCAACGGCAGCGTCGCCTTGATCGTGTCGACAATGGTACGGACCGATCCTTCGCGAATGTACCGCTGCGGCGTGGAGGGCTCGACGGACCAGAGTGGCAGGTGCACAGTATACTGCAGCCCCAGCTCTGACTTGAGCGTCTGCAACGCCTCAATCTGCGATGGTGTGAAGGTCTGCGGCATAAATGCCGCCAGATCTCCTCCAAGTTCGATGAGCGTAAAGCCCTGGCGGTTGAGCGCTCTCACCAAAGCCTCGTGAGTAAAGGCACCCACGTAGTCGTGCATCTCCTCGCTTGACAGCTCCGATGGGATCAGAGCTCCTAACTGCATCGCCATTATTCCGAATCGCATATCCCCTCCAGGAACTGGCCGACCACGTCGCGTAGTGTGATGGTGCGACGATGAAAACGCTACTCGCCTATGACGGTTTCGCGCCTGACGGCGGGATCCGTGAAGACATCCGCCACATCGGTTGCCCGACTGGAGAAACTCCAGACCACGGCCCCGTCGGCGCCAGCCCGAAACCAGTGATGCGTATTGGGAACCAGCGTCACCTGCTCGCCAGGCGTCAGGATCACCTCGTGCAACGCTGTCGTCGGCGTGCAACCGGGGACCTGGACGCCAGACGTTGGTGCCCCCTCCGTGTAGAGGTGGACCGTTCCTAGCTCACACCGGAGCGTCTCGGCCTTCCCCGGATAAGAGCCCAGCGGCGGGTGGCGGTGCTCAGGCAGAATCTGCCCGGGGAACAACACGATCAGCTTAACGGCGATCTCGGACGAGTCCAGCAGCGTTATGATCTGGGCGCCCACGCGCTCCAAATCGCCCAATCCAAAGTCGGCCACGGCAATCTGCGCTAACTCGTCCGGCGTCAGCGAGAGACCCGTGTCACTCAGCAGGTCAGCAGCGCGCTTCTGGGCGTCCCGGTAGGCCGATCGCGTGATCATCGCGCACTCTGCTCAGAGCAGCGCCTCGAACAGAGATCGGAAAGCGCGTGCCGGGATGCCCTCATCCACGTAGGACTGCAGGTTCTCTCGCCCCAGCTTGTCCAGAAGCTGGATGCCGGTCTCGACAATGGCGATCGCAGCAGACATCTCCTCAACCTGGTCGCCGTGCCGGCACGCGACATCATAGGATAGCCACCCATCCCAATCGAGCCGGTCGAGGTAGAACAGCATCTCTACCAGATCCCACACATTCACCGATCCCGGCAGCATATCCCAGTCCCACTCACGGGCGTTGTCATTGAAGTGAACGTAGAAGAGCCGCCCGGCCCGAGCGGCAAGGGATGCGACCTCGGCTGGCGTCTCCTTTGCGATCAGGGCGTGTCCTACATCCATCGTGACGCCAACGTGAGGGACACCGACGCGCTCGCACAGAAAGAGCGCGCGCCCCATATCGCCCAGGATGCACGTGTTGCTCGATTCGTTCAGCTTGTACTCGAGGCTGATCCGGATGTCATCCCGGTGCCGCGCAGCCTCAGCGATGCCTTCTTCCAGCCATCCCCACTGCTGGAGGTAGTCGACCTGGAAGGCGTAGTTGTGGCCGTCGATAAGCGGGCAGCATGTGACCATCGACGCGCCCAACTCGGCGGCAAGATCCATGGACGTACGCAGGTCGGCGACCGCCTGCGCGCGTATCGCGGGGTCAGGGGCCGTAAATGAGCCCCACGCCCACTTCTTCGCCGTCTTCACGTTGAGGTTCACCGCAGAAACAGGCAGCCCACACTCCTTAACCATCGCCAACGTCTCGTCCACATCGACGAAATCGCCGGGATAGACGATCTCGATGCCGTCGAGACCCTCGATCCTCCGCACCATAGCCATCCGCTCGGCCAGGCTGCGGGCCGGTTGGTACTCGTGAAACCGGTCCGCAATCCGGCTAATCATCCCCAGCATGATCGAGTGCCTAAGTCGCATCGCATCCCTCCTCTCCGACCTTATGAACCGCGCGTTCCGACGCCGCGTTCCGACGCCGCGTTCCGACGCCGCGTTCCGACGCCGCGTTCCGACACCGCGTTCCGACGCGCAGTACCCTGGCCCGCTCCGGCTCGGGCTCACAGCTCACAGCGGAGCGTCTTGATCTCGAACGGACGGAACGTCAGCACAACGGCATCCCCGTCTTGGTGCACCGGCTGCGGGTTCTCTTCGAGTAAGTCAGTCTCCACCACGGCCTCCACAGGCACACCCAGGACAAGCCGCGCTTGAGCGCTCCCCCGGCCCGCCTCATAGAGCCGGATGATGAACGCATCCTGTTCCTCAGCCCACTTGACCGCTTCGACGATAACGTTAGGGTTGTCAATCGAGAGCATACTCGCCAACCCTTCCACATCCGCTGCTGCCGGCACCGGTATGGGCGCGACGTTGAGCTCGTAAGCAGGCCGCACAACCCGCTCGACCGAGAATGGGCCGTCATGCGGCAGCAGGCTGTAGGTCATCTGGTGCCGCCCGGCGTCGCCGCGAGGATCGGGATGTATGCCCGACTTGAGCAAGCTTAGGCCAATCTCGTTCCCGTCGACGCTCACACCGTACTTGCTATCGTTGAGCAGCGCAACACCGTAACTGTTGTCCGAGAGGTCAGTCCACTTGTGCGCACAGACCTCGAACCGGGCCCGGTCCTGAACCAAATTCGTGTGGTTGGGTCGCTCTGCGTGCCCATACTGGATTTCATGACGCGCAACCTCGGCCCAGATGTTCAGCGGGAAAAGCGTCTTCATCAGGGTGCGCTTCTCAGCCCAGTCGACAACGGTCTCGAAGTCGATTTTCGGAGAACTACCGTGGAAGACCACGTCCTGAACAACCGTCGATGCCTGACCCACGCTATAGGTGCATCGGATGCGCAGCTGCAAAGGCCCGTTCGCCACGACCTCTCGCGACACAAGGTGGCTACCGGGGTGCATCTTCAGTCGCTGGTCCCGGTCGACGTTCCAGTTATCCCACTCGGCGGGCACGTCCTCGCCAAGGACGAACGTGTTGAGGGCGCCTCCTGGGCGAACGATCTCGCGCCCCGTGGATCGATCGGTCAGAGAGATGATCCGCCCTTCGGCGTTGAAACCCGCCCGGGCAAACGGCGTTTCGACAGTGTCGGCAGTGACTTTGAAGGGCGACGTTCCCGACGGCTGTCCATGACCCATCACAACAACCGTGCCTCCCAGCGCGGGAAGCTTCGCACCGTGCATTACCAGTCGCTTGGCGCCCGTCGGGTCTTCAACCCATTGGGCTGCAATCGACTGATCCACAGGATACTGACCATCCGGTGCTCCGTCCCAGGAGATCTCAGAGGCACGTTCCCAACCCAGGGTGTTGGCGAAGAGCCAACGATCCATCTTACCCGACCCGGTCAATGAAACGAGGGCGCGGTTGGCCAACGCCCGCGCCTCCGCTGTGATTCGCCCGAAGGACTCGATAGCCTCGTCGTTGACCTCGGCGATCGAGGAACCAGGCAGAATGTCGTGAAACTGGTGCGTGAGCAGATCCTTCCACAGTCCAAGCATAACCTCGCGCGGATAGGGCATCCGACCATCCAGCGCAGCCCGTGTCAGGAGAATCTCCGCATCGCGCATCGCGTACTCGGCCCTGCGGTTCCCGCGTTTGATCTGGGCAATCGACGTGAGCGTGCCGCGGTGACCCTCGAGGTAGAGCTCGCCGACCCACGTAGGCAGATCGTGCGCCAAGTCACGCTCGATGGACTGCATGAAGCCGCCCACCGTTGTATGCACGGCGCGAGGGCATCCCTCCAGATCTCCCACCAGCCGTGCCACTTCGAGCATCTCGGCCTCTGGACCACCACCTCCATCGCCCCAACCATAGGCCGTCAGGCGACGGTCCTGGACGTCCTTGTGCTGTACCCAGGCCCACTGACCCATCAACGCCTTGGGGTCGGGCGCGCAGTGGATGGAGTTGTAGTGTGTGAGCACCGACGACCCATCGATACCCTTCCAGACGAACGTGTCATAGGGAAATCGTGTCGTGTCATTCCACGCGATCTTCGTCGTACAGAAGAAGCGCACCCCGGCTCCTTGCAGGATCTGCGGTAGGGCTGCAGAATAACCGAACACGTCGGGCATCCACAACGTATCAGACGTGTAGCCAAACATCTCGCGCGTTGCGCGTTGCCCCACGAGAAGCTGGCGGACCAGCGACTCCCCCGCAGTCAGGTTGCAGTCGGGCTCGACCCACATCCCGCCATTGGGTTCCCAGCGCCCCTCGGCTGCGCGCGATCGAATGCGCGAAAAGAGTTCTGGGTAGTCGTTGCGCACCATCTCCGTATGGCAAGGGGCGCTCTGAGTGAAGATGAACTCCGGGTACTGATCCATCAGGTTCGCAACCGAGGAAAAGGTGCGCGCAACTTTCCGTCGGGTCTCCTGGAGCGTCCACAGCCACGCTGTATCAATGTGAGAATGACCCACGATGCCCATAACGGGCGCCGTCGTGCCGTTGCGCGCCTCCAGCAGCGGTCGCATCACCTCACGGGCCACCGCCAGCTTGGGACGCCAGGCTGCTTCATCACCCTCCTGAGGCATCGCATCAACGAGGCTGAAGACCGAGGCAAGCCCACGCTGGATGCGGCCACGCCGCAGACTGTCCTGACCCAACCCTTCGACAAGCTGCAGCAGGACCCGCAGCTCCAGGACAAAGGCGGTGACATCCTCTCGCTCCAGCACAAGGGTCACGTCGTCGACGACCCGGCCCTTGTCGGGCTGGAGCTGCGCGACTTCCGCGGGTTGTGTTCCGGGATGCGTGTGCCCGGAGTACGCCTCGAATGCCAGGTGGTAGCGACGTCCGGGTACGCCCGATAGGGTAAGGAGCACGACCGGATGGTTGGGGTCGAACACGCCGTTTGGAGTGCCATCCACGAAGAACAGCGCTTCTGGGGCGCCCGTGGAGGCGCGGATGAAGGTCTTCTTCCCCTCGCAGACGGGCGGCAATACAGCGTCACCTCGGAACCAGCCAGTTACGCCCTCACCACCCCAGGCAGTGCCACGGGGGGCAGGTCCCCAGCCTGCCTCAGAATCGCTTGGCTCAACTCGGAGATGTTCACGCGTCTCATAGAGATCAACGTGCACCTCGCCCACACGTTCATAGCGCAGGGCCGCGTAGCGTTCCTCGATCAGGGGAAGCTTTCGCAGGATCGTCGAATCAGTTAGCATTCAGGATCTCCTTCCACATGAGCTGCCACCCGAGGCCTCATCACCGTCTGACCTATACGCCAGGATATCGTCCTCGGATAGGGTCTCCTCGGTTCGGACTGCCGTCGCCTCGACGAGGCGCACCCGAAGCTCACGGGCGATGAGCCATTCGTCCCCTGGACCCATAGTCGTGCGGGGATGGGGGACCACGTCCTCAGGACCCACCGGTTCCGCGATCTCGTACAGGTATCCCGGGAGCTTCCCCGTGTGCCGGAGGCGCCCATCGTTCTCGATACAGACCATCGCGGGTTTGTGAGAGAACACCCGTGCCAGATCGCGTCGTTGGGTGACCGTGCTCCCCACGCGGAGTATCGTCAACTCCAGCGGCGATCCATGGTACCACGGGCGGTCACTATCGATACTCACCTCGGCGTTGGTGGTGCTCATCTCCGCTCGCGGTCATCTCCGAGTTGGAAGAAACCGTCTCCAGTGGAGGGCGCGACATCGATGGCCACAACTTCGTGGTCAATCACCTGCGGCACGACCACCGTGAGGACACCCTGAGACAGATGGTAATCGGCTTCCTGCCCATACCGCAGGAACCGGACTCCCTGCACGTCGATGCCTTCGGGGATCTGCACAGTCACAGTCTGGGTGCCGACTGGGTAGAGCTCGCGGAAGGCGCCGCGCATCATCATCGGATTGGTCAGGTTGACCAGATGCACGGTGATGGCGCTGGGGCTTCGCCAGGCCGTCACATCCAGAACACCTGGTCCCGAAACCGTAACCGGCAAGGGGGAATTGGTCACCCAGCGCACGGCATTCGCCAGAAGCCGTCCGTGATCGGGATGAAGGACTTCCCAGAACACTCGGTCCAGGTCCCACGGGATGTACACGACCCGTCCCTTACCATAGCGACGGCAGTACAGGCCAGGAATGTCCGTTCTTGGATGGCGTGGATAGACCTCCTCCATCGGCAAGTCCGGGTAAGGCGGCACCAACGTGAGTGGCGGGGCCTCGAAAATCACGCCCTCGCGTGCCTTGACCTGGAGCTGGTAACCTCCATAGATCAGGCGTTGCGCATCCTCGAGTCCCATCAGCAGGTCCGGCGCGGTTGGAGACCCGTGCTCGACCCAGAGATAACCATTCTTGAGTGGACCTTCCACGGTTGGGCTATCACCGGCAGGGTCGACGCCAAAGACGTCTGCCAGCCCGAATGTGCTACGGCGGCGGCCGTCAGCATCGTACGACGAGGTCTCGAGCGTCGCCACCAATCCCCCACCCCGCGCCACGAAGTCGCGCACCTGATCACACTGCTCATCCGAGAGAGCCGCGGTATTGGGCAGGATGAGTGTCCGGAGCGGCGCGAGGTGCCTGGAGTCCATCAGCCGGTCGTGCACCATCTCGAACGGCGTTCGCGACTCGATCAGTGCCTGGTATACGCCCAGGATCGGTCCCTCCGCTCGCTCGTGGGCTGAAGAGCCATAGATCGCAGCGGTCTGCTGCGAGTAGACAAGACCCACCGTCGCCATAGGATCACGGGCACGCCAATAGCTGTCGTGCTGCGCGTGCCAGGTGTACATATCCTCTACAACGGAGAGCCAGCGGTCATCCCAGATCCTCCCGGCGAACTTGGTGAACCAGGGACGCATCCCATTCGCGATCTGATCTGCTACCCAGATCCGGAGTTCGGCCTCGCTCTGGACAGAGTCCTTCCAGCGATAACGCTCCTCGAGGCCGACGCTGAAGATGCCGCCGATCGGCTTGCGTCCAAAGGCGGCTCGGAACTCCTTGGCGTTCTTGCCGCTCGACCAGGGCGTCTGGATTCCCGATCGCGACTGCTTGTCGGCAAACAGAATCGGAACCATGCCGGCAAGCGTCTTCATGTCCAGCGAGCTCAGTGCTCCACCTCCAGAGTTCGGGATGTACCGCGCGCCATACCGCGTCCCGGAGATGACATCATTCCACAGCCTAGCAACGTCCAGCAGACGATCGTGTCGCCAACGTGAATAGGCACGCCAGGCTGGGTCTTCCGGGTCCTGCCGCAACGGCAATTCATACCCCGTAGCGTCGTGGAAATTGCGACGGCAGTGTTCGCAGTAGCAGATGCCATGACCGGCCCACCGGTTGCTGAAAATGCCCTGGACATCGTAACGCTGCACAATCTCGCGATGCACCTCAGTCATGTACTCGAAATTGTAGGGGCCCAGTGCGCACGTGACCCAAGCCTCTGGCATCGACCAGTGCCGGCGCGGGCTCCCATCAGGGTCTGAAGCCACCCAGTCAGGATGGGCATCGTAGACATCCTGATGGACTGCATGCGGATCGGTGCGCGCCAGAACGACCATTCCCCTCCCCCGACACCCTTCGGCCAGCGTGCCAAATGGGTCGGTATCGCCCATCCAGGCACTGCGGTGGTGGAAAGGAATCTCCGTTGGGTAGTAACAGACATACCCGCCAGCGCTCAGGCAGACGCCCTGAGCCCTAACGCGTTCGAAGTAGGACAACCAGAAATCCGGGTCAAACGTTTCCGGGTCGTTCTCGACCAAGGTCAACTGCGCCCAGCGGAGTGGGTATTCAGCCCAGGTATCACTATCCATGGTCATCTCACCTTTCGTCATCCCCTCCCGGTACCAAGAAGATCTCATGCGTCTCAGGTGCGCCATAGCCTTCGAACCAGCCGCGCCTAAGCCCAGTGCCACCGAGCGCCGTAGAAACCATGCGTTTGTTGAAGATGCCAACGCTCTCTGCGGCGAGATAGTCGCCCAGCGGCATCCACATGCACATCTCAATCTCTGACTCCTGGACTCGGATCTCTTCGGTCAAGGGGTCGAGGCGACAGATGAAATAGATGTCGGACTTACCGAAGCGGTACCCGTGCCAGTGCCGAAATCCAACCAGCTCCACGAAGCGGGTCTCGATCCCGGTCTCCTCGCGCACTTCGCGCAGCACGCCATCAACCAGGTGCTCGCCAGGCAACAAGGCGCCGCCAGGAAGCTTGTAGTAGTTGGGCTGCCGGTGACGATGCACCTTCTCGACCACGACCAGCAGTTCGCCCCGGCTGTTGAGCACCAATCCGCCCGCGCCGATGTAATGGGTGGCGGGGAGTGGGACTGTCACGCCTGCCACGAGCTGACAGGTCAACGTGATGCGGCTCGGTTCGCAATGATGAAAGATGAAGCCCTGAGCTACCGCCACCGGGATCAGATCGGCTCTGGCAATGGGTACCTCGAGCCAAACCAATCGGTACTCGCGCCCCTTCCACGTCGCCAACGAACGTGCAAGCCTTGCACCAAATGCCTCAGGGCCCTCGACCAGGCCTGCCGGATCCACGGCAACACCGCGGAACACATCATCGCTAGCTACAAGGATGTCCTCACCTTCGATCACCGCCATGTGCAGGGCACCAAGCGATCCTCATCGCGGTCCTGACCATGGCCCCCACGCTTGGATGTCGAAGGATCGTCAACGATATCGTGCTGTCCGTGATCGGCCAGAATGATGATGCCGTAACCGAGAAGGCCGAGCGTCCTCGCCATTCTTCTGAGCCGAGCATCCGTATCACGGAGCATAGGCACGACTTCGGGTGAAGACGGTCCGTACTCATGGAAGACATCATCGACACGCCCAAGTTGCGCAATGATGAACTCCGGGCTATCGTGGCGTGCGAGACTGATGACCTTGTCGGCAATCAGATCATCACTGCCACGCTCGGTCGTGCCATCAATGTCGGCGTGGCGCGCCAGAAGGGAACTCCCGGTATAGCCCTCAAAGCCTACGGCGGCGCTTTCCCCGCCGGCACGGCGAACGACGTCGAACAGCGTCTGGCAATGGAAACTGTCTTCACGGGTGTTCACACCGTGGCCTGCAAGGTCCGTGCCGGTGACCATCGCAGCGAAGTTGACTGGCGTGATCGAAGGCATCACTGAGCGCAGGATGAGGCTGTGCTCCGCGTGAAGCGAGCCAAGGAAGGGCATCTCATCGTGCCAGAGCGTCCACGCGAACCAGCCGAATGCATCGGGGGCCAGAACCGCCACCCGGGTCACTCCAGACAGGTCTCCAACGATCTCAGGGATCGGCGCACCCTGAGCGTCCGCTGGAGACGCAATCCCAAGCACGGCACTGATCGTCGGTGCTACGTCCATCATCGAGTATATAGTCGCCAAACCATTGCCTCCTGCGTCACTTCGGTAGTCGGAACAGAACAGATCGCAGTCAGACCTACGCGAAGTTGATTCTCACTGCCTCAAACAATCCCAGCTCGGTCAGGTGAATGTTGAGTGTGCTACCCAGCCAAGTGTAGCCCAGCGAGCTGCCTGATCTGAGACCCACCACGCTACGGGGTCGCGCCGCACAGCGGATCGAGACCTCGAGATCACGAAGCTGCAACGGTGCATAGAAGCTGTTGCCGAAGTGTCCCGATGTATTGACCAGGTGGAGCAGTTGGTAGGAATCCCCGTCACTCTCCATCAACGTGACCTCGACCTGCGGTGGCAGCGTGCCCAGCACGGGTTCGACACCAGCGAACTGCTCCAGCAAGTCGGCGCAGAACCACGACGTGTTCGGATGCCCCTGACGATGGAACAGCGACCCTGGATGCCATGGCACATAGATGGCAAAGCCTCTACCAAATGGATGCACGACGAAGCCCGGATGGTCGACTACCAGACTGTAGTAACAGCGCTCGGGCGGGCCAAAGCTGTGGGACGGCACGAGCCGCATCCGTGGGTTGGCGTCCTCAGCATAGGCCGCATAGACGTAGGGTCCATCCACATACACAAGGTCGGTAGCAGCAAACCGAGGAAATCCTTCCTTGTCTACGAACTTCAGGTACGCACCGCGCGCGTCGTCCTGGACCGCCAGCACCTCGTCAATGCCCAGGGAGGCCACAGCCGATCCGGGTCGGGGATTGCCCGCTTCGTCGCAGAAACCCGCCTTTCCGGTAGCAATCAGCACGCCGCCGTCTTCGACAAACCGGTCGAGCCGCGCAGCTAGCTCGTCCGAAACGGTCTCGATGGCAGGCAGCACGATCGTCGAGAACTTCGTCCAGGCGACTTCCAGAGCGGCATCAAGGCGTACGACGTCGAACAGGATATGCTGTTCCGTCAGTACCCGGTACCATCCGCGGTACTCCGCTTGGTTCCCCTCGCCCTTCAGCAGAAGCACCGTGGCATTGGAGTGCAGCCCTACGTACTCCTGCTCATGATCAGCATGGTAATGAAAAAGATCCTTTACGGCTGAGAATCCCGAGCGGTCCTCGTGGTTGTCCAGGCGCCCGATCAGGTAGTAGTCCAGCGTGCCGCCATTGGCCAACGACTGTGCCAGGCGCAGAGCCTGCTGGTCAGGTGACACCGCCACATGGCGATAGGGGAAATCGATGAAGTCCACCGACGTGTTGCTGGACACCATTTCAGGAAAGCTCCCAACCGCCCACTTGGTGTTATCGGAGGCGTCGTATTGCCAATGGGGCAAGGGCCGCTCAATTGCAGTGTTCGACTCCTGGCGGATGAACCCCCGGCGGAACTGCGTGTGGTTGGCAATCGCAATATGGGGCCAGCGGTCAACGATGAGACGGTACACCCTGGCGTGGTGTTCGCTGATTGTCTGTTGTTTGAACTGCCGGTAGGCACGGAACGTGGGATCCGCCGGATCGTCTCCACGCGGCAGGCTCAAGCCATAGAGCTCCCCGAACCGCTCCTGACAGCGGGCACAATGACAGATACCGTGGTAGGTTCCACTGTAGTCGCGGGTCTGGTAGCCGCCCATATTGAAGAAGATACCATCAAAGTCGTGCGTCTCGAGCAACTCCTCGATGATCAGCAAGGCATAGTGCTGCTGGTAAGGTCCATTGATGCACACGTGGACGTCACCGTTGTAGTCTACGATCTGGCCCTTGGCATCACGATAGGCCCAGTCAGGGTGTTGCTCATAGATGGGGCGACGCACCTTTGAGAAGTCGGTGCGCGCCACTACCCGGATCCCGGCCGAGTGGCAGGCATCGAGGATGTCGTGCAAGCTATCGCCCTTGAGGAAGGGGCTCTGGAAGTGGAAGGGCAACTTCGTCGGGTAGCTGGCGATTATCCCCGCTGCATTGATCATCAGTACGTTGGCACCGAACTCCAGCAGGTCAGCGACGACTCGTGCCGCACTGATGTCCAGCATGTCAGTCTCTCGCAGGTTCGTCTGGATCAGTCGCCATTGTTTCGTCTGCCACCAGTCGGTCATGCATCGCTCCTCTGCAACCGGGATCGGGAGTCTGTAGTCAGGCCCCAAGTGCGGATTGTACTATGATGAGGACGGCAAGCAACGCATATCATCCACCGGCGAGAGTTGCCCGGGCGCGGTCCAACGTATATGACACCTATCGACATGTACCTTCGCTACACTGGGAATGAAGTAGAACATAAGATCTAGAGGAGAAGCATTATGGAAGCGAAGGCGATAGCATTTTGTGGCATTGACTGCTCTGTGTGTGATGCCTATCTGGCCACGCAGAGCGGCGATCCAGCCGAACTTGAACGCGTGGCGACAGCCTGGCGACAGCTCGATCCCAACGTCACTGCGAACACCCTTCGCTGCGACGGATGTCTCGCAGTGGGCGGCAGGCTGTTCAGCGGGTGCACTGAGTGCCCGATCCGCACCTGCGCGCGCCAACACGGCGTAGCCTCCTGCGCCTACTGTGCAGAGTACGTCTGCGATAGGCTGGCTCCGCACTTCGAGCAGAACCCCAAGATGCGCGATATCTTGAATGCGATGCGGGCAGAATACCTGTCGAGGCCGGCCTAGATGGCGGGAGGTGGGCAAGGGCCGCAGCGCACCGCAAAGGAAGGAGGGGCTCACGTGACACCCTGGCTATGACAGAGATCAAAGAGATCCAGGCAAAAACGCTCGTGGCAAACGTTGGCGCACATCCCGATAGTTTCTTCGGCATCAAGTACAACATGAATCTCTACCGGGGATGCCAGCATCACTGCATATATTGCGACAGCAGAAGCGAGTGCTACCAGATTGACCACTTCGACGAGGAGGTGCTTGTCAAGATCAACGCCATTGAGCTCCTTCGCGACGAGCTGTCGCGCAAGCGCGTTAAGGGCGTCATCGGCCTGGGCTCGATGAACGACTGCTATATGCCCCTCGAGGCGAAGGTCAACCTCACCGGACGGGCACTGGAGGCAATCGCAGAGTTTGGCTTTGCTGTGCACATCATCACCAAGAGTGACCTCGTCCTGAAAGACCTCGCCACACTGCGCAGGATCGCTCAGACATACGCCACCATCAGCTTCACAGTCACGACTGCCGACGATGTGCTGGCCGCCAAGGTCGAACCGGGTGCGCCTCGCCCTTCAGCGCGCTTCGCTGCTATGCGACAGCTCGCCGACAACGGCATCCAGACAGGTGTCACGATGATGCCGATCTTGCCATTCATCGAGGATAGCGAGGAGAACATCACCGCCATCGTGAACCGGGCTGCTGAAAGTGGTGCTTCGTATTTGCTTGCAGGTATGGGTGTGACCCTGCGTGATCGACAGCGCGTCCACTATTACCGCGAGCTGGATCGCCGCTTTCCGGGTCTGCGCCTTCGCTATGAGCGCACCTATGGAGACCGCTACGACTGCGACGTACCACGAGCCAGTGCCCTTTACGCCCACTTTGAGGCCGTGTGCAAAGACCGCGGCCTCAGAACCCGCTTGCCCCTCTACACACCCCAAGCGACGGAGCAACTTAGTCTGTTCTGACCGCGGTTCGGCAGCCATCGACACGATGACCTGGGCCTGGACTGCCCCAGTGGCCTCACCCCGAGTCCCAGTTCTGCCAGTTG
>JAXDDP010000052.1:0-3268 GCA_034676785.1 Anaerolineae bacterium | reverse complement strand
ATGCCAGAACAGTCTGAAGAAGCCAGCAGCAGCCAATCCGACTCGGACGCCGTACCTTTACCGAGACGTTGGGCGCTGACAGCAGTCAGACACAGACCGATCTGATCCCCGCTCTGCCACCTGAGGCACATTGCAGGGGCCACAGAACGATCTGTGGCCCCTGTTGCATGCGCCGCACACGCTTGCGCAAGCCCGCGCGGGCCCTACACCGTTGTGACCAGGAGGCAGGCACATGTTCTATCTCAGCCGCGTTCAGAACCAGCGCATCTGGGACGCTTTTGGGCGCCCCGTCGGTCGCTGCCGCGATCTCCTCGTCGGCCCCACCAACGAGACCTTCCCGAAGCTCGTTGCGATCGCCGTCCAGGACGGCGAGGGAGCACCGGCTTACATAGCCACCGAGCAGATCAGCAGCCTGTATCCCAGCATCGTCCTGAGCGTGCCCTCTGAGAAGATCGAGGCGTACACGCCATCGGACAAAGACCTCGCCCTCGCCGGCCTCGTTATGGACCGCCAGATCGTCGACACCGAGGGACGGCGCGTGGTGCGCGTCAACGATGTGCAGCTTGCCCGTATTGGCGAACGCTACTGCGTCACCGGTGTCGATGTAGGGGGGCTGGGCTTGCTTCGGCGGTTGGGACTGGAAACAGGCGTGGGCGCTCTGGCACGCGTCATTGGCAAGGCGCTCCCCGAGCGCGTCATCCCCTGGGAGGATGTGGCCTCGGTCCACCAGGATGACCCGCTGCGTCTGCGTGTCTCCCGCGACAAGATTAGCCAGCTACCGCCCGCCGACATCGCCGCGATCCTCGAGGACCTCGACCGTCCTACGGGTGAGGCACTGCTCCACGAACTCGACAACGAGGTGTTAGCCGATGCCCTTGCCGAGATCCCAGCCGAGGTTCAGGCGGCCGTGCTCCTCCATATGGATCCCGAACGGGCAGCCGATGTTCTCGAGGAGATGGACCCCGACGAGGCCGCCGACGTGCTGGCAGACCTACCCACCGAGAACTCTTCACAACTGCTAGAGCTGATGGAAGACGCTGAGGCGGAAGAGGTCGCATCATTGCTGGCCTACCCTGAGGACGCCGCGGGCGGCATTATGACGACCGAGTTCGCCCGCGTGCCTGCGGGGCTCAACGCAGCCGGAGCCATCGACTATCTCAGGCAGTCGGTGGACGCACAGGAGGATGAGACCATGCACTATGTCTACGTGCTGGATGACACCAACCACTTGCAGCACGTCATCCGGCTACGCGACCTCGTGATGGCCTCTCCGGAGACGCGCGTGATCGATATCGCCGAGCTCTCCGATGCGCCGGTGACCGTTAACCCGCTCACGCCGCAGCAGGACGTGGCCTATCTGGTTGCCAAGTACAATCTGCTGGCTGTGCCCGTGATCGATGCCGAGACGCAACAGATGCTGGGCGTCGTGACCGTCGATGATGCGATCGACGCGGTGCTTCCCACGGCGTGGAAGAAGCGCCTGCCCCGCTTCTCATAGCGGTCTAGGGAGGTTACCATGACCCAACTCAAACGCACGCTCGCGCCCGGACTGCGCCGCATATGGCTCTTTCTGGCAGTCCTCGGCCCGGGGCTGATCACAGCCAGCGCCGACAACGACGCGCCCGGCATCGCCACCTACTCCATGGCAGGTTCTCGCTATGGCTATGGCTTCCTGTGGCTGCTCATCGTTGTCACCGTAGGTGAGGTCATCGTGCAGGAGATGGCCGCGCGGATGGGAGCCGTCACCGGCAAGGGCACGGCCGACCTCATCCGCGAACGCTTTGGCGTGAAGATCACGGCCTTCGCGATGCTCTGCCTGCTCCTGGCCAACCTGGGCACGACGATGGCCCAGTTCGCGGGCGTTGCCGCCAGCAGTGAACTACTCGGCCTGAGCCGCCTCGTTGCCGTGCCGCTCGCGGCGCTCGCTGTCGGCCTGCTCGTCCTGCGGGGAAACTACAACGCGGTGGAGAAGGTGCTCCTCGTGCTCAGTCTGGCGGCCCTCGCCTACATCGTCTCAGCGATCGCGATCGGGCCGCCGTGGGGGCAGATTGCGCGCGAGGCAGTCACGCCCTCGCTCGATGCTAACCCCGCGTACATCCTGGCCGTGATGGCCACGATCGGGACGACCATCACACCATGGGGCATCGTCTATATGCAGGCCGCGGTCGCCGACAAGGGCGTCCCGATGGAGCAGTACGCCAACACCCGGGTCGATGTGGTCTTCGGCGCGACGTGGGGCAATATCGTCTCGGCAGCCATCATCATCTGCACCGCCGCCACGCTCTTCGTCCACGGCATCGCCGTTGAGTCGGCCGAGGCTGCGGCGATGGCGTTGGAGCCGCTGGCAGGATCCGCAGCACGCTACCTCTTCTCAACCGGTCTACTGGGAGCCTCGCTACTGGCTGCCTCGGTGCTGCCGCTCTCGACGACCTACGCCATCTGCGAGGCCTTCGGTTGGGAGCGTGGCCTCGACCACCGCCCCAAAGAGGCCCCGGTCTTCTACGGGATCTACATAGGCATCATCGTGTTGAGCGTCGTCACCGTACTCATCCCGGGCATCCCACTCTTCCCGTTGATGTGGCTCTCACAGGCGCTTAACGCACTGCTACTGCCAGTGCTCCTCATTCTGGTGCTCAAGCTCGTCAACGACAGCCGCATCATGGGGCACTGGACCAACGGCCGTCTGCAGAACGGGCTCGCCTGGACACTTACCGCCTTCATCGCCGCGATCGGTGCCCTGATGCTTATCACATCGATGCTGCCCGGCGTGAGCGCACCGGTCCCCTGAGAGCTCACAGACCCATGCCCACGAGACAGCCCGCCGGCAGCCGGAGAACGCTCAAGATCCCCGTCGAGTGTGCGTGGTGCGGGCAGCGTCCCCCAGTAACCACGCGCATGGTCTGCCTGACGCGGTCGATGCTGTGGATACAGGTACGGACCACGCTCGACCTGCCGATATGTGGGGCCTGTGAGGCCTATGCCCGGGGGCTACACCGCGCTGAGAGGATTCTGTGGGCTCTTGCCTATGCCCTGGCCACTCCAACTGCTGCGATCCTGGTCCTCTGGTGGGGGATGCCTCAAGACCGCGCCGGCAGGGCGCTTGATATCGTGGTGATCGCAGCCACGGTTGCCGTTCTGCTTGCGTGGGCCTTCCATCGTGGCCTTGCGGCAGCAGGGGCCAGTCGCTGGCTGGCGCGCCGCACCGAGGAGCGCCCCCCTGGCTACGCTAGCGAGACAGCGCTGCCCGCTGAGTGGGTCGACGGCGACC
>JAXDDP010000074.1:0-4812 GCA_034676785.1 Anaerolineae bacterium | reverse complement strand
GAGGTTGAGACCAGCTCGCTGGGCTCCCTCCGGACCGAACTTGCCTGGATGGAGACATCGAGTCTATGAGGGTTCTCTACTTCCACCAGCACTTCGACACTCCCCGGGGCGCCGCGGGCACCCGCTCCTATGAGTTTGCGCGTGCCTTGGTCGCGGCAGGGCATCAAGTTACGATAGTCTGCGGCACGAAAGCTAACGCGGCACTCGACATACCCGATGATCCCGACCACGGCTGGTCTCGCGGTGACGTGGACGGCATTGACGTTATCGCCCTGCCGCTGCACTACGCCAACCGCGATGGGTTGGCCAAGCGCTCGCTGACCTTTCTGCGTTTTGCCCTGCGCAGCATCGGCATCGCCCTGCGACACGACTACGATCTCGTCTTTGCCACCTCCACGCCGCTCACCGCGGGCATCCCAGGCATCGCCGCGCGCCTCCTGCGTCGCAAGCCCTTTGTCTTCGAGGTGCGCGATCTCTGGCCTGAGCTGCCCAAAGCCCTGGGCCTCCGCAATCCCCTCCTCCTGGGGGGAATGAGCCTCCTGGAGGGACTCACCTATCGCTCCGCCCACGCCTGCATTGGCCTCTCCCCCGGCATCGTCGAGGGAATCCGGCGCCGCGCTCAGCGTGGAAAGCCCATCGCGATGATCCCCAACGGCTGCGACCTCGACCTCTTCCAGCCGGTCCCCCGCGAGGACTTGAGCCTGCCGGACGCAGGGACCGGCGCATCCATGGCGCCCGGCAACTTTGTCGCCGCCTTTACCGGCGCCCACGGCCCCGCCAACGGGCTGGATGCCGTCCTTGATGCCGCCGCCGTGCTGAAGGCATGCGGCGAAGACCGTGTCAAGCTGCTCTTCATCGGCGACGGCAAGGATAAGGATCGCCTCGTCGAGAAAGCCCAGGTCCGCGGCCTCGACAACTGCCGCTTCCTCCCGCCGATGCCCAAGACCGAGTTAGCGCGGCTGATCGGCAGGCTCGATTGCGGTCTGATGATCCTCAGGAACGTACCGGCTTTCTACTATGGCACCTCGCCCAACAAGTTCTTTGACTACATCTCCGCCGGCCTCCCGGTACTCAATAACTATCCCGGCTGGCTGGCCGACCTCATCCGCGAGCGCGACTGCGGCGTGGTCGTCCCGCCGGACGATCCCGAGGCCTTCGCCGACGCGCTGCGGCGCTTGGCCGCCGACCCCGCCGCCTGCCGCCGCATGGGTCGTAACGCCCGCCGTCTCGCCGAGACCGAGTTCAACCGCGACGCCCTCGCCGCCCGCTTCGTCGACTGGCTGGAGGCAGTGTCTTCTGGGGGCTGCGGAGAGGGGCTGGTCGATGAACATGCTGTGTAGACCGGCCCATTTGATCCTCCGAAGATCCTTGAACTCTTCCGCCGGAGTTCAAAGGTCTCAGGTACAGGCGAGGGGCCTATGACCTCAGTCTACCGTCGTTACGGCAAACGGTGGGTCGACTTGGCGTTGACCCTGCCTGCACTCGTCCTGCTGGTACCCGTCCTAGGCCTGATCGCGTTGCTCGTGCGCCTACGCCTGGGCCGCGCCGTGCTCTTCCGCCAGCAGAGGCCCGGATTGCACGGCAAGCCCTTCATCCTCTATAAGTTCCGGACGATGACGGAGGCTAGAGACACCCAAGGGCGCCTGATGCCTGACGCGGAGCGCCTGACTCTCTTTGGACGTTGGCTCCGTACAACTAGCCTGGATGAATTGCCGGAGCTTTGGAATGTCCTTAGAGGCGACATGAGCCTTGTTGGACCACGACCTCTCCTGATGGAGTATCTGGATGTGTACACGCCTGAGCAGATGCGACGCCACGATGTGCGTCCGGGAATCACGGGCTGGGCCCAAGTCAACGGAAGGAATGCGCTCACGTGGGAGGCGCGGTTTGAGCTCGATGGGTGGTACGTGGATCATGTTTCTCTGTGGCTGGATGCACGTATCCTGTGGTTGACGTTGGTAAGCGTTCTGAAGCGCGAGGGCATTAGCGCGGAGGGTCATGCTACGATGCCAAAGTTCACCGGGAGCGGGTCGTGACAGGTATGGATGTGGTGGTGTTTGGCGCTGGGGGACACGCCAAAGTCGTCATCAGCACCTTGAGAGCCGCCGGTCATCGGATTGCCGGCTTGTACGACGACGACCCAGCGAAGTGGGGATCGGTCGTGTTGGGTGTCAAGGTGTCGGCGGTCACGGAAGGCGCAAGCGGTATCGGCGTAATCGCTATAGGCGACAACCGCACGCGACAGCAGATCGCAGCGCGGACTCGCAACATGGAGTGGTGCACGGTGATACATCCAGACGCCTACGTCGATCCGACGGTGCGGATGGGGGTGGGGACCGTGGTCTTTGCCGGCGCTGTCATCCAGCCTGACACGCTCATTGGCAACCATGTGATCGTGAACACAAGTGCAACTGTGGATCACGATTGCCGGCTGGGCGATTTCGTCCACGTGGCGCCCGGATGTCACCTTGCAGGCCAGGTGGTGCTGGACACCGGGGTGCTGATGGGAATCGGCAGCGCGGCCATACCGGGCGTTCACGTGAACGCCTGGGCAACGGTAGGTGCGGGTGGGGTGGCCACGCGGGACATCCCAGCGCACGTAGTGGCTGTGGGTGTCCCGGCCCGCGCAATTGTGTGGAAGGAAGGATCCAGGGCAAGATGAAACACATTTCGATGTCGTCGCAGGATATTTCCGAAGCTGACATCCAGGCCGTCCTCGACGTCCTCCGCTCCGGTCGCCTGGCGCTTGGCCCGCAGACCGAGGCCTTTGAGCACGCGCTCGCGCAGTATGTCGGCGTAACGCACGCCGTTGCTGTCAACTCCGGCACCTCGGCGCTTCATCTGCTGGTGCGTGCGCTGGGGCTTGGCCCGGGCGATGAAGTGCTCGTCCCTTCATTCACCTTCGCCGCCAGCGTCAACGCGATCCTGTATGAGGGTGCTACGCCGGTCTTCGTCGAAATCGAGCCCGAGACCTACAACCTTGACCCCGAAGACTTGGCCCGTCGTGTGACACCCCGCACGAAAGCGATCATGGCTGTGGATGTGTTTGGCCATCCGGCGGCGTGGGATGACATCCTGGCGGTGGCGCAGGCGCACGATCTACGCATTATCGATGACGCGTGCGAGGCGCTGGGGGCCGAGTACAAAGGCCGCAAGCTTGGGACTTTTGGTGACGCCGCCACCTTCGCGTTCTACCCCAACAAGCAGATGACGACGGGCGAAGGTGGCATCGTAGTAACCAACGATGGTGAGATCGCGAGGCTTTGCCGCAGCATGCGTAACCAGGGGCGTGGGGAGATGGGCGCCTGGCTGGAGCACGAGCGGTTGGGCTATAATTACCGGATGACGGAGATGTCGGCAGCCTTGGGTGTGAGCCAGTTGGCGCGCCTGGAGACCTTCCTGGCGAAGCGTGCGCGCGTCGCGGAGCTGTACACCGCGCGCCTGCAGGCGCTTACGGCAGTGCGAACGCCTGTGGTGAAGCCGGGCGTGCGTATGAGTTGGTTCGTGTATGTTGTCACGCTTGCGGAAGGGACGCATCGTGATACCATAATGCGGCGGATGGCGAGCGATGGAGTGCCGACACGTGGCTATTTCGCTCCCATCCACACGCAACCCTATATATCTGATCGTTTCGGCGACCTGGCAGGCACACTGCCGCTGACCGAGGCCGTGGCCCAGCGCACCGTTGCCCTGCCATTTCACAATAGCCTGGCTGAGAGCGACATCGATGCCGTTGTTGCAGCGCTGGAACGGGCTCTGCGCCGATAGGAGATGTCGATTTGACAGATCAGCGCAAGCGAGGGCAGTCGCTGGGTGAGCGCTTGCTGCGGTTGCGCAATCGCTACTTCCTGCTTCTAGATCTCGTTACCCTGCCGCTGGTGGCTTACCTGGCTTTTGCCCTGCGGCTGGATTCGTTTAACCTGGGCCGCTACACAGAGACAGCATTGGTCTTGGCAGTGGCGGCGCGCCTGGCCAAGGTGCCCCTTCTCTGGCTGCTTGGCGGTTACAGACGCTATTGGCCCTTCGCCAGCCTGCCGGAGTTGGAGTTGCTGGTTTGGGCTGCTCTGGTGGGTGAGGTGCTTAGCGTTCTTGGAGCGTCTGTGGCGCTGGCGGCGCTGGGCCTGTTGCGATTGCCACGTTCCGTGCCCCTGATCGACCTGCTCCTGACACTGGCTGTGCTCGCTGCTCCGCGGCTTGCTGTGCGGATGCTCTATCGAGCCTCGACGCACACGGGAACGGCGGGACAGCGACGCGTTCTCATCGTTGGGGCGGGCGAGGGTGGAAATGTCGTTGTCCAGGAACTCCAACGTAACCCACAGCTAGGGCTCCAGCCTCTGGGCTTCGTCGATGACGATCCAGCCAAGCAAGGCCTGATTATCCGCAGCGTGCCGGTGATGGGCCCGATCGAAGCAATCCCACGGCTCGTCAAGAAGTATCAGATCAAAAAGGTGCTCGTGGCCATCCCCACCGCGACGGGAGTGCAGTTGCGGCGCATCGTGGACATGTGCCGAGAAGTTGGGGTTCAGGCCCTGACATTGCCCGGCGTCTTTGAACTGATCTCAGGGAGCGTTGAAGTCCGGCGCTTTCGCCCCGTCCAGGTGGAGGATCTGCTCTCACGAGAGCCTGTCACGATTGATCTGGCCCAAGTTCGCGCGCTCTTGGCAGGGCAGGTGGTTCTGGTGACAGGGGCGGGGGGCTCGATTGGGTCGGAGTTGTGCCGCCAGATCGCGCGCTGTGAGCCTGCGGCGTTGGTGCTGTTTGGGCACGGTGAGAACTCGATCTACAACGTCCACGCGGAGTTGAGCCGCGATT
>JAXDDP010000072.1:0-2969 GCA_034676785.1 Anaerolineae bacterium | reverse complement strand
ATCACGGCTACATTGTCACGATGTTCATGAACAGGAAGATGGAGAGGTTGCCCAGGTCCGACAGGAAGTGAGACAGGATGGCGAGGCGCAGGCTCTTCGTCTTGAGATAGAGCAGACACAAAACGAGGGTAAGCGCGACCAGGATGACGAAGAACGGGAGAAGGGCGAGTGGCTGGGAGGGGTCGAATGCCTGGATCTCCGAGAAGACACCGAGCATCAGCGGGTGCAAGATGGTGAACAGGACGGTCGAGTAGAGCACACCAACGCTGCGTGGCAGGTGGGCGGTCTGGTCAAGCAGGAAACCCCGCCAGAAGATCTCCTCACACGTGGCGTTGATCGCACCAAAGGCCAGCCAGGCGATCGCGAGCGGCCAGTCGGCAAGGACGTGGAGGTTCGGGATGAGCAAGAGGGGGAAGGCGATCAGGCCCATCCCAATAGCGGGGACAGCCCACCAGCGGCTGCCCTGTGACTTGCCGAACCACCGCCGGAACTGTCCCTTATCCCCAAGCAAGAGGATGGCGGCAACCATACTGCCCCAGTAGACCAGCGAGCTCCCCACCCAGGCCCATCGACCGAGTCGGGCGGTGAAAAACAACGCACCGAGTCGCCCGATCACGAGGATCAGGACTGGAGACGCGGCAACGAGGTAGCTATGCGACCTTCGGTCAGTGGCAGCGATGTGCGAAGTCATGGAGTTCCTTTCCATCGTAGTGTCCTCAGTTCCGCGCCAGCAGGCTGTGAACGAGGGAGTTCACGAGCTTTGCGACTGTAAGGAGCGCGACCGCAATGAGGGCCTGGCGCGGGCCATCGATCAGGGGGAATCTTGCCCCCACCACACCGACGACGCCGACCACCAGGATCAGCACGCCCAACCCGTATCCCACGATGGATAGTGGATGGGTCCACGCACCCGTGGCGGCCACTCGCCCAATGCCACTTGTGCACATCGCCATACCCAGGATGATGAATGCGGTCAGGCTGATGCGCAGGTTCGAGAGCAGCGGAACCTTGGCACCGGTCAGGGCGAGAATGAGGATCCCAAGAGCCAGAGTCCCCAGTACAATCGAACTTGGTCCCATCACGGATGAAGCAGTAGCAGTTTTCATTTTGGCACTCCTCCTTGGTATCTAGGCCAAAGTCGTCACGAAGCGGCGCCCGTCCTGTTTACAGATCGCGGCAATCGCCCGGCGGCCCATTGCCGCGACGTTCGGCAGCCCAATGCCACCCGCCCACTGCCCCACCATTCGGAAGTTGGCCAGGTGCGGCAGGGTCGCACTCAGGCCCTTGCCCGATAGTGCATCCAGCAGCTTCTGACCCGGCACAGGCCACGCCTGATAGCCCAGATAGCTTCCAGCGAAGCGCTCGGTGGTCAGTGGCGTCGCGACGTCGATCGCCTCAACCTGAGCCCGGACCCCGGAGAACCGTCGCTCCAGGCAGCCGATGATCGTCTCCGCAACGTGCGCCTTCTCGGCGGCGTAGTCCGCAGGTGACAGCGCTTTCCAGTAGTCATAGGACGTCGTCAGCACAACCTGCACGGATGTCTTGCCCCGTGGCGCCATCTCCGGCGCGAAGTTGAAGATCTCGATGCCGAGCCTGTCGCGGAGCTGCCCCGCGATCTCAACGGGCTCAGGCAGCCAGAGCACGAGCATATGGGGCTCGTCCCTGAACTCGCGCGCGATCCCCAGCGAGACGTGCAGCGCCATCTCCTGTTGCTTGGGTGGGCTGGCGTAGAAGGTGCGGATCAGCTCGGTGGTGTAGCGGCCCTCCAGCATGTCGAAGAGCGTCGCGCGACCGTCAGCATTGGAGATCACGCCGTCTGCTCGATGCTCAGTTCCATCGCTCAGGCGTACGCCGACTGCGCGATCGCCCTCAACGAGGATCCTGTCCACCTTGGCCCTATAGCTGATGCTTCCGCCCAGCGCCGTGAAACGGTCCGCGATCGAGCGTGCGAATGCCAGTGAGCCGCCTGCGGGCCAGCCGAAGTTGCGCGTGGCAGTCCCGGCCAGGAACATCAGCGCCACGACAGCCGGCATGTTGGCGAAATCGTACTGGATCATACCCATCGCGCGCCGCAGGAACGGATCGCTGAACCGAGCCCCCACCTGTTTCAGTGTGACCTTGCCCCACCGCGTCGTAGCGCCAAGATGCGGAAGCGCCGTGACCATCTCCCACGGCTTTGCCAACAGCATATCCATCATGCTGAAGCGAGTGGCTCTGCGTGCCGCATCGACGAATGTGTCGACCGCCGCGGCGTCGCCAGGGGCAAGGTCGTGCATATGTGCTCCGAGACGGTCGAGGTCGGTGTAGACGGTGAACCGCTTACCGTCAGCATCCTCAATGCCGATGAGATCCTCGGGAAAATGGATGGCCCGCGGCATAGCACCCAGCTCCTCCCACATGGCGTGGATGCGTGTGCCGGGGGCGCAGCCGACCAGGTGGTGCATGCACCCGTCAAAGGTGTACCCCTTGCGCTTCCATCCGGTGCAGACTCCGCCGGGGACGGTGTGCATTTCAAAGATGGTGGTGTCGTAGCCGTTCATCTGGGCGTAGCAGCCTGCTGCGAGCCCTCCGATACCGGCGCCGATGATGATCAACGTCTTCTCCGTTGCCATGTCGCCTACTTCTCCGTGTTGCTGAGCATTCGCATGAAGACCGCCTCTTGCGCTGCCAATGCTGTGTGATCAGGTGCTGAGGTGTAGAGGTCAAAGGCGCGCTGTCCGCCATTCTCCGGAACCACGATGATGGCGTGCATCTCGACGGATTGCATGGTTGCGCTGGCCTTTCCCTCTGATGCCGGGGCATAGACTTCGACGGTGAACAGACGTCCCTGTCCCCATGTCAGTGTGATTGGTTCGCTTTCGAGGATCTGAGCGGGCTGAGGCAGCAGCGCGGCCGCAGCCACCAGGGGAGGTACCCGGGCAATACACGTGTTGCCCCGGGCCACGGGGCCCCCCGCGGACGGCCACCCA
>JAXDDP010000069.1:0-9173 GCA_034676785.1 Anaerolineae bacterium | reverse complement strand
ATGGAGCAGTAGACAAGGCATGAACCTCTGATACAATAGACCATGTCCCCAGGATACCCATCAATGCATGGAATCGATTGTCTAGGTGATGGAAGAGGAGGAGTTGGCATGAAGAGACGCGTACTTGCAGTTCTGGCGTTGGCCCTCATTGCGTCTATGGCGTTGACCGCCTGCGGCACAGGGGCGAAGGAGTCGGAGGGGCCCTTCAAGGCGGCCTTTATCTACATTGGCCCCCCGGGCGATCTGGGTTGGTCCTATGAGCACGATCGAGGACGTAAGGCGGTCGAGGCGGAGTTTGGGGACACCATCGAGACCACCTACATCGAGAGCGTCGAGGAAGGTCCGGATGCTGCGCGCGTCATCCGGCAGTATGCCCAAGAGGGCTATGACATGATCTTCGCCACCTCCTACGGGTATATGGACCCCATGTACGAGGTTGCGGAGGAATTTCCGGACGTCATTTTCGAGCATAACTCTGGCTACAAGACGCTCGATAACATGGCCACGTACTTTGGACGGATCTACCAGCCGCGCTATCTCGCTGGCCTGGTCGCCGGCAGCATGACCGAAGTCAACAGCATTGGCTACGTGGCTGCCTTCCCGATCCCCGAGGTCATCCGCGGTATCGATGCCTTCACCTTGGGTGTCCGTGAGGTCAATCCCGAGGCCACCGTCAACGTCGTCTGGACGAACACCTGGTACGACCCGGTGAAGGAGCGCGAGGCCGCTATCGCTCTGCTCGACTCCGGTGTGGACATCATCGCCCAGCACCAGGACACCACCGAGCCGCAGAAGGCCGCCCAGGAGCGGGGTGCGTTGAGCATCGGCTACGACTCCGATATGCGCGCCTTCGTGGGCGACACAGTCCTCACCAGCCCTATGTGGAACTGGGAGACCTATTACATCGACACCATCAAGCAGGCCATGGACGGCAAGTGGGAAACCCACCAGTACTGGGGTGGTCTGGAAGACGGCGTCGTCAAGCTTGCGGATTTCAGCCCCAAGGTCCCGCAGGATGTGCGTGACCTCGTCGCCGCCGCCCAAGAGGCCGTCATCAAGAATGATGACATCTTCTGCGGGCCCATCAATGCCCAGGATGGCAGCGTGCTCGTCGCTGAGGGCACGTGCATGGACGATGCGACGAAGCTCAACCTGATGACTTTCGTCGAGGGCGTCGTCGGCACGATCCCCGAGCAGTAAACCAAATCGCTGAGGGCAGCGGGGCGGAGCGCAATCGCCCCGCTGCCTTGGTAGTGTCGCCCGCTGGATGCTCTCATGGGCGCCCTTGCCACTCCCGATAGGCCAGTATCCCAAATGACCGATCGACCCGAACAGACGCCCGCATCGCCACACGTGCTACAGATGCGTGGTATCACCAAACGCTTCCCCGGCGTGCTGGCTAACAATGACGTGGCCCTCGATCTCTACGCAGGCGAGGTGTTGGCCCTGCTCGGCGAGAACGGTGCTGGCAAGAGCACGCTGATGAACATCCTCGTCGGCCTCTATCGGCCCGATGCAGGTGAGATCCTCATCCGTGAAGGTCTCGTTGACATCCGCTCCCCGCACGATGCTGCCAAGCTGGGTATCGGCATGGTCCACCAGAACTTCATGTTGGTCCCCACGATGACGGTGGCACAGAACGTCGTCTTGGGCATGGCCGATCTGGCCTTTATGCCAGATATGCGCGCCATCGAGACACGCATCGGCGAGCTCTCTACACGCTATGGGCTACAGGTCGACCCCCGCGCCTACATTTGGCAACTCAGTGTCGGTGAGCAGCAGCGTGTTGAGATCCTCAAACTCATCTACCGTGGTGCCGATATCCTGATTCTTGACGAGCCTACCGCTGTGCTCACCCCACAGGAAGCCCAGGACTTGGGCCGCATCCTCGCGGTGATGCAAGCGGAAGGCAAGTCGATCATCTTCATTACCCACAAGATGGCCGAGGTCATCGCCTTTTCCGATCGCGTCTGCGTCCTACGCCAGGGCCAGGTTGTCGCCACGAAGCGCACCACGGACACGAACCCCCGTGAGCTGGCTCGGCTCATGGTTGGACGCGAGGTGCTTTTCCGCCTCGACAAGCGCCCGGCACAGCTCGGCAAACCAGTGCTGACGCTCGAGGCCGTGCATGCCACCAACGACAAAGGACTGCCCGCGCTGCGCGGTGTCTCATTGCTCGCCCACGGGGGCGAGATCTTGGGTATTGCTGGCGTCGCCGGCAATGGACAACAGGAGCTCGCCGAGGTGGTCACAGGGTTGCGCCCGATCAAACAGGGCAAATTGCTGATCAACCAGCGCGACCTCACCCATTGCACCTCGCTGGAAGCCATCCATGCTGGCGTTAGCCACATCCCCGCCGACCGCGTCGGTATGGGATCGGTGGGCGATATGCCCGTCGCAGACAACATCGTGATGAAGGCCTATCGCTTGCCGCCTCTGGCCCGCCGGGGCGTGCTCAACCGCCAGCGCATCCTGGACTTCGCCCGTGCCCTTATCGATGTCTTCCAGATCGCGACACCGACCCCCCAGACATACGTCAAGTTCCTCTCCGGCGGCAACATTCAGAAGACGATCCTGGCCCGGGAGATCGACGCCTGCACCGACCTCCTCGTCGCCGTCTATCCCTCGCGCGGGCTGGACGTCGGCGCCACCGAGGCCGTCCGCCGGCGCCTCTTAGAGCAACGGGAGGAAGGCCGGGCCGTTCTGCTCATTTCGGAGGACCTCGACGAGTTGCGCACGGTGGCCGATCGCATTGCGGTCCTCTATGAAGGCCGCGTGATGGGCATATTGGATGCCAACAAAGCAGATATTGAGACCTTGGGCCTGATGATGGCGGGCGCCGCCGACCACGTGCCGGCAGATGACCTCGCACAGTCCCACGCCGAGGGTGTGCCGACTGCATGAAACTCGAACTCAAGAAACGTGAGACCGTCTCCCGTCGCGCTGCCCTCCTGGTGCCGCTGGCGTCGTTTGGCGTTTCCTTGCTCTTTGGAGCGATTCTTCTGGCCGTATCGGGGGCCAACCCACTGCGTACGTACGCCGCGATGGCCGTTGGAGCTTTCGGCTCGCTCAACGGTCTCAGTGAGGTCCTGGTCAAAAGCATCCCACTGATCCTCACGGGTCTGGGCGTCGCGCTCGCTTTCCGCATGCGCTTCTGGAACATTGGGGCGGAGGGCCAACTGACCATGGGGGCAGTCGCCGCCGCCGGGGTCGCCCTTTTCTGGTCACAGAACCTGCCGCCGTGGACGATCCTTCCACTGGCGCTCGTGATGGGCTGCGTCGCGGGGGCGCTCTGGGCCGGCGTTCCGGCGCTCCTCAAGGCCACGCTCAAGGTCGATGAGACGCTCACGACTCTGATGCTCAACTACGTTGCCGTGCTCTATTCCGAGCACCTCTACTACATCGCGTGGCGAGCGCCCAGCGCCAACTCCGGCACCGAGCGTATCCCCGAGTTTTCCTGGCTTCCCAAGATCATGGGACGTGCACACGCGGGCATCTTCATTGGCCTGGCGTTGGCGCTGCTGCTCTGGGCAGTCTTCCGCTACACCCGCTGGGGTTTTGAGCTCAAGATCATCGGCGCCAATCCCAATGCCGCGCGCTACCTGGGCATCAGCATTGCCCGCAACATCGTCGTCACGCTCCTCGTCTCCGGCGCGATCAGTGGCCTTGCCGGCGCCGGGGAGGTCCTTGGCCTCACCCGCCGGCTACAACAGGGAATCTCGGTAGGCTACGGCTACACGGCGATCATCATTGCCTGGATGGCCCAGCTTAACCCGCTGGGCGTCGTCCTGGTGGCATTCCTCATGGCAGCGCTGCTCGTCGGCGGCGACCAGATCCAGATGCGCATGCGGCTGCCCGCGTCCGTGGGTGTCGTCCTCCAGGGCATGCTGCTCATCCCGATGCTTGCCGGCAGCATCTTCCGCGACTACTCGCTGCACTTCTCACGGGGCAAGCATCTTGAGTCAGGGACCGCGAATCCAGAAGAAGCGGATGATGGCAGGCCCGCGGAAACCGAAGAGCCCCACGCGACGGGAGACGGCGCATGACCGAGACCCTGACGCTCCTCACCTCGATTCTCACCATCACGCTGCGCGCCGGCACCTCGCTCATCTATGGCGCGATCGGCGAGACCTACACCGAACGCTCGGGGATCCTCAATCTGGGCGTCGAGGGCACCATGCTGATGGGGGCCGTCACGGGGTTCGCGACCGCTTACTACAGCGGCAGCGTCTGGCTGGGACTGCTGGTGGCGATGATCGTTGGCGCCGCGTTGGCCGCACTGCACGCGTTCCTCACCGTCACGATGCGCGCTAACCAGGTCGTGAGCGGCCTGAGCATCACGCTCTTCGGCACGGGGTTGGCCAGCTTCCTCGGCGAGCGGCTCGGCCCGGCCTCCAACAACTACAACCTGGTCGGCATGATCGGCCCGCGCTTCTCACCGCTTGCCATCCCTGGCCTCAGTGAGATCCCGGCCCTGGGGGCCTTCTTCAAACAGGATCTCCTCACCTACGCGCTCTTCTTACTCGTGCCGCTGGCCTGGGCCTATCTCTACAAGACCCGCAACGGACTTAACCTTCGCGCCGTGGGCGAGAACCCGCAGACCGCCGATGCCATGGGCATCGACGTGATCAAGACCCGCTATCTCTACACCATCGTGGGCGGCGCCTTGATCGGCCTGGGCGGAGCGCATCTCTCGTTGGCCTACGCCCCCGGATGGGCCGAGAACATCACCGGCGGTCGCGGCTGGATCGTCATCGCCCTGGTGATCTTCGCTATGTGGAACCCGGCACGCGCCGTGTTGGGTGCCGTGCTCTTTGGCGGCATCAACGCCGTTCAGTTCCGCCTCCAGGCTGGGGGAACCACCATCCCCTCGGCCTACCTGAACATGCTCCCCTACCTGATCACCATCGCCGTCCTGGTGGCGATGACCTGGTGGGAGGCCCTGAGTCACCGCATCGGCGCCCCCGCCGCCCTGGGCACACCCTACATGCGGGAAGACAAGTGAGCGAGAACTCACCTTCTTCCCTTCGCAAGGTTTCCGCTCCTTGCGAAGGGTTCTGACGCTACTGCAGGTGAGCGGCCCTCTCGCTTTCTCGCCTATTCGCTTTCTCGCCCATTCGCTTTCTCGCTCACTCGCCCGCCCCTAGAACTCTACGAACGTACGGAAGTCCCGCCTGTCTTCCTCTTCCGAGGTGCGAAGGACCGCCCAGCAATGCTCGGCGTCAAGGGGAGAGATCTCCTCGACCGTCCAACCGAGATTGTTCACGAAGAACGCAGCCGCCCGCCTGATCCCCGGGAGTTGGTAGTCGTCAAGGATAATCACCCCACCCTTGCGCACCAGGTGCCCCAGGTAGTACAGATCCACAAAAACCGCATCGAACCGATGGTTTCCGTCGACAAAGGCCAGATCGAACTGCCGGCCCTCCTTGAGAAACTGCGGCAGCGCGAGCTGTGAGCTTTCACCGTGAAACTCCACAAGCGGCATAACCCCAGCTGATTCAAGGATCTGGAGCCCGCAACCGGCATAGGCCGAGGTCTGATAGGGATCGAGGACGACGTGCCTCGCATCGGGGTGTTCATTCAGGAGCAGTCCCTCGCAGATGTACAGCGCGGAAAACCCGAATGCGAGCCCCACCTCAAGGGTGTGGGTCGCCCCTTCGCTCACCACCCAACGCCGTATCGCCTCACCTTCGCTTGTCGTGATCGTCACCGTTCGGAAATCGAGCTTCGCTGCACCGGTATCGACCGGCGCCGATCCATCGCGGTCCAGGCTGGCGATGACTGCACGAATCCGCTCTACGCCGGAAGCCACTGCATCTCCCTTGTGCACGACACCTCCTGTGACGACCCTGCCCGACCGTGGTTCGTCTGTGGGTAGGAACTCGATCGTGCTACTGGCGCCTGCGCCATCCGCCTACCAGAAGCTGTAGATCGGCCCGACGAAGTAGAAAGCCACGAGGCCCAGGGTGTTGCTGAATCCGTGGGCCAGAATGGCAGCCCACAAGTTCCCCTTGTAGTACAGTTTGAGAAGGCTGAAAAAGATCGCGTCGAGAATCGTCACGACAATGCCGATCCCACCTTGCTCGGAGTGCGCCAGGCCAAAGAGCAACGAGGTCATCCCGATGGCCACAACCGTGCCAAGCCTGCCCGTGCCCAGCACGTCGAACACGCGCCTCTGAAGATAGCCGCGGTAGACAATCTCCTCACCAAATGCGGCTAGACTCCACGTCAGGGCGAGGTAGAGAAGCAGAGACGGCAAGTTCCCCCGGAGATCGACGTAAGCTGACAGGTCTTGCCTCGTTCCCATCAAGCGATTCAGCACCGGCATAGCGATCCCAAGCTGAAATAGAGTCCAGATGACCACAAGCAGGAGTACCATCAGGGCCATGCGCGACATGGCCTGACTCCGGTAGAATCCGACCGTGGATAGGCCCTGTTTGCGGATGATCAGCGAGATCGCCAACAGCGCCAGGACGAGCAGGGTCGGTAAAAAGAGGTCAAGAACGATGATCAGTGCGGCAACGAGGAGCTCAAGGTGAGCAAGGACACGCGAATCAAGCTTGCGAATCATAGTGGTCTCCAGGGCGCAGGGCGGCTAAGCTGCTGGTGGTAAAGGGTTCCATTCTGCAACGTAAGGCTGCGCGCTCCCGGGCGCATGACGGCCCATCAGCCCGAGTATCTGAGGTGAGCTGATTCCGCGTAGCATAGTCCGGGGTTGACTAATGCCAAATCGTGGTTATCGTAACTGGAATCCGAATGAGCTATCTGGCTACTGCGCCATCCCACCACAGAGTATTTTACAACCTATGACACCACAACAAGCTATACCTCCCCACTGGAAACCGCAACCCACGTCGCGGATGTGTTTCGTCTGCGGGCGCGAGAATCCGGTCGGGCTGCACATCCAGTTCTACGAAGATCACGAAGCGCATCAGATTGTGGTCCCTTTGACCATCCCGTCCCGGTATCAGGGCTACCCGGGCATCGCACACGGTGGCATCCTCGCCACGATCCTTGACGAGACGTCGGGCCGGGCGCTGATGATGGTCACTGAGGACGATCCTTTCTGGGTCACCGCCAAGCTGGAACTGCGCTACCGCCACCCCACACCCACCGAAACGCCGCTCACGGTCGTCGGCTGGGTCGTCAAGCAGCGGTCGCGCTCCGCCGAAGTTGCAGGCGAGATCCGCCTTCCCGATGGGACCGTCACCGTCGAAGCAACTGCGATCGTCGTCTGCCCACCACCGGATACACTCCAGGATTGGGGGCAGGAAGCGCAGTACTGGCGCGTCGAGGCATAGAGGAGGGCGCTTATGCTACGCAACGTCAAGCACTATCACCGTCCTGGCACGATCGAGGACGCTGTCTCCCTGGTCCAGTCAACCCCCAATGCCGTCTACCTGGCCGGGGGGGCCTGGATCGTCGCAAAGGGCGATCCCACGCTCGAAGCCGTCATCGACCTGCAGGATCTGGGCATCGGCGCGATCGAGGCTACGCTGGAGGAGATTCGTATCGGTGCCATGGCGTCGCTGCAGGCAGTCATCGACCACCCCGACATTGCCGTGATGGCAGGGGGGCTCCTGTCCCGCGCCACGGGCTACGTCCAGTCGCGCAACCTGCGGGAACAGGGCACGGTCGGGGGTGCGCTCATCACCGCAGGCCCGGCGGATCCGCTGACCACGGCACTGCTCGTCCTTGACGTTGAGGTCAGCTATGCCGATCCCGTGATCCACAAAGCACCTTTCATGAGCTTTGTGGCCTACCGCGACCGGCTGATCAACACGCGCGTATTGCTCACCGAGCTCCGCATCAAGCGCTCCCCGGCGCGCACCGCCGCCGCGTTTGAGGTCCTGGGCAGATCCCCCAGGGACAAACCCATTGTCTGCGCTGCGGCCTACGTCGAGGCCATTGAAGGGCTACCCACGACGTTGCGGGTAGCCGTTGGCGGGGCGCATCCCCAACCCGCCCGTCTGCACAAGGCGGAACATGTGCTTCGAGGCCAGCTGCTCACCACCGACCGGATCACCGCTGCGCTCGGACCCGCACTGGCTGAGCTCGAGCCACCGTCCGACTATCTCGGCAGTGCCGAATACCGCATTGCCATGGCCGAAGTTCTGGCCCGTCGCGCCACCATCGCCGCCTGGGACGCCGCCCGCAAGGGATTGCCAGGCCAATAGGAGTCCTATGTCAGAAACTCAGCTCGAACGCCAGCCGCTCGGGGAGACCTACGGCGGGCAAGCGCTCATCGAGGGCATCCTTATGCGCGGCAAGCACAACGCTGCCATTGCGGTGCGCCGCCAGGATGGCGAGATCGTGGTCAAACAGGAGCCTCTCAGTGGCCTCTACAGCGGCCCGATCAGCAAGATCCCCTTCTTGCGCGGGATGCCACTCCTGTGGGACTCACTCGGCCTGGGGATGCGCGCGCTCTTCTTCTCCGCTGAGGTGGTGGGGAAGGAGGAGGACCCTGACTTCACGATGTCCGGCGCCACGGGAGTCATCACCGGCGCGCTCTCGCTGGTCCTTGGGATCGGCCTGTTTATGGTGCTCCCCTCTTTCATCGCCGGGCTGATCATTAAGGAGCAGGCCTTCCTCTTCAACGTGGTCGAAGGCGCGGTGCGCTTGATCCTTCTCATTGGATACATCGCCGCCGTCGCACGGGCAGAGGAAATCCGGCGCGTCTTCGCCTACCACGGCGCCGAACACAAGACCATCAACGCCCATGAGGCCGGCGATCCCCTGACCGTGGAGGCCGTCCGCAAGCACTCGCGTCAGCACGCCCGCTGTGGCACCGCTTTCCTGTTGACCGTCGTGATGATCTCAGTGCTGGTCCTGGCCCCTTTGGGCAAGCCCGCACTACTGGTGCGCATCGCCTCGCGGCTGCTGCTCCTCCCGGTCATTGCCGGGATCTCCTACGAGATCCTGCGGTTCACCGCCAAGCACAAGGACAATCGCATCATCCGGCTACTCATCGCCCCCAACCTGGCACTCCAGAAATTGACGACGCGCGAGCCCGACGACAGCATGATCGAAGTGGCGATCACGGCGCTGGAGGCTGTGCTGAGAGGCGAGCAAGAGGCAACCCCGGCAACCAGCTAGACGCACCCGGGGCTACTGCTATTCGCTATCGGGGCCGTGCACTTCTCCCCTTCGCAAGGTTTCCGCACCTTGCGAAG
>JAXDDP010000066.1:0-5580 GCA_034676785.1 Anaerolineae bacterium | reverse complement strand
GCTCCGTGGTGTAGAATCCTTCGGTGCCGAACTATTCGGTACCGAATGGTTCGGTGGTCGGTCATCCGGCCGTGGTCGTGGTGTGCCTGATAGGTGCCGTCAGTTCGGCAGGGGGGTGTCTATGGTCCAGCAGTCGCAGAGCCTTGCCCTCGAGGCGACCCGGAAATTCCTTGTTCTGTATCGATACTTGCGTCACTACGGGCGCACCATGCAGTGCGAGGGTGTTCGGGGACGCGATATGTCGACGCTTCGCTACCTTCATGAGGCAGGACCTCTGACCATTGGCCAGATAAGTGAGTACCTCTACATAAGCACCAGTTCGGCCTCGGAACTGGTTTCCAGAATGGAAGAGGCTGGTTATGTGTCTCGTCGGCGGTCGCAAGATGATTCCCGTGTGGTCTTCGTGGAGCTGACTTCCAAGGGAATGCAGTTGGCAGACACTACTCCGGCTGGCGGTGTACCGCTTCTGCGGGAACGCATCAAGGGGTTGCACCAGGATCAGCTGGACAAGATCGACGAGGCGCTGGCGATGCTCATACAAGTGATGGAGATTGAACCCAATGACTTCAAATAGCGTAGCAAGATCCTCCGGAACCCGACAGCGTGCTGGGACCGTGAAGGGACTCACGGATCCCCAGATCCTGTGGCGGTGCTACGGATACTTGCGCCCCCATTGGTTGCTTAGCCTGGGGGGGTACCTCCTCCTGTTCGCCATCAACGGTCTGTCACTGTTGAGCCCGCAGCTTATGCGTGGTATCGTGGACCGTGGCATTGAGAATAAGGATCTCCAGTACCTCAGCCTGATGGTGTTGGCTCTGGTCGGGTTGTCCGTGGGGCAAGGAGTACTCGGCTACTTCCAGGGGCGGTGGATCGAGCAAGCATCGCAGAACGTAGCCTATGACCTACGCAATCAGATCTACAAGAAGGTCTCATCCCTGTCCTTTTCCTACCATGACCGCACCGAGACGGGGCAGCTCTTGGCACGGGTCATGCACGATGTGGACAGATTGCGGTTCCTCAACGGGCGGGCATCGATGCGCCTGATTGAGGGGGTAGTCATTTTCATCAGTACCTTGATTGTTGTGGCCCTGATGAACCCGAGGCTTGCGTTCCTCTCGGTTCTCTCTATGCCAGTGTTGACCCTGCAGGCCTACTATTACTCGAAGCGCATGCGACCTCTCTGGCTCACGTTGCGTGACAAGATCTCCCAGATGACCTCATGGGTCGAGCAGAACCTGCGTGGGGCCAGGGTGGTGAAGGGCTTCGCGCAGGAGTCGGCTGAGATTCAGAGGTTCGCTGAGCAGAACAGCGACTGGCTGAAGACGTCGGAGGAGGCTGTCCGGATACGGGCCATCAACGACCCGCTCGTTGTCTTGATCACGAACATCGCCACGATCTTCATCATCTGGTATGGTGGCAGGCTTGTTGTGCAGGATGTGCTCACCCTTGGTGAACTGGTCGCCTTCAACGCCTACATGAGCCAGCTCACCGGACCGGTCAGGACGCTGGGCAGGCTGATCCCGATATTGACCGAGGCCGCGGCAAGTGGTCAGCGCATCTTCGAAATCCTTGACACGGAGTCAGAGGTCAAGGAAGCACCGGATGCGGTCGACCTGCCTCCCGTTGAGGGACGGGTGACGTTCCAGGACGTCTCCTTCGCGTATTTTGGCCGCAGGACCGTGCTGGAGGCTGTGAACTTCGAGGCTGCACCCGGCGATGTTGTGGCGCTGCTCGGAACGACGGGATCCGGCAAGTCGACGATCATCAACCTGATCCCCCGTTTCTATGATGTGACGAAGGGTGCCGTCACTGTGGATGGACATGACGTTCGAAATGTGACGCTGAGTTCGCTCCGCGACCAGATTGGTATCGTCCTGCAAGAGACGACGCTTTTCGCAGCCAGTGTCCGCGAGAATATCGCCTTTGGGCGGCCTGACGCCACAGAAGACGATGTGATCGCTGCCGCCAAGGCTGCTCAAGCGCACGAATTCATTGAGGCGTTGCCGAAGGGCTATGCGACCCGCGTAGGTGAGCGTGGATCCACCTTCTCTGGCGGACAGAAGCAGCGCATCGCTATCGCCCGCGCTCTTCTGAAAGACCCGCGCATCCTCATCCTCGATGATGCGTTGTCCAGCGTGGACACGGAGACTGAGCAACTGATTCAGCAAGCGCTCGAACGATTGATGCAGGGGCGCACATCGTTCGTGATCGCCCAGCGTTTGAGCACTGTGCGCATGGCCGATCAGATCCTGGTCCTTGACAAGGGGCGTGTCGTCGCGAGGGGGACCCACGAGCAACTGCTCAAAACGTCCGGTCTCTACGCCGATATCTACGAACGCCAGCTTCGGCCCCAGGAGGTTCGGGACCTAATGACACAGCCCAACCGGATGCCGACGCCGGATGGTGGCACGACCACGATGCGGGCAGCTGTTACCAGCGCCTAGAGGAGCAACGATGAGTTTCTCTATTGGAACGACCAGTATGGGGGGAGGGCCTGGCGGCATCTTGCGAGGCCTCGCGGATGAGAACGACAAGGGCCGAGTCTGGGATGCGCACGTCGTATCGCGGATGTTGGCCTACCTCAAGCCCTATCGGCGCAATATGGTGGCGGCCTTCATCTTGACCGTGCTCTCAGCACTGCTTGGCTTGGCGGTTCCCTACATGATTAAGATCGCCATTGATCAGCACATCGTCAACGGTGACATCGCTGGCCTGGACAGGATCGCCCTGGTGACTGTGGCGGCCTTTGTGGGACTGTATGTCTCATCGGCCGTTCAGCAATACCTGCTTTCACTCACGGGCCAGAAGGTGCTGGGGGAGATGCGTAGCCAGCTGGTACGACATTTGCAGGACCTTCACCTGGGCTACCACGACACTCACATTATTGGCGTCACAATCTCACGCGTGTTCAGCGACGTGGGAGTCATCAATGACCTGCTTTCCCAGGGATTGATCACGCTGGCCAGCGACGTGTTGACCTTGATCGGTATCATCGTGGTGATGATGCTGATGAGCCCGGAGTTGGCGTTGCTCAGCTTCTCAGTAGTCCCTTTGATGGTCGTTGCCACGATGATCTTTGCCCGCCATGCCAAGGTTGCGTTCCGCGAGACACGGGCGACGAATGCAAGCGTCGTCGGAGATCTCGCTGAAGACCTCGCAGGGATGCGGGTCATTCAGGCCTTTGCGCAAGAGGGGTCCGAGCAGGAGCACTTCGAGGAGGTCAATCGCGCAAATCGTGACGCAAACGTGCGGGCGATGACGCTTTCGTTCGTCTTCATGCCCACCGTCCAATTCCTGGGGACGTTAGCGACAGCAGTGGTTCTTCTCTTTGGTGGACGTGCCGTCGCACAGGAGACGCTGACGCTTGGGGTCATCGTAGCGTTTCTCTCCTATGTAACCCGTTTCTTTCAGCCCATTCGTGAGTTGAGCCAGTTGTACACGACGATGCAACAGGCGATGGCGGGAGGCGAGCGCGTGTTGGAGCTCCTGGATACCAAGCCGGGCGTCCCGGATAGGCCTGGTGCGACTGAGATGCCTCCTGTCGAGGGACGGGTTGAGCTACGCGACGTCAGCTTTTCCTATCGAAGCGGTGAGCCCGTGCTGCGCGACGTCAATCTCGTCGTCGCGCCGGGCCAGACGGTCGCGTTGGTGGGACCGACAGGTGCCGGCAAGACCTCGATCTCGAACCTGATTGCCCGATTCTACGATGTGAGCGAAGGTGCCGTGCTCATCGATGGAATTGACGTGCGCGACGTGACCCAGCGATCACTGCGCCGCCAGATGGGGATTGTGCCACAGGATCCGTTCCTTTTTTCTGGCACGGTATCGGATAACATTCGTTTTGGCATTCCGGATGCCTCAGATGAGGTGGTACGCGATGCGGCTCGTATGGCCAATGCCGATGAGTTCATCGAGCGGATGCCTGATGGCTATGAGACCCAGATTCAGGAGGGCGGCGCCAACTTCTCGGTGGGCCAGCGGCAACTTCTGTGCATTGCCCGGGCAGTGCTGGCCGACCCACGTATCCTGATCCTCGACGAAGCAACGTCGAGCGTGGATACGATGACCGAGGTGCTGATCCAGGACGCCCTCGATCGTCTGCTGGCTGGACGGACGGCGGTTGTCATTGCTCACCGTCTGAGTACGATCCGTAATGCTGATGTGATCTGCGTCATCGATGACGGCCGGATTGTGGAGCAGGGGACGCATGAGGCCCTACTGGCACACGGTGGCTTGTATCGCGAGCTCTACGAACGGCAATTTGTGAGTGTTGTCTGAGGTCTGCGGGTCTCTGATCCGGCATCGCCATTAGTACTGTTGATATATTGCTTATCTGTCTCTCAAAACAAAGGAAAAGATGAACACGCTGAAGTTTCTGTTTGGATATACAAAGAACCATAAGCTTCCACTTGTGATCACCGTGTTGTCGATGTTCTCGCTCACAGCGGTGCAGCTTGTGGAGCCCAAGATCATTAGTGAGATGATCGCAATCGTCAAGGCGCCGTTCGTCGATGGCTTCTCCTACACGCCTTCGAGCAAGCTCGTTGGTGGACTCGCGCTCATCGGGGTTGAGGATCCCGCGCAGCTCTCGATTTTGAGTGTCATCGGTCGTCTCGCTATCATAGCGTTGACCTTCTATCTCCTGCGCGCGGTCCTTACGTTCTTGCGTAGCTATTCAGCGCATGTGGCGGGCTGGGGCGCCGTGGCTGATGCGCGCCGTGACATCTACCGGCATCTACAGCGACTCTCGCTGCGTTTCTACGAAGACCAAAAGACCGGGGATCTGATGTCGCGGATGGTCAATGACTCGGATATGTTCGAGACTTTGATCGCCCACGCGATCCCCGACACAGTTGTGAATATCCTGTTGTTCTTTGGCGTAGCAGCGATTCTGCTCGGTTACAGCGCGAAGCTGATGCTGCTGACACTCGTCCCGATTCCGTTGATTGTGTTTGCAGCGCGGGGCTTTACAAAGTACGTGCGGCCTGCCTTCCGTACTCGCCAGAAGGAGCTTGGCGACCTCAACGCCACACTTAACGATAACCTGTCCGGCATCCGTGAGATCAAGGCCTTCACGCGTGAGGACATCGAGGCCGAGCGCATCGGGTCCCACATTAGCCGGTACCGCGACTCACTGTTGCGCGCCCTGCGTTTGATGGCGACCTTCCACCCCTTCGTCGAGTTCTCGTCGTCATTGGGAACCATCGTCTTGATCTACTTCGGTGGTCAGTTGGTGCTGCAGGAACGGCTTCCAATCGAAGACCTGGTGGCCTTCTTCCTATATCTCAACATCTTCTATCAGCCCGTCAGATCTTTGAGTGGTGCGTGGGAGAACATCCAACACGCCATGGCTGGGGCTGAGCGGGTGGCCGAGCTTCTCAATGAGGAGCCCGATGTGGTTGAACGTCCCGATGCGATCACACTTTCTGATAGAGCCGATGGTGCGATCAGCTTCAGTCACGTGAGCTTCCGGTATGTCGAGGATCAACCCGTGCTTGAGGACATCACCTTGCACATTCCCTCTGGCCATGTCGTAGCGTTAGTCGGCCCGACCGGGGTCGGCAAGAGCACGCTTGCCAG
>JAXDDP010000058.1:0-14476 GCA_034676785.1 Anaerolineae bacterium | reverse complement strand
GCTCCTCGGCCTGGACTCGAACCAGGAACCAACCGGTTAACAGCCGGTCGCTCTGCCAATTGAGCTACCGAGGATCGTTCAGACGCCCAACATTATACCCCCATCCCCGAAACCGTCAAGACTTTTGGCCTTGCTCCCGGGATGGTCGCGCTCTTTCAGATGTCGACGCCGCCGTCGCCATCGACACGCACGTCGCCGAGCTCGCTGTCCTCCTGGAGCTGCTGATTGGTCATCACGATCTTCTCGCGGGTTACCGCAAACCGGTCGAAGTCGCGCGCCACGACGGTCGACTCGAAGATCGGCTGGGCCTCACCCAAGATCTCACGGATGCGGTAGCGCTGCGACAGGTGGTTGAACACAAGCATCCGCACACCCGCCTCACGCGCCAGCCAGGCGCCCTGCTGGGCCGTGATGTGCCCGAAGCGACGGGCCATCTCCCGGTCCCGCGCCAGATAGGTAGCCTCACAGACTAGCAGATCGACCCCGCGGACCGCCTCGACGAGATCCTCCACCTGTCCGAGGTCCCCCGTCACGGCGATCGAGACGCCGGGCCGGTCGGATCCCAGCACGTCATCGGGGTGGATCGTGCGCCCATCGGAGAGGGTGACCGATTGGCCCTTGACGAGATCCCGCCGGACCGGGCCCGGCGGCACACCCAATGCCTCGGCGCGCTCCGCAAGGAACGGGCGTCGGGCCTTTTCGGAAAAGCGATAGCCCAGACAGCCCGGGCCACGGTGCTGAACGCTGAACGCCGTGACCTCGAATTCGGGGCTCTCCAGGAGAACACCAGGCTTGACGTCGACGAGATCGATCCCCACCGGCGGCCGGGCGCCCCTCAGAACAACGCCGAAGATCAGGTCGTTGACCCGGTCGAGCGTGCGCCGTGCACCGTAGATCTCCAGATCCTCGACGGCCTCCCACCGGGAGAAGGTGGAGACGAGCCCCCCCAGTCCCAGGATGTGGTCCAGATGGCCGTGAGTGAGCAGTACCCGGTTGAGGCGGCGGAAGCCCAGACCACTCCGCAGGATCTGCCGCTGTGTTCCCTCGCCACAGTCGACGAGAAAGCGCTCGTCACGATACAGCACCATCTGCGCCGGCAACCCCCTCTGGATCGAAGGGGCCGAGGCCGCGGTGCCCAGGAATACCAGTTCAAGCATGGAGACTCCCCAACAATAGAGTGACCAACGGTCAGGCCCGCCCTTCCGACTCCAGAACGCCAGGCTCGCCAAGCTCGCCCGTAACCCGAATCGAACCAAACCCGAACTGCTGGGCCACCCAGGCATTGGTCAACAGGTGGCGCGTGACGCGCGACACGGTCGCACGCGACGGTCCCCCGGCGAGCACGAAGGGCAACACGAGCTGGTCGCCCATATGGGGGTCCACCGTCGCACCGGTGCGATGATACTCGAGGAGAGCACGACAACCGATCTCTGCTACCTCCTCGGAAGACAGCTTGATCCGCCCCAGGGAAGTGAACCCCGCCTGGGCAGTCTCATACCGGGCGCACAGGAAAAGCCCAGTCCCCGTGCCCGGTGAGCGGACGTGTTCAGGCACGATATGTACCTCCAACCCGGCATCGCGCAGCAGCGTGCGTGCCCGGTTGGTCATGCGCTGCGGGATGTGCGAGGGCAGCTTCGACGCAAACGCGAGCCCCTCCACCCGCAGTGGCTCACCCCGCTCCGAGAAATCGTGCCCCCGAAGCTGAGCTCCCCCACGGATCTCGACCGTGGCCTCGCCACCACCCTCGGGGTAGAACCCCCAGAGCGGCGTGTCAAGCCGTGCGCGGACCCCCATCTCGAAGAGAGTGGGCAGATAGACCTTCTCGATGTAAATCGTGGCTGGGCTCATCGGCACGGCGGTGCCGCCCAACAATTGCACCGTTGAAGGGCCAGAAGCGAGCGCCAGCGGCAGCAGCACGGTCTGGAGCACCAGCGAGACCGCGCCGGCCGAGCCCCCCATCGCCGCGTCAGCAACGTCGAAGGTGTAATCACCCGGGGCGCAAGTCTGCTGGGGCGCGAAGACAAGGTCCTGGCTGTCCAGAACGTCGCCCTCCAGATGCGCCTTGCAGAGGGCCGCGGCGGCGTGAACGGCGGTGAGATGTTGAGGACGCAGCCCGGGGCTGGACCGGTTCGCGCGGATGTGCGTCAGGCGGACGGGCGTCGTCGTGACAACCGCCAGGGTGAGCGCCGACCGCAGGATTTGCCCGCCTCCCTCACCGTGTGCGCCATCGATGACCAACATCCTCTTTATTATAGGGATTGCGGCGGTTTGGCAACCACCGTCCAGGTGCCGGGGACTTTCGGCAGTCCCCGGCACCGGCTACAGCACGAACCTAGAAGACCCCAAACCCGTTGAGCAGTACCAACACGACCAGGATCGGGGCAACGTAGCGAACCAGGAAGGTAAACGCGTTGATGATCGCCTGGTTGGAGAGGCGACCATGGTTGGAAAGCGCTTCCTGGATGCGCTTGCGTCCAAAGACCCAGGCGGTGAAGAGGCAAATCAACAACCCGCCGATCGGCAGCAGCACGTTGGAGCTGGCATAATCGAACAGGTCAAAGAAAGTCTTGCCGAGCACCTTGACGTCCGCCAACACGCTGCTGGAGAGTGCGGCTGTGGACCCCACCAGCGCGAGCACGACCACCGTCAGCAGGGTGGCGTTGCGGCGCGAGAGCCCCACGCGCTCGTTCAGGAAGGACACCGGAACTTCCATCAGCGACAACATCGCACCGGTCGCGGCAATGGCCGTCAGCACGAAGAAGATGACCACAAAGATGTTGCCCAGGGGCATCGAGGCAAACACCGCCGGGATGGTCTGGAACAACAGCGACGGCCCAGCGTCAGGCTGGAACCCGAAGGCGAACACGGCGGGGAAGATGGCCAGGCCCGCCAGGATGGACACCAACAGATCCGCCAACATGACCCTGACAGCCGTAGCGGGAATGTTCTGATCGTCGCGGAAGTAGCTGCCGTAGGTGATCATCGTACCCATCCCGATCGACAGCTTGAAGAAGGCCAACCCCAGTGCCGACAGGACGATGGGTCCGGTCAGCTTGGCAAAGTCGGGCTTGAACAGGAAGGTCACGCCTTCCATCGCCCCCGGCAGCGTCAGGCTGCGGACACACGTGATCACCAGCAACAAGAACAGCACCGGCATCAGGCGCTTGGTCGCACCTTCGATGCCCTTGGAGACGCCCAACACGATGATGAATCCGACCCACACCAGTACGATCCACTGCCAGAGCAGCGCCTGGAAGGGGCTGGTCACCAGCGCCTCGAAAGCCTGCGAGTTGACGGCTGGATCGGTCGAGAGAATCGACCCGCCGATCGCCTTGAAGATATAAGCGAACACCCACCCCGCCACTTCAGTGTAAAAGGCCATAATCAGGAAGGCGGCCAACACGCCCATCGCGCCCACGATCCACCAGGGGCCGCTCTTGGGAGCGAGTTTCTTGAACGTCGAAATGGCATCTGCCTTGGCCTTCCGCCCAAGCAGCAATTCCGAAATCATCACCGGCAGACCCACCAGCAGCGTGCTGAGCAGATACACCAGGATGAATGCCGCACCACCGTTCGAGCCGGTCATGGAGGGAAACTTCCAGATGTTCCCTAGCCCTACGGCTGACCCCAACGTCGCTGCAATGACGCCCAGACCGGTTGTAAACCCATCTCTCTTGCTTTTCGAACTCTGTGCACTCATGATGCTAACTGTCGCTCCTCTTCTGATGTAGGATGGATTAGAACATTGCCTGCGTACGTCGCACTGGCACTTCTGCACTCCGGGCGGCTAACGCCGGCACAGGCACAAACGCGCGCTATTATAGGCCCAATGGTGAATAAGGGTGAAAGCGAACAAAAGCGATTACCCTTGAGATGAAAGACGGAACAGGCCAGTCATCTTATGCCCCACAGGCGGCGCCATTACGTTCGTCGAAGTCAGGTCAATAGCTTCATCTGGGTATCCGGGAGTGATAACCTATGCGCACAATGCGTCAGACACCTTGGGTCGTGCTCTTCGCAGCGGTCCCCCTCATCGGTCTCTTCCTGGGCGCCCAAGCCATCCCCCGAACGCCATTGGCGATCGCTCCTGCGGCGGGGGCACCGCTTGCATCTACGGAAATCATCACGCCCCAGGCCTATCTCCCACTGGTAAGCCACGGCACCCCGATCCTGAGCGTCAACCCGCAGAATCGTCAAGCGTCGCTCGATTTCTACAACACGGTGTACCTGGCTTCCGAGGGCGCGCCCATCGACTGGACGGGCAACCACGCCGCGTGTGGTGAGGGGACGACATCGGCCGCGTTCCGCCAGGCGGTTCAGCTGCGCATCAACTACTTCCGTGCCATGGCTGGCGTCCCGGCTACCGTGATTCTGTCGGATGAGTTCACCGCCAAGGCGCAGAAAGCGGCGCTGATGATGAGCGTAAATCGCCAACTGAGTCACTCCCCGGACTCATCGTGGATCTGCTATTCGGCTGAGGGAGCGGAAGCAGCAGGAAAGTCCAATCTCTACCTGGGGGTCTACGGGCCGAATGCGATCAGCGGCTACATCTACGATCCAGGGAGCGGCAACTACGCCGTGGGTCACAGGCGGTGGATCCTCTATCCGCAAACGGAGTCGATGGGTAGCGGCGACATCCCGCCTGCCGCCGGTTACCCGGCGTCCAATGCGCTATGGGTGTTCGACGCCAACATCCGGGGACCCCGGCCCGCCACCAGAGAGGAGTTCGTAGCCTGGCCCCCGCCGGGGTACGTCCCTTCCCAGGTGGTCTACCCACGCTGGTCATTCTCGTATGCCCGTGCCGATTTCTCGAATGCGTTAGTGTCGATGCGCCAAGGGAGTGTGCCGGTCGCCCTGGTTCAACAAACAGTGGTCAATGGCTATGGCGAGAACACCCTGGTCTGGGAGCCTCAAATCAGTCTTGGTGTGCCACCCGCGTCGGACACGACCTATACGGTCACGGTGGAAAATGTCGTAGTTGACGAGAACCGCCGCGACTTCACCTATGACGTGATCGTGTTCGATGCAGGCAGCGGCGCCGTCGCCAGTACAGCGACGGGCGGGCAGCTGGGCCCCCCTCCCGAGAACTGAGGGGATATCCCAGCCGCCCGTCCCCGGTCCAGATCACGCCAGGGTCACCACGCCAGCGGTCCCGTCCACGGTCACGATCTGCCCGCTGCGGATGCGCTTGGTGGCGGCGACGGTCCCCAGGACCGCGGGGATGCCATACTCGCGGGCCACGATCGACCCGTGGCTCAGCGGGCCCCCGATATCGGTGACCACTGCGGCAGCCCGGGCGAACAGAGGCGTCCACGCCGGCGTGGTGAGCGGGGCAACGAGCACGTCGCCGGTGTTCATCTGGGCGAAATCCTCCGGGCCACTCACAACACAGGCCGCGGCGGTCACACTGCCGGGGCTCGCAGCAACCCCCTTCAGCGTGTTGCCCCTGCGGCGCCCGGTCTTGAGCTGCATCAGGTCGAAACCAAAGACTTTCATCTGCGGCAGCATCAGGGGCGGCGCCGCGCGTCGTGCTGCTCGCCAGATCGCCTGGCGCATGGGAACCTGGGCTGACAGATCCTCCAGGGATTCCCCGCGATCCAATCGGCTTGCAGCGTCCTCCACCTCGCCCTCCTCCAGCCAGAAGACGTCCCCGGCAGCGGCGATCATCCCGGCGGCGGCGAAACGCTCACCCAGCGCGAAGAGCATCCGGCGCAACAGGGGGTAGCCCAGGCCAACAGCGGCGAGGGCTTCCTCGCGCAATGGGGCATACTTCTGGGCGCGGGCCAGGCTCCGCTCGAAGAGCTTGCGGCGCAGTCCTTTCAACTGGGCCAGCTTGGCTGCAGTCGCTGCCGCACGCCTGCTGACCGCGGCCTCCTGGCGGACATGGGGATCCGCACCCTCACCGCCGAGGAACAGCTTGAGTGTCTCCAACACCGGCGCAGGGTCGTCGGCAGGCACGGCATTGCCGAAGTCGAGACTGTAGATCATATGGCCGTAGTCCTGGAGGTAGGTGCGGAACCGGCCCTGCCACTCGCGCCATGCTTCAGCCTGCACTTTGGGCGGGACTGAGTCTTCCGCGAGGCGGTTGACGAGCTGCGAGGTCGGCACGGTCTGCAGGTAGGCCACCAGACCGGGGAAACCCTGAGCCCATCGGGCCAGGTCAAAGAGCGCCTTCTCGGCACGGATGGGCAGGCTGTCGAAACCCAACAGGTAGGTTGGGGCCTTGGGGTCACCTCGGCGCTTGAACAGGCGGCAGACCAGGGTGAACAGAGCCTCGCTCATCCAGGCTGCCGGGATCACACCCGATACCAGCGCGCCATAGGCATCGATGGCTGCCACCGATAGCTCACGCGCCGCCCGCAGGACTTCGGTAGCCGGCAGCTGACGCCATTCCGCCGCCTGCCAACAAGCCACCGTCGCGCTGTAGCGTGGCTGACCCTCCTCGGTCCAACGCTCCACCGCTCCGGTGAACATCCGCTTCATGATCCGCGGCGCATCCAGGAACACCCTCGCCATGGGGAGTACCTTCGTTGGGCCATTGTAATAGGCATACTCGTTGACGGCGATGATCGGATTGGCGGGCATGATCCCAGGCCTGCCAAAGAACATGGTCAACAGGTTATCCATGCTGGCGTTGACGCTGCGAAGGCCCAGGGTACGAAAGAGCGGCGTCAGGGGATCGGCCATCAACTCGACGATGTTGTTGCGCATAGCGGCAAGCGCGCCCTTGGGCAACTTCCATTCCGTGGGCGAGTCGGGCTCCGGATCTGGAAGAGCCGTGATGGGGCGCGCCTGGACGATGGCGAACTTTCCATCAGCCAGGGCCCACTCGACGTCCATCGGCATGCCATAGAGCGCCTCGATCCGGTTTCCGAGGCTTGCCAACTCAGCGGCCTGCGCGTCGCTGAGCACAGGAACACGGCGCAGCTCCGCGGGGACTGACTTTTCCTCTACGCCGCCGGCGACCCGAACGGTGTAGACGAGCTTCTCCGCGGTCTCGCAGACAACCACCCTACCCGAAACCTTGTCCAGCGTGAGCGTATCCGGTGTGACCAGACCGCCGACCACGGCTTCACCCAGCCCCCAGGAAGCATTGACGAGCATCTGGTCCCGCCGACCGTTGACCGGGTTCGCGGTGAACAGGATTCCGGCGGCTTCCGCAGGGACCAGCGCCTGCACGACAACGGCCAGCGCCAGGCCCGTGGGTGAGATGGCTTGCCGTGCGCGATAACTGATCGCTCGTGCCGTCCATAGGCTGGCCCAGCACTTCCGGGTTGCCTCCAGAACCGCCTCGACCCCGCTCACGTTCAGATAGGTCTCCTGCTGGCCTGCAAAAGAGGCCGTAGGGAGGTCTTCTGCCGTCGCTGAAGAGCGCACGGCCACCGCGGGCGACGGCCCCGGAAGGGCGGCGTAGGCCTGCGCGATGGCACCGGCGACCTCTGCGGGGATTGGGGCGTCGACGAACAATGCCGTGATCGTTCGGGAAGCCGTCTCTACGGTCTCCGGGTAGGCGAGATCTACCTCGGCGAGGGCGCTCAGGATACGCAGCTGAAGGTTGTTGGCGGCGACAAAGCGCCGGTAGGCCTCCGTGGTCACGTGATAGCCACCGGGGACGGGAAGGCCCCCACGCATCAACCGTGCCAACGATGCCCCCTTGCCGCCTACCGTGTCGACGGTCGCATCAGGGTCATCCAGAGATAAGGTCAATCGCAACGTCGTCATGTCATCCCTCCGTAACTACTGCGTCGCCCACTTCCCCGTCCGCTTGTGATGGGAGCTGGTGCACCGAGACCACATCCATGGCCAGGTCCCACAGTCTCACCAGAACGCCCCGCAGTGCCGCTTGGTCTCTGACGGGCCCCGTCAACACGGTGATCGGGAAGCCACCCGGGTCCATCTCAAACGTGATGGACAACCCATCGAGCCACTCCGACCACTGGCAGCCCAGGCGTCCGCGCACGGTGATCTGAAAAGTCATAGAGTGTGTTCGCGACGGCTGATATTCTGGTACAGACATCCGTGCCTCCGGTCGATTGACCCTAGTCTATAAGAGATTCAGACGTCCGTCGCCAGCCGAAAGTACTGTCGGAGTACTATCCTTGATGGGCGATCCCTTCCCCTCGCAGAGTTTCTGGACTCTGCGAGGGGTTCTTCTACCCGCCGGCATGCCACGAACGCACGAGATCGCCCTGACTATCCTTGAGGGATAAGCACAATAGTCCAAGGGCACAAAGACCGTCAATCGGGTAGTCGATGGCGCACCCAAGTGGGAGGTGAGGTGCACAAGCAGACAATCCAGGGACCGAGCAACTGGGGAACGGCACCGCTCGGAAGGTGGGGGGATCAGTCCAGCAACACGCCGAGGTCTCGCGCGCGTGATACGGCCTGGATGCGGCTCCTGACCCCCAGCTTGGAGAAAATGTGGGCGATGTGTCCTTTGACGGTGCTCAAGGAGATGAAGAGCTGCCTGGCGATCTCGTCATTGGAAAGCCCTGCCGCCACGAGCGCCAGAACCTCCCGCTCCCGTCCGCTCAATGGCTCGATCAGGCATTCCGCCCCAACGCGCCTCGCAGCCTGCCCCGGCACGGACCGTTCTGTGGATGTGAATCCGCCCAGAAGGGCTGCCACGTAGGCAGGGCAGACGGACCGTTCGGCGGCCTGGTAGAGTAGCCGCGCCGCGGGTGTCCCCTCGTCGAGAAACACGCGCTGAAAACCCTCTGCCTCCCCAAGAGCCAGGGCCTGGGCCATCGTGGCAACGGCCTGTGCCACGTACTGCCCCTGCTGAAGCGCCAGCGCCTTGAGGACCAGGTACTCGATCGTCCGCCGGTTGTGCCCGGCACTCTGGGCTGCGCTTAGCAGGGGTTCGATGACCGCCAAGGCATCGCGCGGCTGTACAAGTGCCAGGTAAAGCCGCGCCAGGACCAGGTATAGCCCGTGCGTGAACTCGTCGACCGGCACGCCGGCCCCTCGGCTGGCAAGCACCTCGACCACCGGGCGGTCCAGTAGCCCCTGCGCGCGTGCCCATTGCAGGGCCAGATCCACTTCACCCCAAAGAATCCAGGCACGCGCCTCCACCATGTCCACCAGGCGGTCGTCGAGCTGCGTCGACTTCGACTCGCGTGCCAACTGGCGAGCCTGTGCGATGGCCTGCCTGGCGCCGTCCCAGTCCTGCTGCGAGAGCCTCACCCGTGCGATCGATAGGGAACACATCGCCAGACCAACATCCGAGAACCTGCCCAACGCCTCGGCTGCACTATGGAAGGTGCGCAAAGCGCCATCAAGGTCATTCCACTCGCGCGCCAGCTCGCCGAGCCCCATCAGTGCCCGTCCCGCATAGACGGAATGCCTCCCAAGCCGATCCTCAGCCAGAGCGATGACGTTGCGGTACAGTGTCTCCGCGGCCCGAAGTCGCCCCTGGACATAGTGCAGGCCCGCCAGGCTGGACAGGCCAAACACCGTCAGCAGCGTGGCACCGGCACGGGACGATAGATCCACGACCTGCTCAAAGGCTCGGACTGCCGCCGGTGTGTCGCCACGTAGCGTGTACGCCATCCCCAGACTATCAGCGGCCAGGCTCCGCAAGAACAGGGCCTCTTCCGGAAGGTGCGCCAGCGCGGTTTCGGCTGATGCAATAGCCACGGTCACCTGGCCGGTCATAACCGTCCGCAGAGCTCCGAGGAGTGCCATTTCGCCTTGGATATCGTTTGCCGCAGGTGATCCCGACAACCGCTCTAGGGCCTCCCGAGCAGGCGTATCCGGTTTCCCATACAGCGTCAGCGCCAGGCCCTGCAAAGCCCAGAGGCGCAAGCGCACGTCCTTGATGGCAGGGGGCAAGGCTTCCAGCCAGCGCAACACCGTGAGCGTCTCGCCGCACGCCAGGCTCGCCTCAGCCATCGGCTCGATCAACGCGACGGCGGCCTCGAAGTCCTCTCCAGCCACCGCATGATCACCCGCTTCCGATAGGAGACCGTGCCCCTGATACCAGCGACTCGCACGGCGATGGAGCTCGCTCACCTGCTCGCGATGGGCGACGTGCAGGCGTAGGCGAAGCAAATCGGCGAAGAGGGTGTGATAGCGATACCAGGTCTGCTGCCCATCAAGCGGGACCAGAAACAGGTTCGCTTCCATCAGCGCCTCGAGCATCGCCTGCGCCCCCACATGACCCGTCACAGCGTCACACAACGGCGCGGTGAGACGCTCGAGGATCGAGGTCTGCAGAAGGAACGATACCACGGCCTCGGGCTGTTGGGTGAGGACCTCGTCGGTCAGATAGTCGGCTATGGTCTCGTGCCCACCGGAGAACGTGTCGATGAAGGTCCCGGGGTCGGCAAGCTTGCGCATTGAGAGCACAGCCAACTGCAGGCCCGCACCCCAGCCTTCTGTGCGCCGCTCGAGGACCTCAAGCTGATCAGAAGTGAGGGGGACGGGCAGTGACCCACGCAGAAACTCAGATGACTCCTCACGGGTAAACCGCAGGTCTTCCTGACGAATCTCGACCAGTTGGCCTCGCGCGCGCCGGCGTGCCAGAGGGAAAGGCGGATCAGCACGCGTGGCGAGTACCAGATGCACCTGTGGGGGGTGATGCTCCACCAGGTAGGATAGCAGGGTGTGGATGGACTGGTTCGTGATTTCGTGATAGTCATCCAGAACCAGAACCACGCGGCCCGGAAGTTCGACCAGATCGTTGATAAGCAACGTTGCCAGCATCGGCTCCGAAGCCGGTCTAGGTGTCTGCAAAGCGGTCAGCAGGCCGGCCCCAATCCCTGATTGAGCCCGCTGGAGCGCTGCGACCAGGTATCTGACGAACAGTGCCAGATCGTCATCGCTCTGGTCAAGCGTCAGCCAGGCAATAGACACGGTCGACCCGGCGCCCCCGCCCTCTCGCAGTGCCTCCAGCCATTCGCAAAGCAGTGTCGTCTTGCCATAGCCGGCAGGGGCACAGACCAGGGTAAGCCGGCAATCCGGTTCCAGGCCCGCGTTCAGCGCGTCGACGAGACGGGGCCGCCGGGTTAGGTGCGGACGGAGAGGTGGAACATCAAACTTCGTCGCCAGAAGTGGGATGGGCATCCTTACACATTTCCCCACTAAGACCCAGTGACACACGGGGCCACACCAGCTGTGTGACCACTATGGGGAGTATAGCCCAATTCCCGCAGAGACCCCTTCACGCGCCAGAACGGCGCAGAGGCACAAAACGCTCACGCGCCGCTCTGGCAAGCGGAAACAACGTCAGGCACTACAACGACAGCAGGATCATGGCACCGAGCATATAGACCGAGGCATACTTGAACAACCCGAAGTTGGCGTGCTCGGTCGGACGGAAGAGGCTAAGGGCAGCCAGGAGAAGCAGCCCGGCGGACATCACAGCTAGCACCCAAACGAAGCCCCACTGTATCCCGATCAAGACCCCCGCCGCGATCATCGCCAGGGCAGCTAGCACACTCGAGAGCGCGATCGCGCAACGCGTGGCGGCAAAGCCATAGGTGGACGGGAATGTCGGAATCCGGGCGGCACTGTAGTCATCGAAGTAACGCATCGAGAAGGTCAGGATGTGGGTCGGGATCCAGAACAGGACCGCCAGAGCGAGCAAGATACCGATGCCGTCAATAGCACCCATGCCGTAGGCACGTCCCGCCAGGATGGGCATCGCTCCGGCGATCCCTCCCCAGACAATGCTCCATGCGGTACGGCGCTTCAGCCAGACAGTGTACACAACCACATCGAAGAACCATCCGGCGAACACGATGAGCCCATAGAACGGGCTCATCGCTACGGCCAATCCCACGCCCAGGACCGAAGCGGTCACGCCAAGATGCAGCGCCTCAGTGGGCGTGACCCGACCATCTGCCAGGGGGCGATGGTGGGTCCGGTTCATCACAGCGTCGATGTCGCGGTCATAGACCATGTTGATGATCGTGCTGCCCGCGATAGCAAAGAACAGGCTAACGGCGAGGCCGAGCAGCGTCAGCGGGTGCGTCACCGGACAGCGTGCTGTCATGTACCCGGCCAGGCCGGTGGCAAGCAGCAAGCCGGTCTGCAGAGACTTGGTCAGTGGCCAGTAAAGCCGGGCCTTGGCCCTCAGCAACTGCAGCAGGTGCATCATCACGGCCTCCAACCTCCCGGAGAGAACTCCGGATCTAGGGAGTACGGACACAGCGGAACCCAACACCAGGGCTGAAATAGGTGGGCGTTGCATTATTGCGTACCCAGACACGCAGGTCCATCTCATACGTGTCCTTCGATCCCCCGCGCATGAAGCGGTAGTGCATCCCCTCGTAGACGTCGCCCGTCCATTGCCAGACGTTGCCCGCCATGTCGTAAAGGCCATAGGGGCTGGCAGCATCGTGCGTAGCATAGCCATCATAGGTCTGGCCATTGTAGAAGCCGACCGGGCTGGTCCATGAACCGTGGCGGCTCATATCCTCGAACGGGTCTCGGCTGGCATAGAAGTTGGCGTCGTTGCGAGCGATCTCATCGCCCCACGGGAAGGGACGATCATCCGTACCCCGCGCAGCCTTCTCCCATTCGATCTCAGTCGGCAGTCGCCACCCGTTGTTGCCGCAGTAGGACCACGCCCCAAACCAGGTCACATTCGTCATCGGGTGGTTCTCGTAGCCGGGCTTGGCGGCAAACGTCTTGCCATCGAAGGCGAATCGGGACGCGGCATCGTCCAATGGGATGACTTCGTAATCGCCTGCAGGGATCTCGATCTCGTGCTTAGCGCCGTGGAATGCGTCGCCAGGATAAGCAACCACAAGCCGCCCATCGGCCATTGCGAGAGGGCCATCCGTCAGTGCTGCGTTCAGGAATCGCACGTATTGGGCGACGGTGACGTCGGTGATCATGATCTCGTAGTCATAGTCGACCATCGTCGGCTCATTGAATTGCCCATAGAGAAACTCACCTGCGGGGACAATGGCCCAGGCCTCCATGTCTATCCCGGTGTCATAGGCTGGAATCGGAATATTGAGATCAACAGGGGCACATGCAGTCAGCAGAGCCCCGAGCAGGAGAAGCGCCCCGATGCATCTCATCACGCCACCTCCGAAGACAGCTCGTGGCCAGCCTCTTGTGTCCATCGACCCCGCGACCTGAACAAGTCCAGCAATCGCCAGACCATGACCACCGCCAGGATGAGCAACAACAGCACGAGGCCAAAGTCCATAAACAGGATAACCGTGTTCACCAGCGGCTGCTGGGTCGCTTCTGAGACAAAGAGTCGCTTCATCTCGAAAACAGTGACCGCAGCAAAGGCGATGTCCGACGCGATGATGATCCCCCAACCGTAGAGCTTCCGCAGTTTCCCTTTCAAGCCGATCATATCGCCGTAGTACAACAGGATGATCGTCGCTACGATGGAGGAGAGGACGTGCCAGTGCCCCGTCAGCTCGATGCGTTCTTCACGAGCCGGCCAGAGACGAAAAACCTCGTCCAACCGGACGGCCATGAAGATCCCAAGGCCGCTCACCGTGAAATTCATGAACACCATCTGCCATAGCGGGCCGAACCGGAGCGGATCGCGCACCAACGCGCCAAGCTTCTGCCCGAGGGTAGGCTTCTCGATACCAGCCACACCCTCTCGGATGGTTCTGTCCCAGCTATAGATAACCAGCATCAGCGCCGCCAACATAGACGGAGTAGCCCCAACATAGATGATCGTATGGGCGAGCGGCTGCAAGGGTGTCACCAACCCCCAGACGCCAAGGTTGAGGACAACAGTTCCCAAGATCATGAGCGGCATGGCGATCTTGTGAAGGATACCCTTGAAATCCAGCCAGCGTCCGATGATGAGCGTGACCATGATGGCGATCAGAGCCAACATGATGTGCAGATGGCCAACGACGGAGTATTCCATCGCGCTCTTGTGGGGATAGCGGACGATGTTTTCAGCCAGGACAGTCGTAAAGCCATTCCCGAAGTACGATCCAGGAATCGCTCCGAACATCGCTGAGATGATGGTGGTTAGCGCAGTGGCGAAGAACGCCATGCGCTCCATATCCACCCCCTTCCTGGTGCGAGCATACGCTGGGTCGGGTTGAGCGACCTCCCTGGACCACGGCCAGAGAGCAATCACCAGCAGGACGCCCGCGAAGAAGACGAGCGTCAGCCCCGCGATGTACAGCCCGTGCAGAGCCCAGTTGTGCCCCCAGTAGGCGAAGCCCATGCCGAAGATCATCGCCATGAGGTAACCGGCGGTGATCAGGACGCGGACCGCCACCCTGTAGAACGTCTTCATCGCCAGCAGGCTGGTGATCATATAGGTCTCAATGGCGACCACAGCCATAGCGATGGAGTGATACAGAATGATGATGCGCCCCTCTCGCTCTGCCTGGACCAGGTCAATACCGAGAACGCGGACCACAACATCCCGTACGCCATACTCCGCCATCGGCCCCGAAAGCATCCCAAACAGCGCGGTCTCCATCGCAATCATGGCGATCGCCACCAGAATCAGCCCTTTGGTGGATCCGAACAG
>JAXDDP010000045.1:0-4278 GCA_034676785.1 Anaerolineae bacterium | reverse complement strand
GCATCTTCCGCGTTGGTTGAAGGCTCAACCATAGCCGAGTCTTCCGCTTCGGACGATGGCTCAACCAGGGGCAAGTCATCCATAGTGGACTCTGCTTCCGGAGCTTGTTGGGGCTCCTGGCTTTGCTTCCCGGACTGCGTCATAGGATCATCCTTCTCTGACGAGATAGATACCCGGAAGGCTGATCAGCGTCGTCGCGCCCTTGATCAGCAGATTGGCCCAGAAGATCGACCAGACGACGGCAGTCGGCAGCACGCCGCCAAAGGCGATCCACACAAAGATCAGACTGTCGATAGGCACGCTCAAGCTGTTGCTGGCTAAAACCCGCGCCCACTGATAACGCCGCGTGATTCGATTCACCCAGAGGTGATAGACTTCGGTATCGAGCAGTTCACTGACGACCTCGGCAACGATGCTCGCCAATACGATGCGCCAGACCGGGCTCAGAACCGCAGCAAACGCTTCTTGCAGAGGCCAGGTCGGATCTGCGGGAAGGCGGGATAGGAAGGCGAAAAAAAGGGCCATCAGCAGGTTGATCGCCGCAGCGGCGACAACCAGCGTGCGCGCAGCATTGCGCCCAAGCAGCTTGTGCACCATGTCGCGCAGCGTGAAGGTGAAGGGATAGATGAAGGTGCCGCCGTCGATGCTGAAGCCGCCGACCTGGGCAATCTTGAGGCTGCCGATGTCGGACATCATCTGTGCACCGATATACGCGGCGACGGTCAGCACACCCGCCCGCGTCAATGGTAGCGATACGCCCCGAGACCCCCCTCCCTGCGCCACGGAACCCCCCTCAACAAAACGCACGCGTCACAATGGCGTGCTCGCGCGCAAGTATACCATACCCGAGGTCATAGCGTTCTCGGAACAGTCCGGGACAGGGCCATCACATAAGGCCTGCGCCTGCGTGCGCCTCTCCCCTTCGTAAGGTTTCCGCACCTTGCGAAGGGTTCTGGGTAGACGCAGTTAAGCTCCCGGAACCCTTGCGAGGGTCCAGAAACCCTCGCAAGGGCCGCGTATCGCATTCCGTCGTGCTGATACGAAATGTGATAGCCCTGCCCCTACTTCCCCATCCGGCCGCTGACCTCGTCAATCATAATTCTGAGGACAGCGACGTTACTGAGCCGGCCGGGATCGGACAGCAGCTTTGCACGCGTTGCAGCAGGGTCGGGTTCGAGACAGTCGATCAGAACACCGAGGCCATAGGCCTTCTCCTCGGGCGTCTCCAGGAACTCGACCCGTCCCCAGAAAACAACGGAGCGGTAAGCATGCGAGCAGCGATTCGGGACATAGCCGTCGTCGATGATCACAGTGCCGCAGACCTGTGGGTTCTCGCGCATGAACTCGAGCTTGAGCCCGTGCGGAGCAGAGTGGAAGTAGAGCGCACGCGCGTTGGGGTCATAGCCGTAATTCATCGTGGCCAGATAGGGCTCACCGTGCCTGGCAAAGGCCAGCGTGGCATACTTTCCGGCTGCCAGGATGGCCTGGATGGCAGCTTCGTCGGTGATCGCAGCTTCGGCTTTGTGCATGTGGTATCTTGGCATCAGGGGAGCCTCCCGTCGCACAGTGGTTGGATGCCCAGGAGTATAGGGGGCGGGCTTCTGGCGTCAATGTCACGGTGCCGGGGCAAGTGCCGGATATTCAAGGGAATCCGAGCACCGACAGCCGGTTGACGGATGGCCGATCTGCCCTACCATTGGCGCACATTTCCCATCTGGCACGGTCAGGTCCAATCCTGATCCTGCAATACTGGAGACCCGATGCAGCAAGCCTACCCCATCCTGGAATTCGACCCAGCACGCAGGGCCGTGATCGAACCCGCTGAGCTGATAGAGCCTGCGGGGATTCCCGAGCGATGCGTCATCTGCTTCTTCCAGGAGGTGCTCACCCAACTCGTCGAGGGCGGGCGCCTCCGCAAGGTCACCAGCTCCAAGTCCGAGTTGTGCGAGCATCCCTTCTATGCGCTGGAGATCGATGACCAGCAACTCACGGTCTTCCACCCGGGCGTCGGCGCCTCGTTGGCTGCCGGGCTTCTGGAAGAGGCCATCGCCAAGGGGGGACGGACGTTCATCGCGTGTGGGGGCGCCGGGGTCCTTAACCGCGACCTCACGGTCGGCCACCTCGTCGTGCCAACAACGGCGATCCGTGACGAGGGCACGTCCTACCACTATGCTCCACCAGCTCGTGAAGCACAGGCCTCCGACGTGGCCGTCCAGGCCATCGAACGCGTCCTGACCCGGCATACCGTTCCCTACCTGCTCGGCAAGACCTGGACCACCGATGCCTTCTACCGCGAGACGCCCGCAAAGGTAGCATTGCGCAGGCAGGAGGGGTGCCTGACCGTCGAGATGGAGGCCGCGGCTTTCTTCGCCGTGGCAGCCTTCCGCGGCGTGACATTCGGCCAAATCCTGTACGGTGGCGATGACGTCAGCGGCGACACGTGGGACTCACGCCAATGGAACGAGCATACGTCCGTCCGTGAGAAGCTGTTCTGGTTGGCAGCTGAGGCGTGTCTCGAGCTCTGATCAGGAGCCGTCGATGAACATCTGTGTCTACTGCGCATCGAGCGATGCCGTGGCTCCCGTCTACTTCAGGGCCGCCGAGACCCTTGGGCGGATGATTGCGCAGCGCGGTGACACACTCGTCTACGGTGGCGCGGGCATCGGGCTGATGGGGGCGCTCGCACGCGCGGTGAAGGCCGGCGGCGGGCACGTGATTGGCGTGATGCCCAAGGTTCTGGCGGCGGAGCCCATAACCTTTGCGTTGCTCGATGAGTTTGTGATCACGGACAATATGCGTGAGCGCAAGGCGCGGATGGAAGCCCTGGCGGATGCCTTCCTCGTCCTCCCGGGCGGTTTCGGCACCCTCGAGGAGCTGGCCGAGATCCTGACGTTGCGCCAACTGCGCGAGCACACCAAGCCCGTCGTCTTGCTCAACGTTCAGGGCTTCTACGAGCCGCTGATCGCGTTGTTCGAGCACTACTACCGTGAGGGCTTCGCCAAACCGTGGCGCGAGCTGTATGCCGTTTATGACGATGTGGCGGCAGCGCTCGCCTACGTCGACGCTTACAGACCCATCTTGCCACCACGCAAGTGGTTCGAACCCGGAGGAGAGGCATGACTGACGCACCGGATGTGCAGGACCAGTACAAAGACGACCAGAACCTGAACGCACGCATCGCGCTCCATGCGCGCTTCAGCACCAACCCCTATGGATGGCAGCGCTGGGTCTTCGACACCCTGGAGCGTGCCGGCCTTCCCGAGCGATCGCAGATCCTGGAGCTGGGCTGTGGCCCTGGCGATCTGTGGGAAAGTAACCGCGCACGCATTCCCGCTGGGTGGTCACTGACCCTCACCGATGCCTCGGATGGGATGATCGAGGCGGCGCAACAGAAACTCAGGGAGCTCCCAACCGCGCCCACGTTCAGGACCGTTGATGCGCAATCGATCTCCTTTGCCAGCGGGGCTTTCGACGCCGTGATCACCAACCACATGCTCTACCACGTGCCCGACCGGCAACAGGCACTCGGCGAAGTCCGGCGCGTGCTAAAGCCCGGGGGAACGCTGTTTGCGACGACGGTAGGGGAAGGGCATATGCAGGAGCTCTGGAACCTGGTCGAGCCCTTTGTCCCCGACATCCACGACCGCACGCAGGGTGTCTCCAGGGCCTTCATGCTGCAGAACGGCGGGGAACAGCTTGCCCGCGTCTTCTCGAACGTGGCACGTTACGATTACGAGGATGGGCTGGAGGTCACCGAAGTCCAGCCGGTCGTAGCCTACCTGCGATCGTCCACGACGCTGATGCACTGCACGCTGGAGCCCTCACAGTGGGCGACAATCCGCCGCACCGTGGCCGCGCACATTGAGACCAAGGGAGCCTTTCACATCACCAAGGCTTCGGGTATCTTCGTCGCATCGTAGGGCGCACGTCCGTTCCGGGTACCAGCTGTCTGGTGCGCCCATTCCGCCAGGGCGTGCTCGCAGAAGGCCAATGCTTCACAGACGTGGGATAGCAGCGCACCGCGCTTCCCTACGGCGGATAGTGCCCTCACTGGGTCAGGGATTCCCCTAACCCTACCGCCCGACCCAGCCGGAAGGCAACCTTGTTCACGTCGGCGTACCTCTGTGGCACACGGCGCAGGATTGCCGTCGCCCAGACCTCGGCGTCGGTCTCGAGCAGCGTCGAGAGCGCAGCGAGCATAATTGTGTTGACAGTGCGCGTATTGCCTGCCTGCTCGGCAAGCGTGAGCGCGTCGACGACCACCACCCGGCTCACCCG
>JAXDDP010000042.1:0-7664 GCA_034676785.1 Anaerolineae bacterium | reverse complement strand
CTTCGGGGTGGGGTGGGGGGGGCCACCACCCGGCCCCCCCCCCACGTCTGTCATCGTCGCTGACCTGGCTAGCGCTCGATCGCGATTCGCTCGAGCTCCTTGACCTTGGTCTCATAGGGTTTCACAGCCAGGATGATCGCGATGGGGAGGAGGATAACGCCGCCTGCGGCGACCCAGAACCATTCCATAGTCGGAGAGAGGTTTAGCATCACGGCGGCGAGGGCCGGGCCAACCACGTAGGAAACGCGCGCTACCGTGGTCGTCCACCCCATACAGGCCCCACGGCGTTCGGTCGGGAACACCTCAGGCACATACACCACGACCCACGTGTACGTAAACGATGTGAAGAATCCCGAGACGATGGCGATGATGGGGAGGACGGCGCCATCGGCAAAACCGATGCCGACCGAAAGCAGGGCCAGTATCACACACCCTGCGACCAGGGCTGTGTTTCTCCCGATCCGGTCCATGATCTTCCCCGCAGCAACGCCGCCCGCCATAGCCATGACGAGCATCCCCAACTGAACGAGCGACCACTGTGACAGCGTGTAACCTTTCACCGTCATGAAGTAGTAGCCCGCCCAGTAGTAGAGCACCGAATAGATGAGCCATGCAAGCCAGATGGATGCGGAAATGGCGATGTAGCGTAGATCCCGCCGGTCGATCACCCCGACGCCGAAGAGGTGGCGTTTCAACGTACCTTCCTGGCGTTGGCGCTGGATCAGGTTGTAGCGCCCCGTCTCTTTCATGCTCTGCCACATCACGAGAAGCGGGAGCATCAGCACAAACATCGCGCCGTACATCCAGCGCCAGTCCAGCTTCAACACGTTGAGGAGCAGGGGCGGCAGCAGCGCCTGGAGCGGAATCAGGCCAATCACGTAGACGATTGACACGTACTTGCCCCGTTTGTCTGCCGGTGCCTCCTCACTGATCGGGATAGTCCACATGTTGGACACGGTGGTGAACATCGCGATTGTGTAGAAGATCATGAAGGTCTGGAACGTCGGCGTAAAGAGCACAATGGCGAGGGATGAGAGACCCATCATTAGGACCAACACAAGGATCGATAGGCGCCGACCGATCAGGTCGTTGGCACCGTTAAGCAAGAAGACGAAAAACGTGGCTATGAGGTAAAGCGCTTCATTCCAGGAAAAGTGCGATGCCGTGATCCCATACTCCGCAACCATATAGGACGTCATGGTGCTCTTGATGGTGGAGAGATACTGATCCATCACTGCCACCAAGCCCATAAAGATGACCAGGTAGACCAGATAGCCATGGCTTCGCGCACGGACCTTGGTGCCCAACGTTAGTTCTTCGGTCACTTCCATTGCGTGTATTCCTCTCAAGTATTATTCGGCGTTTGGACCTAAGCGCTTAGTGTGCTGCGCTATCCGGCGAATTGTAGCATAGAGATGTGTGCGTGCTATCGCGGTGCGGGTGCTGAATAGCGCTCGATGGTGGCACAACTCGACACCGAGGTATGCCGTCGCCTTGCCTTGTAGAACACGCATCGTGGGCCCTGGGTACGTTCTGCGTGAGAAGCTCTGGATCACGGCCCAATGTCGACAGTGGGCAGAAACGCAGGTGCGTGGCGCGCTCGCGTTGCTTGCTCGAACGCATATGCCAGCTTAATCAGCGTGGGCTCCTGGTACGGGCCACCGACAAACGAGATGCCGACAGGGAGCCCGAAGACCATGCCCGCGGGCACCGTGATCTCCGGATAGCCCGCTACCGCAGACGGCGGGCCTCCGCCGCCCGTGTAGTGATCGCCGTTCACCCAATCCGTGAGCCACGCTGGACCGCCGGAGGGGGCGATGATGGCGTCCAGTTGGTGCTTACCCAGGGTGGCGTCGATGCCCTCGGTGCGGGCTAGCTTGCGGCACGTCTCGAGCGCCGCAAGGTACGGTGGGCTGTCGAGGGTCCCCTTTTCCTCTGCCAGGAGCATGCGCTCCTGACCGAAGTAGGGCATGACGACATCCCTATGTGCCTCGTTAAACGCGATGAGCTGAGCCAGAGAGTGCACGGCAATCTCAGGTCCCAGGCGTGCAAGGTAGGCGTTGAGATCGGTCTTGAAGTCGTACAGCAACACCTCAACCTCCGCTCTACCGAGCTCATCAGGCGTTTCGACGTCAGCTGGGTCGATGATTACCGCTCCGAGGCGGGCCATCACGACGATCGCTTCCTCCATCAGGACGTCGACGCGGCTGTTGGTGCCGAAGCTCTTCCGCGCGACGCCGATACGGGCGCCGCGCAGTCCATCAGGATCCAGACAGAACGTGTAGTCGGTCAGAGATCGCCCGCTGCTCATATTCGTGGCGGCGTCTCGCGGATCCGTCCCGGTCAGGGCTCCCAGAACGGCGGCTGCATCGGCCACAGTTCGTGCTATCGGGCCTGCCGTGTCCTGGGTGTGGCTGATGGGGATGATGCCGGCACGGCTCACGAGGCCCACCGTGGGCTTGATGCCCACCACGCCATTGGTCTGCGATGGGCAGATGATCGATCCATCCGTTTCGGTCCCTATGGCAGCGGCGCAGAGGTTGGCGGCCACGGCAACGGCAGAACCCGAGCTGGATCCACACGGGTTCCGATCGAGCGCATAGGGGTTGCGCGTCTGACCTCCGCGGCTGCTCCACCCGCTCGTTGAGTGTGTCGAGCGGAAGTTGGCCCACTCGCTCAGGTTAGCCTTGCCAAGGATGATGGCACCCGCTGCACGCAATCTGGCGGTGACCGTGGCATCTTCCGCCGCTATCGATCCTGCGAGCGCGATCGAACCCGCTGTGGTCATCATCCGATCCGCGGTATCGATGTTGTCCTTGAGGATGAGCGGGATGCCGTGGAGCGGACCGCGAGCGCCTCTCGTTCTGCGTTCATCATCCAGCGCATCCGCGATCGATAGGGCATCGGGGTTGAGGTCGATGATCGCATTGAGCGTAGGCCCTTGTTTGTCAACCTGCTCAATCGCGCTGAGGTAGGTGGCGGTGAGTTCTCGGCTGCTGAACTGACCCGACGCCAGACCTTCCTGCAGCTCCGACAGCGTCTTCTCGTCCATGGGCCTCCATGCCGCGCAACGGCGCGTAATCAGAACCGGCGGTCAGAACCGGCGGTCAGAACCGGCGATCAGAATCGGGCAGCGTCGACGTCGTTAATGAAGCGGATGATCCCCTCGAAATAGGGTTCCGGGTCGTCGTAGAGCGTCAGGTGGCTCCCCTTGGGGCAGTGGAGGTACCGTCCACGCTGCACCTGACCGGCCATCCATTCCATGTGCGTTGGATCCATCGTGTCGTAGGCTGCCCCGATGGTCAGGGTGGGCACGAACAGGCCGGGTAGATCGGCGGTGCGGTTCCAGGCTACAAGTTTACCGCTGGCACCGAGTTCGCTTGGGCCCTGCATAGGTACGTAGATGGATGGGTTGACGTGTTTGAATGCGCGGTTGACGGGATCGGGCCACGTAGCGTACGGCATTCGGAGGATGTGTTTCTCATAGTGGTGCGGGATCAGCAGCTCCATATAGCGTGGATTCTCGTAGTCCTCCTCGGCCTCGATGCGCTCCACTTCCGCGAGTGCCGCGGGGTCCATCGCCGGCTTGAGCTTGGCATCCGCATAGACGTTGTAGGCCGGGATCGAGGCCATCATATTGGAGATGATCAAGCCTTTCAGGTGCTTCTGGTACTTGAGCGCATACTCCATCGCCAGGATTCCTCCCCACGACTGGCCAAAGAGGTAGAAGTTCGTGGCATCGAGCCCGCGCGCCACTCGCACTTGTTCCACCTCTTCCACGAACCGGTCGATCTCCCACAGGTCGGGCTCATCGGGTTGGTCGCTGTAGTAGGAGCCCAGCTGGTCGTAGTGGTAGTACTCGATTTCCGCTCCTGGGAAGTGGCTATCAAAGGCTTCCAGGTACTCATGGGTCATCCCCGGTCCGCCATGAAGGAGCAGTACCTTCTTCGTCGGATGGTTACCGACGCGCTTGGTCCACACGTTGAAGGTCCCTTTGGCGGTGTCCACTGGAATGAGTTTCACGCCGCCGCTCAGTACGTCATCCCGGCTGCTGTCGTCCAAGTACGGATAGGTCATCTGTGCACCTCCTATGGGTCAGCTCATCGAGAATCCGGTGGGGTTTGTGACAGCATTGTAGTAGCGGGCGTGATGCTGTCCAGCCAACGACGGACCAGCTGCCCCGAGTTCTGCCTATGAGTCAGCGTGTCGCATGCGACTTACCCATTCCGGCATGCGTACTTGCTCCATAGGAGCCCAATGGTAACCTAGGGCTATCTCTTCTTGCGGAGTATGCTGTATGACGACCTTTCCCCCTGATGGTTATCAACGAGTGGCATCAGCATTGCCAGGGATCGAGGTCTACGCGCCGGTCGCGGAAGCAACGGAGGCTCAGGCCGAGGTCGTTCAGTTCAAGTGCCCGCGCTGTCAGGCCACGACGGCTTACAGCGCAGCGGAAGGCGGGCTGCGTTGTGCGCACTGCGGCTACTATGAGCCGCCGTCTAGTCCTGCTGTGGGGAAGCGCGCTCAGGAGTTCGAGTTCACGGTAGAGACTGTGTCTGCTGCCCGGGAGGCCGCGGGTTGGGGAACGGAACGCAAAACACTGCGCTGCCAGAGCTGCGGCTCGGAGACCTCACTGCCACCAGGGCGGCTCACCAGTACCTGTCCTTTCTGTGGGTCGAATCAGGTGCTGCAGCAGGATGCGCCCGACGACCACCTGCGACCTCGATTTCTCATCCCGTTCGCGGTCGACGCCGATCGCTGCCGCGCGATCGCGCGCGAATGGATGGGCAGTAGCTGGATGACACCGAAGTCGCTGAAGATCGCTGCGGGTGTGACCGAGCTTACCGGGGTGTACGTGCCCTACTGGACGTTCGATGCTCGCACTTCGGCATCGTGGCGAGCCCAGGTCGGCCATCAGGTCACTGACCGCTACTACGACTCGTCGAGCAAGACGTGGAAGACTCGCACGCGCACCGTCTGGCGTTGGGAATCGGGCAACGTGGCCCGCGTCTTCGACGATCTGCTCGTGCCCGGCTCGGACAAGCTCAGCTCTCACCTGCTACGCAAGATCCAGGACTACGACACCCAGGCGCTCGTGCCCTACGCACCTTCGTATCTGGCGGGTCTCCTCGCACAGGCATACGACGTGTCGCTCGAATCGGCGTGGGCGGTGGCACGTGAGCAGATGCGCGACCGTACGCGTGAGACGTGTCATGGGCAGGCGTCGACCTCACAGGTACGTAACTTCAGCATGTCCCTTGACTTCAGCGACGAGAGCTGGCGTTACGTGCTGGCACCGGCCTATGTGGCCGCCTATCGCTATGGTGGGCAATCCTATCAGGTGATGGTCAATGGACAGACCGGGGCCATCGCCGGGCAACGGCCTGTCGACTGGACCAAGGTCTGGCTGGCTGTGGCCGCGATGGTTGCGCCGGGGCTGCTGTTAGGCCTGTTGGGCGTCCTGGCGACGGTGCTGGGGGCTGTGATGCCGCCGTCTCTTGCGGTCGGTGGCGGGGTTCTGCTGGTAGCCCTGGTGTTGCTGATCATCGGCGCCATCTTCGCTTTCATCACGTTGAACAAGGCAAGGGGAATGGACGATGTCTGAGTACGATGGAAGCCTGAGTGAGGTCCGGGCGATGGAGGCCATCGGCGTGGTATGTGAGCAGTGTGATTGGCGGTACTTCGCTCCGGGCGACGGCGCCATCCCGGATATGGGCTCTTCGTTCGCGTGCCCTCACTGCGGTAGCGCCCGTTTGATCCCACTCGATCAAGATGCTGTGAGCCACCTCTACAGTGCACCACCGGAGTTGGTGGTGCCCTTTGGGGTCAGTGAGGCCAAACTGGCCCAGCAGATTGCCACTTTCGCCTCTGGCATTCCCTATGCCCCACCAGATCTGACGGCAACGGGACTGCACCACCGGCTGCAGCGCCTCTATTTGCCGATGTGGTTGGTCGATGTCGATGTGACGACCCAGTGGGGGGCTGAGGTCGGCTTCAACTACGAGGTTGTGAGCCATCAGGAGCGCTATGCCGATGGCGCGGGCTGGCGCACCGCGGAGGTGCGTGAGACCCGGGTGCGTTGGGAACCACGTGTCGGCACCCTGGAACGTCACTATGACAACACTGCTGCCCCGGCCCTGGAGACCCAGGCAGCCCTTCAACGGGTTCTTGGGAGCTTTGACCTGGCTGGGGCTGAACCCTACCGGCCCGAGTCGTTGGGTCGCGTGTTGATCCGCATGCCCGACCGGCCGCCCCAGGCGGCCTGGCCCGACGCTGCCGCAGCGCTTCAGGAGCGCGCAGCACGGGAGTGCCAGATTGCAGCGGAGGCGGATCACATTCGAAGCTATCGCTGGTCACCTGCATATACGGACCCGGCGTGGACGCTCCTTCTTCTGCCGGTTCTGGCGGCCGCCTACCTGGACGACGATGGCGCGCCCCAGCGCGTCCTCATCCACGGACAGACGGGACAGGTCTACGGCGCGAGGCGAGGCTCGATGAAGCGTGCGCAGCGCGTTTCACTGATCACGGGTCTCATCGCGCTGGCCATTTTTGCCATCGGTCTTGTCCTTGCTCTGTTGTCGCTTCTCTTCCCGCCGCTGCTGGTCGTGGGAATAGCGATTGCCCTTGCCGCGATTCCCGTCGGTATCGGTGCGGGCTTCCCTGTCGCACGTGTTTGGTCCTTCAACCGCAAGCAGGCTGACGTTCGGATGGAGGTGTGATATGGCTCTCCTGGTGTTTCCGCTCTCGCTATTCGCCCTTGGCCTTGTCTTCGCGATCGTTGACTGGGTTGCGGTTGCCATCGAACACAAGACATTGGAGTATGTCGCAAAGCCGGCTACGTTGTTAGCCTTCATTGCCGGAGCGGGGCTTGTGGCGATGGCGACGGGCGGGGGGCGGCTAGCGTCGTGGTTCTTGCTGGCCCTGATCTTCTCGCTCCTTGGCGACGTCTTTCTCATGCTGCCTGGGGATCGTTGGTTTCCACTAGGGTTAGGTGCCTTCTTGCTGGCCCAGATCTGCTATGTCGTTGGCCTGACACCCACACTGCCACCCGCGGCCTCGCTCTGGGTAGTCGTTCCGATCGTGGCACTGGACCTACTGGTGCTGCCCCGCGTGATCCGTGGCGCAAGCGAGGGTGGTGCGCCGGAACTGAGGATCCCCATTGTTGTCTATGGCCTTGCGCTGAGCCTGACCGTATTCTCAGGTTGGGCAACCTGGTACCGTCCAGGATTTTCCCCAGATGTCCGACCGCTAGCCAGTATGGGGACCACGCTCTTCTTCAGCTCCGACCTGATGCTTGCCTGGGACCGTTTCGTCCACAGGTCAAAGGTGCTCCGGCTGGCGGTCATCGTGACCTATCATCTCGCACAGCTAGCATTGGCGCTTGCTGTGGGAATCCACGCCCTGTAGCCGGCGGGCCAGTAAGGGCAGATTGCGGGGATGCACGTAGCCCCGCAGGTTGTAGAGTTCGGAACATTCGCTCATCTCAGGGCGTCTGAACCGTAGGATCAGAAGGAGGGTCGCGCGATGAGTGATGTGATCGACGATATGCCGAGGCCGCTGTCTCCGGCCAAACGACGGCTGTTACTGGGACTGGCTTTGGCGACGGCTGCTGCAGTGGTGTTGGGTGGGTTCTTTCTGGTGCGGTTGGCGTTGCGCGCTGCGGG
>JAXDDP010000040.1:0-32649 GCA_034676785.1 Anaerolineae bacterium | reverse complement strand
CGCGCTAGCGAGGTCTGCTGCTGTGAGCGCGAAGAGCGCTTAGTGTCGTGCATGGTCCCTGTCAGGCATCCACCGATCCTACCACCCTGAAAACGTGGAGACAGCTACGTCAGGATTCGAGAGCCCTCCAGAGTTGGTGGTGCAGTTCCAGGAGGTCAGTACCGACTCCGACCAATGTATCATCATTCCTCACTGGGTGTTTACCCAAGAGAAGAGCCGAGCCCACTGTAGCCCATTTCCGCCGGCGCTGCTGTTCAGCTCAGGCGATGGATGCCGATCTGCGCAGCCCTCTCGCGCAGCCCCTCAATTCGAGACAGGACCTCGTCATCTTTGGTGAAGAAGAGAACCTGAGTCTCTTCCGCCGCTTCGAGAAGGGACGCTATGGCGCGATCTCGGCGCCCGCGGTCGTACTGCACCAGAGGATCATCGAGCAGCAGCGGCAACCGCTCCGCAGTGCTGCTCAGCAGCCGGGCGATACTCATCCGCAGCATCAGATAGACGAGGTCACGGGTGCCGGTGCTTAGGCGCTCAACACCGATCGCTTCGTCGTGCTCGGGAGCCACCAGAGAGACAGACAACGAAGTCGGATCGACACTTGCCCTAGTGTAGCGCCCATGGGTGATGTGGCTCAGACCAGCAAGCATCAGGCGCTCTAGCTTGGGCGCGAACTGGCGCTGGAACTCCTGGTTGGCCTTCGTCAGCTCTGCAGAAGCCAATGTGAGCACGTCGCGGTGGCGCTCCAGGACATGAATCTGAGCCTCGAGGCTGTGAATCTCTTCCTCGATTTCAGCTGGGTGGCGCATAGATTCACCCGTCCGCTCGATCTCATCGCGCAGCCGAGTTAGCCTCTCGCGCTCCGCAAGGCGTCGTTGTTCGGCCTGTTGACGCTTCTGCCGGTAGAACTGAGCCGACTCCTCAGCCTTGAGCTGTGCCCAGTCGCGGCGCTGTCGCTGCAGATCAGCCAGACGACCCTGCAAAGCGTCCAGCGAGGTTGTCATAGCAGCACTGTCCTCCTGCTCCAAGAGCGCGTCACGGTGCTTCACTGTGGCATCGTACGCGGCCTGTGCTCTGGCCCATCGGCTGTGATGCTCAACCCCTGCGGCGAACCCTGCGAGCGCATCGACCAACGTCTCGGGCGTGTATGCGATTTTCGCCTGCACAAGCAGGGTGCTCAGCTCGGCCTCGGCATCCGCAAGGGCCTGGCACTGATTCTGCCACGCCGTGACCTCACGGTCAGCGGCGCTCGCCTCGGCGCGCAACTGCGCAAGCTTGGATTCCTCGCGTGCGAGTTCCATGTGGCGCCTACACTGCAGCTCGTACGCCTCCTGGGACGCATAGCCCAGCCGGGCCAGCTCGGCCTTAAGCGCTGCCTGCGCCTGGGTATGTGCCTCATGTGCCGATCCAAACTCAGCGTGGGATTCCTCGACGGTGACCTGCTGCCGTTCGTACCCCACCTCCGCGCGCAGGAAGCGATCAAGCCGTGTCGCTAGCGAGGCAAAAGTCTCGTCGCTCAGCACAGCCTCCGATAGATCGCCATACTGACTGCGGATCGCATCCTCAGTATCCTGCAACGCCTTGCGAGCGCGCTCTGTCTCGTCCCGTGCTTGCGTCAAGGCGGTGTGCAACGGTTTTATCTGTGAATAGATGACCAACTCGGTCGGGGTGGGATCGGGCTGTGCCTGTGCCCTGCCGAATGGCCACAGGCGACATCCCCGGCGCGGTTTGGGGACGGGCCGCGCGCCGGACTGTATCTCGTGGACCGTCTGTTCCAGTGCCAGGAACTGGGCTTCACTCATCCCTGTCCGCGCCCATTCTGCTTCAGCACGTGTGAGTGCCTCAGTGGCCTTCGCGGTGCGTTCCCTCGTGTTGCCAAGCTGCTGGTGCGCTTGCGCCAGCCCGGCCTGGCCCTGCACTAACACTTGCGACAGGGCCTCTCGCTCCGGCGAGAGAGCTTGCACAGCTTCATCCAGCCGGGCCTGAGCCCTCTGCCACCGGTCGTGCGCTGCCTCGGCGCTCTCTTGGGCACGCCGCAACGCTTCAGCCAGCGTTTGGATCCCCGAGTAGGCTTCGACTGGCGTACTACGAGCGTCCTCAAGCGCCGCCACCCGAGCTTCCCCCGCCTCGATCTGATCGTTCAGCGTGGTTAGTGTGCGGCGTATCCGTTCCACGTGTGGCTGCGCCTCGGCAGATTCTGCCTGTAGCCGTTCCCTATGATCATTCAGGCGCAGGATATCATCCCGCAGATGGACGGGAAACGTGGCCCAACGCCGCCACTGCGCCAGGTCGTCGGCACGTTGGGCGACCTCAGCGTGTGCGGCATCGAGCACCTCCAGGCGGCCGCGAAGCGCGTTGACCTCTGCGGCGACCTCCAGATAGTCCCAACGGGCGATCTCATCGTCCATCGCTTCAACCTGTGCCTCGACCTGGTGCTGCTCCACGATGCGGGAAAAGAGACCTTGACGCGTCTGCTGCACAGAGGTGCGTTCAGCGAGTAACTGCTTGAGCGACTGCCTCGCCCGGGCTAGCGGCTTAGTCCATGCGCGGTCCGTCCCTATATCCCTGAGCGCTTGATCCAGCGCCACCTGCGCATCCGCGACGTTCGTGTCGGTCGAGGCAGATGCGGCCAACCGTGTGAGGGTGTCGGTGATCGCAGCGGCGGAGGCTTCGAGCGCGACGAGCTCCGCCTGTCGGACGATACAAGTGTTCTCGAAGACCGCTCGGCTCAGGCCTAGTTGGGTATCGGCGAAGAAGAGACGTCCGTGCGAAGCCCTTCTGTACTTCCCACTAATGTCGCTAGATGCGGCACCATCCAGGCGTGCTTCCAGTAAGACTGTGGGGCTGGGGCCAAAGTTCCGCTGTACCTCAAAGGCCTGACCATCTCCCAGAACGTAGTGCAGGCTCCCTGCATAGCGAGCTTCTGCTTGCCACGGCTGCCAAGCAGCCGCCACGGCGCGTTTGGCGGCTGTGATCGAGCCGTCATCGTAGAAACCATAGAGCAGAGCTAGAATGGCTTGCTGCAGAGTCGTTTTGCCCGCCTCATTGGGGCCGTAGATGAGGTTGAAACCCGGTACGAAGGCAAACGTGCGATTCACCAACCGTCCGAAGCCATCTAGCCTCAGTTCAAGCAATCTCATAGGGTTGCACCTGCCTTCCGTCCAGAGCCTGCAAGGTCATCACAAGAGCGCTCAGGCGACGGTGCCGCTCGGATTCATCCTTGACGCGAGCTAGGTCGCTTTGATACCGCCGAACCAGTAAGCCGCGCACAGTCTGCTCTTGAGCCAAGCCCTCCAAGTCATAGGGAAGTGAGAAGCTAGCCCGCCCGTACAGATGCGCCTGGGTCTGCACTTCTGCAAGTACGGCTGCGGGATCCAGTGGCTCATCCGGCGTTCCCATCAATGTCACTTCGTAGACGCGCTGCGCGTCTGCGGTGGTATCCAGCTTCTGCTGCACCCGCGCCGCAGCTTCGGGAAGATCGGCACAGCCGGTCAAGTCCGCGGAGATGGCGCGGTGCGTCCACTGGTTGATCGGAATATGCTCGAACGAGAGAGCATCATCCGCCACCGTTACGAGGGCCACCGTGTGACGGACGACATCGGCCTCTGCTGCTAGCGGTTCGGGGCTGCCCGGATAGAGGCAGCAGGGCTCCTCGTCCGGCCACAATCGCGCAGCATGATCGTGTCCCAGGAGGGCTAGGGTAAACCCAGCCTTGCGCACGGCAGCAGCGTTGAGGGTGAAGAGATCTGCGACATCGGAAGTCGCCGCTTCAGTGTCCATGGCGTGGAGCAGAAGAAGATTCACTCCAGCCATGTCGGCGCGAGTAGGCGCTAGCGTCCGGAAGCCCCTCGCCGGTGGACTGGCCGCTCCCCACAGCTGTATCCCCGATGCTAATTCCAGCGCGGTGAGTTGTCCCTTGGAGAAGATGGTGACGTTGTCCGGCCATCGGGTCAGGGCATACAGCGAGTCGCTGGTATAGGGATCGCATTCACCAGGAGCGATCACGATACGGATGGGCGCCAGACGCTCGAACTGCTGAACCAGGAAGGCGGCGGTGTCCGGAAGGGTGTAGGCTTGTTCGTAGAGATCCCCGGCGATCGTAACCAAATCCACACGACGCTCGCGGGCCAGGGCAAGGATACGACCTAACGCGGCGCGCAGTTCGGCGCGGCGCGTCACACCCAACGTCGCAAATGGTGCGTCCAGATGCATATCGGACATATGCAGCAGCTTAACGGACATAGGCGCCATCCTCCTCTAGTCGAGACCTACTCGCTTTGTCTCTCCTCCGTGCCTTGTTGCCCGCGGCCGGAACCGCATCCTGACCGCCTTCTGCGTGAAGATGCGCTCGGTCGCCTTGGTCGCCCACACATACGCCTCGCCAGGCGCAAGCGAAGCCATCTGGGCCGGCGCCAGATCGGCGAGAGACGTGATGGAACGCTGGATGTGCTTGAGCCAGGCCGGGGAGTTGAACCGGTGCAGGATCACAAGTGATGATAGCTCGATGATGGCGTTGGGTAGTGAGGGCGGATCCTGCGAGGCGATGAGCACTGAGACGCCTTGGTGACGCATCTGACGTATGACGTCGACGATGTGACTTGTGAGGTCAGGGTTGTCCATGTACTTGTGCGCCTCGTCGAAGACGATCAGCTTGTTGTAGGGGTGGTCTGTGTCGCGCCCGGCGTTGGCGAAGATGCTGAGCATCACAACAAACAGACCCAACGCCTCTTCCTTATCGATGAACTCATCGCGCAGATCCACGATGACCAACCTACCGGGTCGCAGCACGTCAGCCAGATGCTGGTTGTCGTCGACAAACTGCGCGGCGAAGTCCAGGCGAATACGGGCAATCGTCTTCTGATTCTCGCTCAACTCCGATGCCTCGACCTCCGCGCGCAGGGTTGCAAGGGTCATTCGGTCGCGCAGCTGACGCATGATCAACGCGATTTGTTTCATATACATCTGGTTGCCAAAGGCACCCATAAGAAAGCGCCAGTCCTTCAGCGCAAGCTCGGTGGAACTGAAATAGAGCGGTTCCACCCGCACTGAGGGGAACTCAGCACGACGTAGAGACAGCTTGTCCGCGGAAGTAAGCAGCAGCACATCCTCCAGGCGTCCGGGTTGGGCGCCGTACTCCTGTTCAAGCGAGAGCACTTCAGCTTCACGCATGTTAGGCGCATTCATCGTGACGAATTCCGGCAGGTAGTCCTGGCTCTCGTGATAGTGGAAGATCACAGTTGCCAGCGGAGCGGGCAAGGTGTTGATGCCGGGGAATGGCTGCGCCGCCATCTCTACAACACTGCCCACGCTGTAGGATTTCCCGGCCCCCTGCACACCGAACAGACTGATCGTGTTCGTGCCGCTCAGATCCAGTGCGACGATTCGGCCCGACGCCTTGCCCAGGATGCCGTACTGGGGCGTCAGAGTGGTATCACCAAGCAAGACGTCGCAGACGGGAGCCGGTGGAGCAGTGGGAGGGGGCGGTTCGATGCTCGATACCGCTCCTTCAGGACCCGATACGTGTTCCACGGCAGCAGGAGTGGGCTGTTCATCGGGTAGCTCACCTTGCCGTTCGTCATTCTGCGGTTGCCGATCGTCCGCGACTTGCGCTGTGTCATCGGTCGGCGTCTCAGCACTCGGCAGGTCCTCAGCTCTGCTAACCTGCTGATCCGTTGGCTTACCGAAGTGCGTCCTTATTCTCTCATAGGATGGATCGCCGCTCATCGAGGTGTCGCGTTCGATACCTGCTCGCGTCGCCTGATCCTTCAGGACCTCATCGATCGTCACCGGCTTGGGTAGTGCCTCGAGGAGAACCCGGCGTCGCAGGCCATGATCCACGAGCCGGCGGATCACGTCACCGCCGACGCGATGGAACACGAGCCCCGCGTGCTCCTCATGGGTTGACAACCCCGTGCCGCTCAAGTCGAAGACCAGCCCGACACCGGTGGAGGACAGTGTATAGCCCTCATCCAAGCTCTCGATGAATGCGCCCAGTTCCGCAGCAGCCCCGTCTTCCAGCAGCCCAAAACGACGCGAGCGCTGCAAGTAGAAACTGAGCAACGTGATCAGTTCCTTGGTCTTCACCTGGCGGTCGATCCGATCAACTGGATGCAGGTGCGGGTCATAGTGCCGTCGCACCACCTCCTCGCTCTTCGTTATCTGACCCTCGATGCTCCGGCAGAGGGCCAGATAGGCGTTCGTGTCTTCGAGGTCACTGCGCCACTTGACCTCGACAATGTGCAGATGCACGCCGCGCTCCGCCGGGTCGCAGGCAATCAGAAGCAGATCGCCGCGCTGCAAGGCCATCTCGTCCTGCCAGGCCGCCTCCTGGCTAGCCGAGCTAAACAACGCACTGTGTGCATCCAGTGGTAGCACGATCCGGTCCGTGAGTAAGCCGTACTGCTCCAGAAACAGGCGCGCGAGCGCCAGTCCGAGCGCCTCACGAACCTGGTTAGGAGCCGACAGGAGCTTGAGCGCAAGCCGCCCGCTGAGTGATCGCAGCAGGTTGAGGAAGTAGACTTCGTTGCCTTCCTCAAACAGGCCGTAGTCCTCTAGCGCCGGGCGAATCAGGCGGGTGATCTCGTCCACTGCGCGTGTCGTCAGGAGCAGCCGGTCGGCATCCGTGCCGGCAAACTCCGGTATGAAGTCCAGCAGGTAGATCGCTCGATCCTGCGGTGTCTCGCTGTCAAAGTACTCCAGGCCCAGGTGCCGGTCAACGATGAAGACCCAATCGGAGACCGTGTGAACCTCGTAGAGCAGTCGTTTGTCTTCATCGGTGAGCCGGAGGTGGAGTGTGGGGAGCACATCTTGCACCTTCCCGCCGGCTGCCGTCGAAGCCTGCAGGTCGGCAATCTGGGTCAGGAGCGTTCCCAGGCGCGAACTGAGCGATGCCTCGTCATCGGGCAGCTCTTTGCATGGCCGGGCCAGCAACTGACGCTGCCAGGCGTAGTCAACCCCGTCACCCGTGTATCTGGTCACCTGCTCCTGTATCAGGCCGTGTACATAGCTAGAGCGCCCTGCTCCTGCCTCCGCCAGATCGACACCGACAGGGAACGGATCGTGTAGAATCGAGATGTGCGCCTCGAAGCGCTCGGGCTGACGCAAGAAGTCGTCCATCCGATTGCGGCTGAAGCGCAACTTCGGAAAGAGATGGTTTCGGCTGGCGACCGTGAACGCATCAGCCTCGGCACTGACCTGCCGTTCCGGGTTGAGCAGTTCTTCGATCGCTTGCCCGACGACGTCCTCGTCGGAGTGGCGGGAGAAGAGGCGGAGCTCATAGCGCAACATGGGCAGATCCGCTCTGCTGCGCTCGCGTTCCACGGCCAAGATCGCGTCAACCATCAGTCCGGCATCGCCGGGATTGAAGGCGTTGATCTTGAGCGCACTTACGTAGGGATGCTGGACCAGATAGCGCAGCAGTTTCTGTGCCAGAGTCGTCGGGTCCAGACCAACGGCGACGGCGATAGAGGCACTCTGGCGCCCTATGCCCAGCAGTCGCAGGACGCGCGACCGTAGCGACCACCCATCGCGCGCATCCTCGCGCACATAGAGGCTCCAGAACGGCGTCAGCGGCCCCTGCTCTACGTAGAAGCGTGAGACACCGTCGGAGGGCGCATCGTGCGCGGCACGGAGCAACGGCGGGAGGTTCACCGGCGTCAGCCCACGCCGAAGGTAGAGGCGCATCGTGTCCGGCAGCCGCCTCTTGGGGTCGATCTCGCCGTCGACCTCGGTGAGCCATACGCGCGCCATCCGTGCCCACTGCAGGTGCCATAGCAGCCGAACCGGATGCGTGGGTGCAAGAAGGAGAACTCGTTGTTGTCCCGCATCGCCATTGGGCAGTATCACCTCGACTGTGTCTATGTCGAGGAAGATCGGCGCTGTGCGACTGCGTCCCGCGTCTTCCCGAATCGCCATCTTTGGGAAATCGGATTGCACCTGAGCGAGCCACGCTTGGTAGGCTGCAACATATTGCAGGATAGCCTGCCCGTGATCCGACAGATCAGCCGTCGCCGTGAGGCAGTCGTTTTCGCCCTGGCGCAGCGCGTAGAAGAGCGCGCCCCGGGCCTCCAGGAACGCGGGCGGGATCTGTCCTGCGCCGTGAAACTGACGTACAGTCGCCTCGACCGACTCGCGCGGCTCACCGGAGGCATAGTTGAGCCGCCACCGACCCAGCATCTCCGGATGGGCGAGGGTATCACTCTCGATCTGCCGCAGCAGCGTGCTGATCGCGAGCGTGAAACGCGTCTGCGCGTCATAGACGATGTGGTAGAGCGCCTCAGCGCGCTTGCCCTTGGCGGTGGCCCATCCGGTCCTTTCAGTGGGGACGACCCCCTCTCCCAGTGGATCCGCGCCGCGATCCAGTGCAGCGTAGCGGGCCAGCAGTTGCGCTTCGAGGAACGATCGCACGGTGACGTTGCGTTGCGGCTCAGCCGGTGGAGGATCGCCGCTCGGATCTACCCAGAACCAGATGTCCTCGGTCTCGTGCTTGCGCTTGCCTTCAGGGTTCGCCGGATCACGCAGAATTTCCGGATGGCTCTCAGCGTCCTCCTCATTGATAATGTCGCCGCTCGCCGAATAGGCCCGGACGCGGAAGTAGAAGAGGCCGTCCTCGATAGCATAGCGGAAATCGGACGTCTTGGGGTTACGCGAGCGGTACTCCCTGGTGCTCTTCCCCACGGGAATGTTGGTGCTTTCCCAGGCCACAGCCCCATTCTCCGCGCTCACGATCTCAATACGGAAGTGTGATAGATCCGGAACGACCGATGGCTTCGGTTGCGTGCTCCACTTGATTCGCACGGATCGAGCTCGATTCACATCCAGATAGAGCGGATTGTCGGCTCCTGTCGGCTGGCCTGTGTCACGTGGTGTGAGACTGAGGTCATCCACAACCAGCAGCAGCCGCTCGCGCGTGGTGGCGTCATCCGCAAAGCGCCAGTGCTCAAAAGCCAGCGGGCGCAGCGTGACCTCAGTTGCTAGCTCTCGCCCCCAGTCGCGCGTAGCAGGCAGCGACCGGCTCTGGAGAAACTCGTACAGCGCTGTTTGCAGGGTATCCCGCGCTAGCCTCAACTCGAGAATCCGACCCAGCAGCGGCTGGAGGCTTTCGGTCAGGATGCGTAGCGCGGTTGCGTTGCGGTCGAGCCGCTGGTTGACGCGGTCTGCCACGTCCAAGAGCTCGAAGTCGGGGATGAGTCCCAGTTGGTAGAGCGCACCGCCTGCGGCCGCCCGCGTCATCCCATTGTGAACGAGGGTCAGGTAGTACCGCACGACGTCATCGTCGCTGATAGGCCAGTTGAGGCGTCTTACGTAAGCGAGCACCTGGTGGGTCAACGCGCGGAGCTCCTCGGGCAGTTCGGCACGCGCCGCCCGCCGCATCTGCGCAGGCACGCCCGAGAGATCCAGCTCCACAAAGGTGCTCACATCGAACGAGTCCTCTGCAGCCACCTTGAGACCCGGCGGCACAAAGGCCAGCAATGGACGCGTACCGGCGTTGCGCAGCTCGATGAGGCGCGTGGCCGTGATCTCCCAGGGCGCGGTTGCCTGTTCCCGTGGGCCGATGAGCAGCACAACATCAGCATCCACACCGTCTCTATGAAGGTTGGCGGACAGCGCGCGCATCACCGAAACCGGCAACGTACTCACGCGCAGGCAACGTCCCGGCCGGCTGGCACGCAGCTCGGCAAGCAGAATGCTGCGCACCGCTTGGGCTAGCACTCCATCAAGCGTGGATTGGGAGGGGTCCTGTAAGATAAGCATGGATGCGCCTCTCTCAGATCGGGTACCGAGGATGGATGGTCCGCGCGTTATAGGCATCGCTCAGGTCGGTGTAGAAACCGATCTCGCGCAGCCGACGTCGAAGGATGCGAAGGTTGCCGTTGAACGCCTCGTAGTCCCGGATGGTCGCGCCCGGCCATTCGGGCATGAGCGTGAGTCCATACCGCTGGCGCATCCACAAGAGGAGGTCGTCCACCAGGATGGGCCGCGAGCGAAACGTCGCGTTCTCAGGTTGCAGGACCGCAACCTGCACCAACATCTCGAGCATGCGACTGCCGATATGCCAGCGGCGTTCGTTGCGCCGTCCCTTGCCCTGCCTTAGGAGGCAAGTCTCTTGGTTCTTCATAAGCACCGTATCGAGCTGCTCGGTAAGATACTTGCGGTAGTAGCGCGTCCGCTCCACTGCCACCAACTCCACAAACCGTTGGAGAGCATTGAGGTCGTGCATCGCGTGAATCGCCCGTACATCGTCCCGTTCTTCAGCGAGCGCGTCGGAGGGCACCAGGTCATCGATGCGATCGCTGAAGTAGTTGAGCATCACGTCGGACGGCGCCTTAAGCAGCGCCACAAGATCACCCACCGACTCGGGTGCCTTCTGCAGGTGCCGCCTGCCCCGGTCGCTGGAGGCAAAGCGCTTCACCTGGTTGATGGTGAAGACCGCCTGGATGTAGTCGTTCATCTGGGAATAGTGGCGCACGCAGTTCTCACGCGCCAACGCGGCAAGGTGGCCTGTGTAGTCATCTCCCATATCCACCAGCAGCTCAGGCAAGGGGGACGCGGCGTCCGGGTTCTGGAACGCATAGGGACACTGCGCGAAGGGCTGCTCTGCATGGGCATCGACGGGGCAGTTGCGGCAGGCTGGGTGCGCCGCGCCGTCGCGCACCCAGCCGGAGACCTGCCGGAAGAGGCGCAGCAGGTAGAGCCCGAGATGCAGTCCCAGCGCACTCCGCAGGTAGCCGATGAGCACCCGGCGCGGGATGACCTCGTCATAGACGAGGAGCGCTTGCACGTCGGCGGCCAGCAGCCGCGCCTGTCCCAAGCATAGGGGCGGGTCGAGGTACTCTCCCTTGCCGCTGGCGCTGTCCTTGAGGTTGGGCGAATCGACCATCCAGACGACCATCAGCGTGTCCAGATCCAGGGGTGTCTGTCCATCGTAGGTATCATAGCTTCCCGAGGCATCCATGCCCTGCCCCAAATAGTCAGCCAGCCGACGGATCAGATCGGGGTTGCCGGCTCGCAACATGCTGTAGAGGTGTTCTGCCGCGCGATAGTCCCGGGCTTGTTTGGGGTTGCGCAGCTTGTAAGCGTTCAGGTGCAGCGGCAGCGGCGCCGCGACGGCCTCTTTGTCGGGATTGCCTCGGTAGACCATGTCCACCAGATCGCTGTAGACCCAGTCACGCACCACGTCGGGGTGGTCCGCAAACCCGCGCAGTTCGTGCTGGTGCTGTGCGAGCAACTGACCGACGATGTAATCTACATCCACCTCTTTGCGCCCCGTCTTCGCAACGGGACGCCGCCCCTCATACTTGAGCAACATATAGAGGTTGATCAGCGCCCGATCCAACTCGATGTGCTTGGGCATGATGTGACAGATCTGCGTGTTGTTGAACTCGTAATCATCACGCGTCAGCTTCATGGGCGATGCTCCTTTCGGCACTCCACCGACGCAGGCTGACCTCCGACCGATCGGTCAGGCGCACGTCGTAGAACTGGCGATCGTTGCGCGTCAGGACGGCGTGGCGGTAGGGCAGGTGCGCCAACGCGTTCTTGAAGACCACCAAGTTGATGAAGAAGCCCTGGAGGTCATCGAGCGACGGCGTGAACCCCTCACGCACCTGGGCAAGCAACTCCAGCAGATCCAGCGAGATGACCAGATCTGCTCGATGGACCTCATCATCTGACGCTGCGTAGGAAAAGACGATCTGATCGGGCGTGTACTCGATGTACGGGCCGCTCCTGTCCACAGGAATCCGCAGCGTGAAGTCCTCAGCCGGAAAGAGACGGAACGACTTGATCTTGACACTGCCTGCCTGACCGGCCCGGAGGCAGATGAAGCGTTGGGCCAAGTCCGTGTTGCGCGCCCCCTCAGCTAACGAGATCGCCTCGACCAGTTCAGCCTTCAAGGAGTTCAGGTCAGGCACCGCGTTCTGGGTCAATTCGGTGAAGTAGCTGTAGTTCTGGTAGGGCAGCATGGTCTTCCAGGCGCCATCGCGGCGCTCGAAGTAGGCGGTGCGACGGACTGCATCGTGTCTGGCCTGAATTGAGCGCACAGTCTCCGGGTGCTGCATGGCCTCCCACGCGCTGGGTAGGTGCCAATCCTGCAACCAGAGATCTACCAGCTCCTGCCGCGCCTCAAAGGCAAGGCGTGGCAGGCCGTGCAGGTCCCGGAAGTAGAGCGCCCGGTCGGCAGTGGGATTGGCGACGCGAGCCGGATCGATCTCGCGCAGCAGGGCAACCAGGCGATCGTCGCCACGCCCTTCAGGAAGTAAGCCGTCGGCAGCAAACGCCTGATGATAGAGGTGCGATATCGTCACATCCGGCGGGACATGACTGGTCAGCATCCGCGCCACGTCGTCGCAATCCATATCGCGGAAGAGCAGCCAGGAGAGCGCCGAGCGCAGGTCGCGCATGGTGATGTGCAGATGGCGCCGCAGATGGACGATCTCGAAGAGCGTGCGCAGCCGCTCGCGCACCTCCGCGCCCGAAGCGGGATCAGCCAGGGTGGCTACATTGTAGTTAATGGGGCACCGCTCGCGCAGCTCGCACCGGCGGCATGCCTCCCAGAAGGCCGGCTTGAGCAGCGCGGTAAGCTGCCGCTCGAAGATCGAGAGATCGTCGGCTTCGGGATCGCGCGCCACGAGCGAGCGACGATTGAGGTCCACCACCAGCAGCCATTCGGGGAGCACACTCGCATCGTGGTCGCTCTCAAAGAAACGCGCCAGTAGGTCGCCTAAGCGACGGAACTGAGTTGCCGCGCCCTCGTCGGCCGCGCCAAAGAAGTCGATCAGGCGGCCCTCGTTGATGGCGATGACGTGCACAGCGCGCTCGCCGGGCGCTTGCGCAATCACCGGGTCGGCAAAGGGCTCAAAGAACTCGGTCAACACCAGGTCATTGGCCCGTTCGGCACCCTCATCCTGGGAGCCGTCGTAGTTGGTGACGAAGCGAATGCCGTTGTGGGTGAACAGCCCGGCGTTCTCCGTCGGGTGATCGACGGTCTGCGTCCCTGCTGTCTCCTCCAGCTGCTTGATGAAAGCGGTCTTGCCGTCGCCGGCGTTGCCCGTGATGATAACCAGCCGATAGTGACCGTCGAGCACCGCCGGGCGCAGCAGACGATCGAGGCGGGTGGGGACGTAAGTCATGCGGGCAATCTCGTCGAGCCCGCGCGTGCCGCTGTTGTCGCGACGCGCCTGACTGTAGAGACGGAGGAACCGCGTGACATAGGGATTGTAGTTCAGTTTGGCGGCCTCGCCCGGCGCCAACGTCAGCCCACTTACGGTCGGAGCGACAGGCGATGCTAGCAGAAAGACGTCACCGAGCGCTAGCAGATCCTCGCGGAAGCGCCGCGCGCTGTGATAGCGTCGCGTAGCGTCGCACGAAACGGCCCGCACAAGGACCTTAGCTAGCGCGGGATGCAGCTCCGGCACATAGATAAGTGGATCAGTCGGTGACGTCTCGGCATTGGGTTGGCGTTCGGGGCCATACGGATGGTGGCCCGTGACCAGTTCGTACAGGACGATGCCGGTGGCAAAGAGATCCCCATCAGCATTCCAGGGCATCAAACCGGTTTCAGGGAGCATATAGCCTGGCGTTCCAACGTACGTATGCCCGGCCTCGCTTGCGCGCGCCGCGATGTTGAAGTCCACCAGCATCAGCCCGCTACCAGAGAGCATCAGGTTGGCGGGTTTGATGTCGCGGTGCAGGAAGCCACTCTCCTTGAGGCGACCGTACTCCTCATATTCAGCCTCATCGACCTCTCCCGCGTCCATCTTGGCGTGGAGCTCCTCCAGCCGATCTACGTCTGGGTGTATCGTGCTCAGGGCAGATAGCAACTGGAGAATTAGCTGCACGGCATTGCGCACGGGCAGGCGGCGCGCGGGCGTGGTGTAGGCGAACAAATCCTCGCCCTCTACGAAGTCCGTCAGCAGGTAGAAACGCCCGGTCTGTGCGAGCTTTCCCCAGCTCTGGAAGCGCACGATGTGTGGGTGCTGGATCTGCTGAAGCGCGCGCACTTCGCGCTTGAGGGACTCCAGCGACAGCGAGGTCGCCTCGAATACTTTGAGCGCGAAGACCCGGTCACAGATCGGGTCATAGACCCGGTAGACGCGGCCGGAGCCGCCGGCCTCCAGCACCTTCTGAACGGTGTACTTGCCGTCAATCACATCGTTCTCGCTGAACTTCGACGGCTCAACCTCACCCGCCGTTGGGGTCTGGAGCTCCGGCCCAGGCACTTCGACGACGGTCCCGGAGGGCTTCTCGCGCAGGTCGCGCAAGGTAGCGATCACGTCAGCAGCGCTCTGGGGTCGGCGGTGGGCATCGCGATGCAGCAAGCGCCGGACCAGATCATTGAGCGCCTCAGGCACATCGGGGACATAGTCGCCCGGCGCGCCTAGGACGGTCGCCCCCTGCAGGGCGTCCTCGGGCGAGTCATAGAGCGGCCTGCCGGTGAGCATCTCGAAGAGGATCTGTCCCAAGCTGTAAAGGTCGGCGGCGGGCGTGATGGGCAGCGCGGGATTGAGAAGCTCAGGGGCTTGATAGGCACGAGGCACCGCCGGGTCGTGCTGAACCGGTCCCACGGTGAGCATCCCAGGCAGGGTGATGCGGGCGTGGTCGAAGTTCATGAGCCTGGGCTGCTCATCCCGGCCGATCAGGATGTTGGCGGGGCGCACATCGCGGTGGATGACCTCGGCTGTGTGTGCTGCCAGCAGTCCTGCGGCGATGCCCTGTGCCAGCTCCAACTTCCTCTCCAGCGAGAGCGGGGTTGGCGAACTCAGCAGACTACGCAGGGTGCCGGCTTCAGACCAATCGGTCACCTCGATCGCGAGGTTGGGGTCCATCGGATCGGTGAAGAACGTCTGGAAGGCAATCAGATTGGGATGTGGGCCGATTCTCTGCAGCGCCTCCGCCTCACGGCGAATACGCTCCTGACGCTGCGCCAGCATTTCTGCGGGCACGTAGGGGTCGTAGGAGAAGACGCGCAGCCGGACCATCACGTCGCCATGAAGGAGAATATTGCGGGCCAGGAACTCCGATACCGCATCGCGACGAACGAGCGTCTCCTCGACCTCATAGTCGCCGTAGCGCAGCACCGTATCGGGGCGCCCGCGCCCGACCTCCTGGATCGCCTTCTCGAGGTAGCTGCGCAACGGGCGCAGGTTGCCGGATTTGGCTCCCAGGGCGGTCGGGTCGGTCAGGAAGGCGGGTAGGGCTGTGTAACGAAGGACCCTGTCACTGCACGCGCCGCGAAGGTCGAGCTCACCCTGGTCATCGGCGATCGCGACAAGGGCCTCGACCCACACCTGCCCACAGTGAGGTTGTCGCCGCTCGATCTGGCTCTTGAGCACGCGGGCCTTGTTGTTGGCGGTGGGCCAGGGATTCTGGCGGCGGTGTTTCCCCGCGACCAGCCAGGTGTGATCGTCACCCCGGATGCCGCCGAGCCAGCGCTTGATCTCCACGACATAGACGGCATAGGGGCCGACAATGATGAGATCGTACTCGAAGGCCGGACGGCCCGGCTCAATGATCTCCACATTGGGGATCAGGGTGTAGGTGCCGGGTAGTGCTTCCTCTAGATGCTTGAGCACCAGCGCCTCGCCCGCGTCCGCCGGGCGCGCCCCGGGCATCAGGATCACTCTTGCCATAGAACCTCCGTCCGTTTCCCGTCGAGACGCCAAGGCTGCAGAGGGTTCCCCTGGCGTGTGGCTATCCCATCCCTAACGTTTCAGCCAGCAACGCCTGGGCTTGATCTTGCAGGGCATTGGCTGTGTTGCGCAGGTCGCACACCGCCTGGACCTCGGGCTCAAAGGAGTACCGCAGATCAGCAGGGCAATCAGGGACCGTCATTTGCCGAAAAGACTGCTCCGACAGCACTCCCATAGAGGTGCCAAATGATTGCTTCAGAAGCAGTCGCCGACCGGATTCGGTACAGAGCCAAGTGTAGACGAAACCACGATCCCTGGAGTTCTTCAGCCGAACGCGAATAAGGTGTTCCGTTACCGCTGTTTGATCCAGATGGTGTGGCAGAATGGTAGGTCTACCAAACAGCCCATAGCGTTGCCCTACTCTCTGCACGAGAATCGTTCCCGCCCTCACAATGTAGCGGTCAAGCCCCTGCATTTTCCGCGAGATGTACATGTGCGGCTTGGGGTAAGCGTCGTACAAGTCCATCCCACTCAGGAACGGGATGCCCGTTTCGCCAGTGTAAGGACGCTTGAACAGCGGAGGCTGATATGGCTCAACCAAATCCCCCAACGGATGCCAGGCAGGGAGAACGGCCTCGGCCTCGCCGACATAGCCGACGTGATGGAAGGCGTCTAGGCGATCGGCACTGGGGGAGAAACGTACCACACCCGCGGCGCGAGCGTGTTCGTTCAGGTGCCGCCAACGCCAACCCTGTGGCAGTCCAAGCACATCACGGTTGAGCCGCTGCTGAGCGCACTCGAGACGCTGGCTCGCCTCTACCCGCAGGGCCGCCGCCCGCTCCACCAGCGCGTGGATGCGTTCCTCGACAGCGGGGTCGAGCCGGGGGATGGGAAGGTCCACTACGTGATGCGCCTCGACGTGCGGCACCACTGCGCCGTACGTCTTCTGCTCAATGAGGGATTTGCCCGTCGGGCTGTTTAGGAAAGCATAGAGGTAGCCGGGCGGGATCTTGGCGGTATCGGCCTCAATGCGCAGTAAGTCGGGAGAGCCGACAGCGTCTCCGAAAGTCGCGTTCACGTAGACGGAATTTCCGATGGTGCCGGAGCACGTTACTAGAATCATGCGGTTCCGCAACGCCAGCTCTTCCATATTGGCCGTGAACTTGCGGGAAAGGAGCTTTGCCCCCATCAATGGGTCAGCCTGCATGATCGAACCGCCGGTCAGATAGGGCGCGCCGTGTGCCGGGTCATCGACGAAGATACGTTTGAACCGGCTTGGGATGAAGATCCCGTCCGGCTTGCACACCTCATCCAGCCGGTCCAACCGCTGCGAACTGTAGACCCCAAAGCTGTCCCGTGCTGGAGCAGGCCTAACACGCAGTGGAGTCAGCGACCTTGCCCAGCGCCGCAGGGCGAGCAGCGCCTGCACCCCCTCGCTGGCGTGGTAGCTAGCGTCCAGCCGGCGGTCGCCGGCGTGGAGGTCACTCACGGCTGTGGCGACGACCTTCATTCCGGCGTCTCCCCGGTCGCAAGATACTGCCGATAGGCCTCGGCAATGCGTGGCAGGTCGTCATCCAGCTTCCGCTCGCGAACGGACATCGTCGTCACGATGTTACGGCGCGCGCGGCGGCGCAGCACAGGTCGCTGGACCTCGTAGATCAACTCCGCACCATCAGCGTCGCGCTCGTAGAGGTCGTTGCCGCGCCGGTCGTGGCCCACCGTCTCGGCAATCGCCATAAAGACATCGTAGTCGCTCCGGCGGCCCAGCGCCTCCGCGTCGCGCTCCTCCTGTGACTTGCGCCGAAGGAAGAGGAGGCTCGCCTGGACGCCCACCTGCGGCAAGAACGCCTCCACAGGCAGATCCACACTCGCCAGGACCTGGCAGTGCGTCAGGATCCAGGCGCGGATGGATTCGGCGTCGGGGTTTCCGAGGATGCCGTCCGGCAGGACGATGGCAACCTTCCCTGTGCCGGGCTTGACCCACTGGATGCACCGCTCGATGAAGAGGACCTCGGGCGCCACGCGGCTCTGCAGGTCGGGAGAGCGCACCCAGCGCCCCTCAGCATCTTGCGACCAGCGGTGGCCCAGGTCGAATTGACCCAGGATATCGGGGTCATCAATAGGAATCTTGGCGCCAAACGGGGGGTTGGTGAAGACGAAGTCGAAGGTCCCCAGGTCTGCATCCAGCCGCGCGCGGACGGGGTCGGGCCACGTTTCCCGAGGTTGTGAGCCAAACGTGTCGCGCAGCCGGGCGGGAACGGCGTCCAGCATCAGCGGGAACTCCAGCGAGTTGAACGAGAGGATGTTGCCGTGGCCATCGTTGTTGAGGATCATGTTCATCCGCGCCGCGCGCTTCAGGTCAGGATCGAAGTCAATGCCGTAGAGACACGCCGCGGCGAAGCGGCGGACCAGATGGGCAGCCTCACCCTCATCCATCTCAGGCGTGCGCTGCAGCGGGTGCAGATCTGGATAGAGCTGTGCCGCCATCTTTCGACGGATGTGGTCGAGCGCATAGGTGAGGAACCGCCCGCTGCCGCACGCGGGATCGAGGATGCGCGGCCAAGTCGAAGGATCGGTGAGGTCGGCGTCGCTCCCGTCTACGGCTCCGGGATCCAGCATCTCTACCATCAGGCGGATCACGTTGGTCGGCGTGAAAAACTGCCCGCGCTGCGACTTGAGCATGCTCGAGGTGATCTCCTCGTAGGCCGCGCCCTTCACGTCCACGTCGGTGTCGAGCAGAGTGTAGCGACTGAGCTCACCCACCACATAGGCCAACACCCGGTCATCGAGGTCAATCGTGTCGCGCTCGGTGAAGATGCTCGCGTAGTTCAGGTCGCGCTTGACGTCGTCGAAGAGCGCCCTGATGCGCTCAGCGATCGCAGCCTGGCCCTCGGGTGAGTTGCGCTCGGTCCCCTTCACCCAGAAGCGTCGTTGGCCGGTGGCCCGCTCGTCGTGAATCTTGCAGAAGATGAGGTTGAGCACTTGCCAGAAGGCAGCGTCCTTCTTGAGGCCCTGGTTGCCGTAGATGTAGTCGTGAACGCGGGAGAAGGTGCGCACGAGATTGTCGCCGGTGGCGATGCGCCCTGCCTGGTGCTTCGGGTCGTCCAGGTCGGCGGCCGTCTCACCGTTGCCGGGCAAATCGTAGAGGTCGACGTACTCAGGCTCGAGGCGCCACTCGCCTGTCAGCTTGCGCTTGAAGACCAGATCGGTACCGTTGGTCCAGAGGCCGTAGTCGCAGCTAGGAAGCGCGCCGAGTATCTCCTCAAGGAGGGGAACGCCGCGCTTGGCATCGTTCGCCTTAGTGTTAGGCGGCTGCACCAGCGCCGCACGGATGATCCGATCAGGATCATCTTTGCCGGCGCCCTCCGGATAGACGGCAACGCTCACACGCGGCCTGCGGCGGCGGGACCTGCCGTGACCATCGAGCACCTCGTACGCGATGGTCTGGTCGCGCGCCAGTTGCGTGTGGTCAAACTCATACTCCTCGACGAGCGACCGGGCGACAGCCTGCACCACCCTCTCCAAGGGGGTGTCCTTGACGGGATCGTTGGTGATGAAGTCGTAGAGTTGCCCTTCAGCTGCGGTCTCAGCATCCTCTACCAGTTCCCAGGAGGTCAGTTCATCGTCGGTGAAGTCAGACATAGATAGGGCTCCAGTCACGCGTCAAAACGTTGGCAAAGCAACGCATGATTCAGTATATGCAGATGAAGTAGATAGGCAAACAGCAATTCCCAATATGGCAGGTTCATAGGGCCGTGATCTACGCTTCGGGACGGATTGTGCAGCATTTGACCCACAATCGCGCGATTTGCCGCCGCAGGTTAGGACTGGCTGGCCTGAATGGACTTCATATTGGGAATTGCTGATGGGCAAATCGGTATGGGAGGTGCTGATGTGCAGCGATACACCCGGCTCGGGTCTGCTGCAGGAGCGCGGCCAAAGGGAAAGGCTAGCAGTGAACAGCAAACCGAACTCGACGCGTTGGGCCGGTGGGTGTGGTCTTCCTCTTCGGACCTGCGCTCAACCATCAGCATCGGTCTTGGCCGGGATACCGATGACACTGTGCCCGACAACGCCGTCAGCGTGCGTCCGCGCCTCGGCTCGTAGATCTCCCCGATAGCGAGCCTTGAAGGGCGTCGACAGGAGGGCCTCGGAGTACCAAACCGTCTCGGGCTGGAAGCTCAACACATGGTCAGGCAGTGAATGCGAGTGAAACCAATCGAGGGCGAGACGCAGCATCCATCCATCGTTGTAGATGAGCGTCGGCGGGAAGCGCTGCGGCACGCTCCGACCACAAGGGCATGCGATCCGTGGGCCTTAGTGGGCTCGCCGAGTTGGCTGACCCTCGTGCGGTCCCGCTTCTGATCGAGCTCCATAGGGACGCCACCACTTCCGCGGGCGACATTGCAGGCTAACCCCTACGTGGTTATGCGCAGAACGGGCTGTTTGGCCGCACAAACGCGGCGGATGTCGCCAAGGCCTTCCTTGGGCAACTGCGACTTAGAACGTCGGTTCGATATGCGGATATCGGAAAGGTCCAGTCGCACGCGGTCCACTTCCCGTCAATGGACAGCTATCTAGCTGAGTTCCTGAGACCGGTGCATGATCATGCTGCATACTGGGCTAAGTCGAAAGACGTTGACTTGCGGCATTTGGGAGAGGATCTGCAGGGACTCTACGAATCCGCCTCAGACGCGTATCAACGCCGCAGAGCCGCAGCGACAAAGAAAGCCCGGGCATCCCGAGCAAGCACGTCGCCGCCAAGCAGCGGAGCGCCCAAGGCAAGCAGACTGCGGTCCCGTACAAGCCAGGCAAGTGGCAGAACGCCTGGATTCGAGAAGCAAGCACGAAGCGATGCAGCCGCTGTGGCGACAACCTACTACAGTGTGCTCCAGGTAACCGAGAATGCCGAGCTGGAGGTCATCGAGGCCGCGTACCGCCGCCTTGCCCGCAAGTACCACCCTGACGCATCGGACCGAGCAGACGCTACCCAGATAATGCAGTAGTTGAATGAAGCCTTTGAAGTGCTGCGTGATCCCGATGCTCGACGCAGATACGATAGGTCGCTCCGAAAAGCCGCCCAGTAGAGAGGCGCTGAGTGCATCGCTAGTATCCAGGGCGTGATCGCTTGCGGCCGCAGAGAGACCTCGCCGATTTCCGCAGGTAGCTTGATCAACTCGTTTTCGGTCAGGCGGGCTAGCAAGATGCAGCGTAGAAAAGGTCGCTGGACTCGGTGACCCATAGGCGCCTAGGCCATCGTTGTGGATCTGGGCTGCCAATCAAGATTCGCTCCGGTATCCTCATCCGACCGGGCTGCTGTGTATCTGAAGGTAGTGGCAGGCAGGAAGTACGCGCTCCTCACCCGTCCCCTCTGTCCTGCCACCAATAGCCCAAGCACCACGCAGTAGTACCACTCCGGCTGGTTCTGCCGCAGATATCCGCATTCGCCGAGCGCGCTGGATGTGGGAAGCACTACTATCGCAGGTCAGCACGGGCATTGTTGACGGCGACTAGGCGCATTCTGCCGCAGAACCAGCGACACGCGCAGCCCTGCCCGTCGGACCTCTACCTGGCCCCCAGCTTGCTGAACCACGTCGCCGTCTCGACGATCGCCTTCGCCCGCTCCACCTCGGCCGGCCCCCAGTGACACGACTCAAGCAGCTCTAGAAAGGCCGCTTGCTCCTCTGCCGTCAGCTTGTGCCAGACGTTGACCTCGATTCGCTTCAGCAACATCGAGTGGTGTTCGCTATTCCAGACAGCGTTGCCTAGGAGCTCGACGTCGCGCCGCCACTGTTCCACACCATAGCGGAGTACGTCACTTTCAGGATTCCCTCAAATGCCTGGTTGGTACGGTAGATGACATCGCTGTAATGAGCTGAGTTCTGCTGATCGCTAGCTTGGCTATAGTGCTCCTCGGCTACCCGAATGTGTTCCAACACTGCCTGCACGCCTTTGGCTAGATGACGATTAGCCAGGGTCGCTAGCTTGTCTGTAATCTTCGTCAGGATATCCAAAGTGGCCTCCGCGCAGTCCTACTAGCACCGAGCCGGATCATCTCCATACACTGCGACGGTAACAGCAATCGCCCCCGCTCAAGACGGTCTGATCTACCAGCGGTATCTAGTCAGACACGAGGCACCATATGAGCGATCGGCCGTGACCCTGGCATTCCAGCGCCCGTCCCATCAGCATCGCACGACGGTTCCATCGGTGCGGGATATCTTGTCAGAGTGGTCTGTGTCAAGCGACAATGAGAAACGCCAATGCCGTGAAGCTGATCCTCGGCGGCCTGGACCGTAGGATCTATGGAACCGCGTCCTGTTACACGAATTGCCAAGGCACTGACCGACACACCGGGATGCGAGCGTACGTCCAGACTGGGCCTCGTCGAGCTTGCCGGTTAGCGCACACCGGTGGTGACTCCGCCTGGTGGCGCGCCAGTTTCTAAGTCCCTTCCCGTCCTTTGAACAGACACCTATTGGCTTGATCCGTGGGTGGCTTGTGTTAAAATAGCGCTGATGGAACCGCGTATTGTCTTTATGGGCACTCCCGATTTCGCGCTGCCGACGCTAGAGCGTCTGATCGAGCGCTATACAGTCGTGGGTGTCGTGACGCAGCCAGATCGGCCGGCGGGCCGGGGGCGGCATCTCGAGATGCCGCCCGTGAAGGAGATCGCCCTGGCTGAGGGCATTCCCGTCTATCAGCCGGCTCGGCTGCGTAATGTGGAGGCGGTTGAGCATATCCGCGCGTGGGCGCCCGATATCGGGATTGTCGTTGCCTTTGGGCAGATTCTGCCGTCGTCGGTGCTGGAGATTCCGCCTTACGGTATCCTGAACGTCCATGCGTCTCTGCTGCCGCGGTGGCGGGGCGCTGCTCCGATCCAAGGGGCGCTGAGGGCGGGGGATCAAGTCACGGGCGTGACGGTCATGAAACTGGATGAGGGAGTTGATACGGGGCCCATTCTGGCCAAGCGCGAGACCGTGATTGGCACGGAGGAGACTGCTGGCGAGTTGGAGAGGCGCCTGGCCCGGCTGGGGGCTGATCTGTTGATGGAGGTGCTGCCAGGCTACCTGGCGCATAAGGTGGTGCCAGTCCCGCAGCCTGCTGAAGGGGCGACGATGACGCGTCCGATTCGTAAGTCTGAGCTGGAGCTGGACTGGTCGAAGTCAGCTGACGAGCTGTATAACCAAATCCGCGCCTTGTCACCGTCACCGGGTGCCTATACGCTTTGGAATGGCACACGCTTGAAGGTGCTGCGGGCACGAGTGGTCGTGCCGAATCCTGCACCTGATATGGATCCTGGTGTGGTGTTTCTCTGGGGGGATGTGCCCGCTGTGATGACGGGCGATAGGTGCCTGGCACTGGAATACGTGCAGATGGCGGGCAAGCGTCCCCTAGATGGGGGCGCCTTCGTGCGTGGGAGGCAAGATTTCGTGGGGGCCATTCTTGGCCCTCAACAGCCGGGCGAGTGAGCACCATCAGTCGCCCGGTTGACTTTCCTGAGGGGAGATCGCTGCAGTCGCTATCGAATGCGCTTGCAGAGTCAGGTTGAGTCACTCAGGACTCAAGCATAACAGATGGAATTTAGTCTAGGGAGGCTCTATGTCTGGTCATAGTCATTGGTCAACGATTCGTCGTAAGAAGGAAGCTAACGACGCGAAGCGAGGCGCTGTCTTCACGAAAGTGGCAAGGGAGATCGTCATAGCAGTCCGCGAGGGTGGAGGGGGCGATCCTGAGACCAACATTCGTCTGCGAATGGCCCTCGATAAGGCCCGTTCCATGGGCATGCCCAAAGATAATATCGATCGCGCGATCCGCCGTGGCACCGGTGAGGACAAGGACGCAGAAGAGATCGTCCAAGTGCAGTACGAAGGATACGGTCCAAACGGTGTAGCGATAATGATCGACGTGCTGACAGACAATCGCAATCGCACCGTTGCTGCGCTGCGCCATGCGCTCACCCGCGCGGGCGGTAGTCTGGCCGATCCAGGCGCTGTTGCGTGGCAGTTTGAACGCAAGGGATCGATCTCAGTGCCCAGTGAAGTTGACTTCGAAGAGCTGTTTATGGCCGCCGTAGAGGCAGGGGCTGCGGACGTGGTGCAGGGCGATGACGAAGACAACCACGAGGTGTACACTGAGTCAACAGATCTCCACGCCGTGAGCCAGAAGCTCAAAGAGATGGACATTCCGGTTGAGAACGCGGAGTTGGTGATGGTTCCTCAGAATGAGGTTGCTCTTGGGCAATCTGATACGGTGAAGATTCTGCGGTTGGTCGATGACCTTGAGGATCTCGATGACGTGCGCCGGGTCTACACTAACCTGGAGATGACCGAGGAGGCCGTCACCGCCTATGCGGAGGCGGTTGGGGACTGATGCGGGTCCTGGGGATCGACCCCGGAACCGCGACGACCGGCTTTGCCGTGGTTGAGGAGATCGAGGGGCGTCTTGCGCTGATCGACATCGGCGTGATTACCACTCCCGCGAAGATGCCCCTTTCTTCTCGCCTTCAGCGGATCTACAATGATCTAGGCCAGATCATCGGAGCAAACAAGCCTGACGTCTCAGCGGTGGAGGAGCTGTTTTTCAGCCGCAATGCACGGACTGCTATGTCTGTGGGGCATGCGCGGGGGGTGACGTTGCTGGCCTTGGCGAACGCCGGGTTGCCGATCATGGAATATACCCCCATGCAGGTGAAGCAGGCGGTCACCGGTTACGGTGGCGCCGACAAGCACCAAGTTCAGGAAATGGTGCGCCTGTTGTTGGCGCTCGAGCAGGCTCCAAGCCCCGACGACGCTGCGGATGCCGCGGCGGTGGCAATCTGTTGCCTGCATCGAAGCCGCCTGGACAGTCTGGCCCAGGCCTAGTGGCTCGGGAACGCTCGCGCACTGGGCCGGAGTATCTGTAGCGATGATCGCACAATTGACGGGGAAAGTCGTACACCTTGAGACGGGCTACCTCATCCTCGATGTCAATGGGGTCGGTCTGGGTGTTCACGTGCCAGCTGACCTTGCATTGCGGATTGGCGACCAGATTGTCCTGCACACCCATCTGCACGTCCGCGAGAGTGAGCTGACGCTCTACGGTTTCAGCGAACCTGACGCGAAGTCGCTCTTCCAGCTGTTGCTCGGGGTCTCGGGGGTGGGGCCGAAGGCGGCCCTAAGTGTGATGAGCACGTTCCCTCCGGAGACATTGCGCCGCGCCATCCTGAACGGACAGCCAGAAGTCCTTGCCCGGGCTCCCGGTGTTGGGAGGAAAACCGGAGAGGCGATCGTCCTACATCTGAAGGACAAGCTCAAGCGCTTTGGCGAGTTGGAGGTGCACATCTCCGAGGACGATGCAGACGTGCTGTCTGCACTGACTGCGTTGGGTTTCAGCATCGTGGAAGCCCAGAGAGCGCTTCAGCAGCTACCTCGTGACGGTTCTCTGTCGTTGGATGAGAAGATTCGCCAGGCGCTGACCTACCTCGGACGGTGAGTTTGCGCCGGGTCTGGATTCCTGGATCGCGGTCTCCGATGCTCGCTCGATCTATCCACCGGCTCCTCTTTGCATGCCTCCTAGCGCTTCTGGTTTGTAGCTGTACGCGGCCACGCTTACCCCGTGTCCTCAAGATTGGGCTTGTGGCGCCGTTCGAGGGGCGCTATCGTGATGTTGGCTATGACGCTGTGTATGCGGCCCGTCTGGCTGTCCGCGAGATCAACGCGGCAGGCGGAATCGATGGGTGGCATCTGGAGCTCGTGGCCTATGATGATCGAGCTGAAGCAGGCCTGGCAGCGCAAGCCGCCCGCAATCTGGCAGTAGATGCCGATGTTGCGGTCGTCCTTGGTCACTTTCGCCCTGAAACAAGTACAGCCGCGGCCGCGATCTATCGACAGGCGGGTGTGCCGCTGATTATCATTGGGGAAGGGGGGGAGAACGACGCCGACGGTGTGTGGCACCTCGTGCCCACGCCGCAGTCTTGGGGCCAGGCTCTGCTGCGCGCCGGCGATGCGCTGAGCCCAGTTACCAGATCTGTGTGGGGTGCCGGTCCGCTCGCAGATGCTGTCGTGCGGGCGTCCGAAGCTCAGGGAGCCGTACAACTGCGTCAGGGCGAGCCAGTGCGCGGCTCGGAGCTGGTGTTCTGTTTCCTGCCGCCTGTGGAGGCGGGCGAATGCGCAGGCCGGTGGCGCATGCAAGGGTGGGGCGGTCCGCTGATTGGCGATCTGGACATGGCGTCGCCAGCGTTCGCTAAGGTCGCCGGCACTGCGGCCCGCGGAGCCCAATTCGTGACGCCATATCCCTACCCTCAGGATGTCGCCGGGACGTCGTCTTGGATCGCCGACTATGCCTCGATCGGCCCGCATGTTCCCCCGCCAGGCCCCTATGCCCTGCCCACCTACGAAGCTGTTCAACTCGTGGCCTCCGCGGTGCGTGCTGTTATCGGGCAGGACGAAACCCCCGGACGCCAGACTGTTCTCTCTGCCCTGTCCAACGCCCACCACATGGGCTGGCTTGGGGAGATCGCTTGGGACGCCCAAGGGTATTGGCGCGAAGCCCCACTGTATCTATACCAGTGGGCGGAGAGCGGCCCCCAGTTTGACCGACAGCTGCCGTAGGCAAGCGCATCGCTCTATGGAAAACTCTCAGCAGGGCGCGGGGCTGGTGACAACATCGCGCGTAGCGAAGATCGCGATAGCGGCTCTGCTGGTGGGATTCGTGGCAGCCGTGGTGGCAAATGCGTGGCTCTCTGACGACGCTTACATCACTTTCCGTACGGTCGACAACTTTGTCCATGGCTATGGCTTGACCTGGAATGTTCGGGAGCGCGTGCAGGCGTATACGCATCCCCTCTGGATGTTGCTCCTCGCCGGGTTCTACGGGGTCACCGGCGAGGCTTTCTACACAAGCCTGCTCTTGTCCATCGGGATTTCCGTTGCTGCAGTGGCGTTGCTGGCCAGCCGAGGCGCGCGCTCTGGCGTCATGGCGGCGTTCGCAGTCGCTGTTCTCGCGGTCTCGAAGGCCTTCGTTGACTACTCGACATCGGGACTCGAGAATCCACTCACCCACCTGATCTTGGTGGTGTTCCTTCTGACCTTTGTCCGGGGTCACGCCTCGCCGCGCTGGATCTTCCGACTCTCGCTGCTCGCGGCCCTGGGCGCCACCAACCGCCTTGACGTGGGTCTGCTATTTGCTCCGGTGTTGGTCTGGGCGTTTTTCGAGGTGCCCAGCCGGCGGTCGGTCGTGGCCGCCCTGCTCGGGTTTCTGCCGCTGCTCGTGTGGGAGCTCTTTTCCTTGCTCTACTACGGCACACCTTTCCCGAATACCGCACTAGCCAAGTTGAATGCCGGACTCATCCGGCCTGCGGACGTATGGCGTGAAGGGCTGCTGTATTTGCAGAACTCCCTACGAGTCGACCCTGTGACTTTGGTATGCATTGGGACGGCGATGGCAGTGCCATTCGCTGCAGGCGATAGGCGCAGACTACCGATGGCGGCTGGGATCGCGCTCTACCTGGTGTACGTTGTCCGGGTGGGAGGCGATTTCATGAGCGGGCGATTCCTCACGGCGCCACTGCTTCAGGCGGTGACTCTGATCGTCGCAGCGCCGTGGGCACTGCAGCGCCGCGAGCGGCACGGAGCGGCTCTCGCGCTGCTGGCGGTCTTCCTCGCGGTTGGTCTCGCCGCGCCGTACTGCCCGATCCGTGCATCTGGCAGTCACAGCGCAGATCGGGACCCTCGAATCTGGGTCAAGGGGCGCAGCATCACCGATGAGCGGGCCAACTACTACCAGAACGCGGGGCTGCTGGTGGCGTTGCGCGAACGGGGCGAGATGCCAAGCCATGACTGGGCCCGGGAGGGTAAGCAGGCCCGCAGCGGAGGGCCTCAGGTCGTGGTCAAGGGCTCGGTGGGCTTCTTTGGGTACTTTGCAGGGCCCCAGGTGCACGTGGTCGATCTGCTGGCCCTGGGTGACCCGCTCTTGGCGCGCTTGCCGGTCACTGATCCGAACTGGCAGATCGGTCACTTCGGACGCCGTCTGCCCGAGGGGTATCTGGAGACACTGGAGACAGGAGAGAATCACATCGGGGATGCCGGCTTGGCTGCGTACTACGAGTCGCTGACGACCGTCACACGGGGTGAGCTCTTTGGTCGGGAGAGGCTGCGCGAGATCTGGAGACTCAACACCGGGGCGTATGACAGTCTCCTGGAGTCCTATGCCTATTGGCGGAACGATGCCTTCGTACGCGCGTTCGAGGTCGTGAACCCGACCGACGCTCCATATGTCTATGCTTACGTGTGGAACAACGGCGCGGGCGAGACGTACTTGCTCGATGACACGTCCGTCGCCGGGCGCGTCTACCCGATTGAGTGGTCTGTATCCCCGGATGGGGTCACATTCCGCGGCGAGGCGGTGCGGCAGGTTGCATCCATTGGCGCGTTGTCTGACGCCGAACTGCTCAACATCGGGGTTTTCTTCGCGCAGGATCCCAGCCTGGAATCCTACGCTATGTATGAGTATCGTTACTGGTTCCGCCTTGGCGACGCGCCTCCGACGGTGACTGTGGTCCTGCCCGGGCTGGGGTGGTACAACGGCGCGGCTCCCGGCGGCTTCTGGGAAGAGCGGGCGATCAGCCACGTGATGCGCCGCTGTCCATGAAGCTTCGATGGGCCTCGGCGGTTGCTTGTCTTTTTTAACCCTTCTTTCTAGTTTTCTCTTGTGCCCCTTTTAACTGCATGGTACAATGAAGGAGTCATGTTACACGAGGAGGTAACCATGGAGCCTGAGACGTCACCGCAGCCCGACCAGACTGCCCCACAGGAGGAGCGAGCCAAGATTGTGACACCCAAGGTGGCAGAGCGGGGGCGTGGACCTTTGACCCCCGAAGAACAGGCGGCAAAGCGCACGCAGACCTTGATCATCATCGGTGCGGTCGTTTTTCTGGTGCTTCTGGTGGCCGCCATTGTCCTGATGGCGAGGTTCCCAACCGCAACCCAGGTCGTGCGCGATATCGCGATCGTCTTTGTCGCTGTGGTATCGTTTCTGATTGGGCTGGCGATGATTCTGCTGATCTTCCAGATCCAGGTCCTGATTCAGGTTCTGCGGGACGAGATTCAACCGCTACTGCACTCGGTCAACGATACGGTTGCGACGGTGAGGGGGACGACGGAGTTCATGAGTCACAATATGGTGACTCCCATCATCAAGGCGGCCGGGTTTGCTTCCGGCTTGAATAGGGTGGTAGGAGATCTGGTAAGCGTGCTGCGCGTAACGCGACGCAGCCGCAACGTGACACAGATTCAGAACGATCGACCAAAGGGAGGAAACACGGATGGCCAAGCAGGAGAGTGAGTTCGGTACGTTTGTTGTGGGATTTTTCATCGGCGCGCTGGTTGGCTCGGCGGTGGGGTTGTTGTTCGCGCCCCAGGCGGGCGAAGAGACCCGAGACCAGATCCGCCAGAAATCCATAGAGCTGTCTGATCAGGCGACCAGTAAGGCTGATGAGGCTCGCGCGAAGGCGGAGGCGCTGCTCAAGGATGCGCGCCACAAGCTGGATGAGGCCACCAAGGAGCTCCAGGCGCGCGCCAAGGATATGCAGGCCCAGCTAGAGTCGATGGGCAAAAAGGCCGAGAAGCCGGAGACAGCGGCGGAGGCCGTAGTTGAGGCTGTGGAGGAGGCCGCGGAAGCAGCGGCGGACGCCGCGGCCGAGGCTTAGCCTAACGACTGGGGCTCGACCAGATCGGCATCGACCGCTGTCCTGCGCGGGGCTGGGGACAGCGGTTTTGTGTCGCGCCGCTTGCGGATCTCGCAAAGCGTGGTATACTACGCGCCATTGAGATTGGGGGCTCGTCTAACGGCAGGACAGCGGACTCTGAATCCGTATGTGGGGGTTCAAATCCTCCGCCCCCAGCCAAACTGAACGCCCTGGCGAAAGCCAGGGCGTTTTTCGTGCCGGTTGCTAGGCCGTACGGCCCAGGGGTGGCTGCCCCCTGCCCATCAGGTTAGCGCCCCAGTGGTTCTCTGAGCACCGCAGGCAGATAGACGCGATTCCACGCTACGTCGAGGGCAGCGGCGCTGTGGTTGTTACTGGTCATGGCCTCGCTGGCCGTGGTCGCGATCGACACGGTGTTGGTCAGCGGTCCCTCGAAGTCGAAATCGACCGCGGCGGTGACGGTGATGACGCCGCCGCCGCCGGGCGGCAGACCGGCGACATCCCACACGAACCTTGTGCCGGTGCGGGCTGTGATCGCAGCGCCGCTGGAGACTACGGACGGCGTCAGCAGGGCCGCAGGTAGCAGATCGGTGATGACGACGTTGTGGGCCATCGCCGGTCCAGTGTTCGTATAGACGAGGGCGTAGGTGAGGTGGCGCGGCGCCGGGTTCACGATCTGCTTGCTGATCACGACATCAGTCTTCAGGATGGGCAGCCGCGTGGCCGGGTCACCGAAGAGGAGATAGGTGTCGATGAGCTCGCGGTGACCGGTGCTGGTGGTGTAGAGATGCAGCTTGGCACGCAGCGTCGCTGGGCCGAGTTGGTCTATGCCGTTGTAGAGCAGGGCGTCATAGAGCCCCGCGTGCAGGTAGCCGTGGCCGCTTGCCAGGCCCAGGCCCGTCGGCGACCAACTGGCGATCGCGCCTTTCCCCGTGGCCCGGACGATGGCCTCGGCAAGCGCCGAGCTGTCGCGCGTGCTGCTACTTGGCGAGATGTAGTAGCCCTCGTAGCACGTCATGGGCACAAAGAACGGCAACCGCGTTGTGGTGGTGAGCGCTCCGAAGTCGGAGCGGCCAAAGAGTTTTTCCGATGCCCAGAACTCAATGGCGCCGTGTCCCGTGTAGTTCACCATCAGCCGGCCGGCGTTGATGGCGCCGATGATCGCGGCTTTGGTGTCGGCGGCGGTGCTGTAGCTGACCTGGTAGTAGGCCTTGTCGACCGCGTAGGGCTCCGGGACGAAGTGATCCGCGACATCGTCGGAGTGGGCAGGGAAGTTGTTCTCGGGGTCCCCGGGATCGGCGTTGTCGGCGGCGAAGAGGATCTTGGTGCTCCAGTCGCCTGGCGGGGGGGCCTGTTCGTAGCTGAGGATCTTGGCCACCATGGCGGCGGCTTGCGCGCTGTTCCTGGCGGGCAGCCTCCCCAGGTGCATATCCGGTAGGATGTCGTCTCCACTGACGCAGACGTAGCGGTTGTCGGCGGCTGTCTCACCGATCCACGGATCTACGTAAGCCAGGTAGGGCGGGATGAAGTTGATCTCCCCGTAGTTCTTGTAGTTCCTGAAATCATAGTGACCGTCGCCCACCAGCACAACGTATGCGGGCGCCGGCGGCGTCCAGTTGGCGTAGGCGTAGGCCAGGAAGGTGCGGATGGCCTCGGGGTCGAAGAGCCCGTGGCTGAACTCGTCGTAGATGTCCTGGACGTCGACGACAGCCGTGCGGAGGCCCTGGGATTCACGGTAGGCAGCGAGCGGGAGCACGTCGGTGTAGAAGCTGCCGTGGGTGATGAGGATGTAGTCGGCACCGTGGGCAGGCGACCGCCAGTCGGAGCCCGCGTCGAGCCGCATCGCCGCAGGGCTGAGCCTTTGGGCCGGTGCCAGCGCGACGCAGCGTTGCGCTTCGGTGAGCACGTCCCTGAACGTGAGGCTGTAGCCGCCGGCGCTTGGGGCCACGGCGATACCCGTGATCTTCACCGGGCGCGTGGGGCTGGTGACGTCGTAGACCGCCAGCGTATCCGTCGCGAACCCCGAGACCCGCACATCCCAGGTGCCGGGGAGGTCGACGCCGAAGGCAAGGTGGTCGTTCGTGGCGGTATAGGTGCGCTGATAGTCGATCTCGTACCAGTTGATAAAGGCGCGGTCTGCCAAGACTTCGTCACCGAGGTCGAAGGGCAACTCTAGCGTGATCGTGTTCTCGCCCTCCACGAGATAGGTATGGGGGACGGACTGCTGAAACTGGTAGTCACGCCAGCCGTCCCACCACGCATCGTCGACCAGGTGACCGTTGAGGTAGACGCGGGTATGGTGATCGGGGCTCACGCTGTATTGGGAGGGGCCGTTGATGAGGCCTCGCAGTGTGGCGCTGAAGGGCGCCGCGGCAACCTGGTCCAGCGTCAGCGTGGCGGTATAGAAGACGGGGTCCAGGGTGGTATAGATGTACGGGCCGACCCAGTGATCGCCGGCGGCGCCAGAAGGGGTCGACATTAGGTAGTAGATGTTCTGCTCCCAGCGGGCGGTGGTGGTGTGGCTCGTGGGCGTCGTGGCTGCACCAGAGGGTGTGCCATTGCGCGTGTCCATCGAGACGCCGGGGGCCTCGCCCCACGTGAGCCAGTAGACGTTGGTGCCCGTGAAGCGGGTGTCCATCGGGTCGCCGTAGAAGAGCAGCACGTCTTCGCCGCTGAAGACGCCGTCGCCGGCCCCGATCACGTCGATGGCGATCTCTTGCCCCTGGCTGTGGAGCCGGAAGGTGCCTGGGTCGATGGTCGCGGTGGCGACGTCCGCGGCCTCCAGGCCGGCTGGGGTGACCGCGTGGATGCCGTCCTGGTCGACCTCGATCCGCACTGACGGTCCGGCGAGGGTCTGCTGCACGGTCTGGAGTGACTGCGTGGCCTGCGGCGCACGGCGCCAGGCCTTGGCGGTGTCGTAGTTGAGCAGCGTCTGCGCCAGGAGCGGCTCGAAGGCGGGGTCTGGGGCGCCGGTCTCCGCGCTCGCTGCAGCGGGGGCTGCACCCCCAGGCGCGAACTGCACCCGCACGAGGAGCCGCGTGGCGACCCGAAGTTGGCCGGTGGCCGGCACCACCTGGACCGGCCGAAGCGTGACCTGGGCGACGCGCATATCGCGGAGGTACCCGGTCGACGCGGCCTCCGCGGCCTGCTGCGGCCAGAAGCTCTGGAGGGCATAGGCCGCCGCGGAGCGCTGCAGCACGGTGTCGGGCGCGAGATGTGGCTCCGGCAAGGCGGGCTCGACCCGGGGTGTGCTTGCCGGGCAGACGTCGTGGGCGCCCGGGAGCAGGACGCTCTCGGATTCCAGCACGGCGACGGCAAGCTCTGCCGCCGGCGGCACGCCGA
>JAXDDP010000036.1:0-5256 GCA_034676785.1 Anaerolineae bacterium | reverse complement strand
CCTCGCAAGGGTTCCGGGCGCTCAGCCGCACATGTCCGCGGCGACCAGATGCGATAGTCCAGCCCCGGAAACCACTGGTGTGCGGCACTCCAGCGCGCCGCACACCAGCTGTTCAAACACACTCACCTGGGGGCCACGCGCCCCGCCAGCACGTCTACACTCCTGAGGATGGGTAGATCGTATAGGCGCGCAGATTAACTGGGCGTGCCGCCTGCGCCCAACTCACCCCCAACTCCGAGGGCAGTACGCCCGCATCGTAGCACTCCTCCAGTGTTGTGCGCAGTCCCTCCACCCAAACAAGCGTATCGTCATCACCCATCCCGGTGCGGCGCACCAGATCTGATGGGAACACAACGATCTCCTCAGGCGATTCCTGCGCCCCGTTGACACAGAGCGTATGGGGCGTCGCGGCAGCGATCCCGCACGCGAGCGGGGCCCCTGTGCGCACGGCATCGACCGCCTGCCAGAGCTTGCTGACCTCGTTGGCGAAAGGGTCACCATAGTCCTCCACATGACCATCCTTGAAACGCACGAGCAGGGGATTGCCATAGGCAGCATACTCAACCACGGCGTCCTCAAACTCGTACACCAGAACCGGGCCGATGTTCTCGTCCACCGGGTGCGCCGTGTAGAAAAGGACCTCGACCTGGTCGTCCGTCCCAGGAAGGCTGGCATGCACGCGCACGGCTGCAGTGTCATAGTTCTCGATCGCGTTTGCACGATATAGCTCGGCCTGCACATCGAGTGGACGTGCACTCGTCTCGCGGGTCGGCCCGAGGATGTACAGGCAGTTGTGAAGATAGTGTGCCGTCGCGTTGTTGACGGGGCTGTCGAGAATCCAATCGCCGTTGGACGTCCGGAGCTTCGCAGCCCAGTTGTTACGCTGGTAGTAGGAAAGCGGGCGAGGCCAGAGCACCTTGGTTCGGAAGCGCAAGGGCTTGCCCAACCTGCCGGCCATGACGTCGGCCTTCAGCCTCTGCATCGTCTCCGAGAAGGACCACTGGTAGCCAATGCCGACGAAAATGGACGCCGCGGCCCGTTTCCGCTCGGCCTCGGCCTCCGCCATCCGACGCGCCTCCTGAATCGTGGCGGCGATAGGCTTCTCGCATAGCACGCTGGAGCCGTGGGCCAATGCATTGATCGTGAAGGGCGCATGGTAGTGGATAGGGGCGGCAATGACGACAAGATCCGCGGTTCCCTCAGCATAGAAGGCATCCAGATCAGGGTAGATCGGGATGCCCTCCGCAGCTAGTTCCTCCAGGTAGCGACAGCCGATGGGATTGGGGTCAACACCAGCGACCAGCCGGAAACCCTCGCGCTCCGAGGGTGGCGTTGTGAAGATCTCTCGTAGGTAGGTGTTGCCATAGCCTCCCAGAGCGACCATAGCCGCCGTCACTTCTCTCATGGAGCCTCCTTCAGCTTACTGCACCGTCACCACATCCAGCGTTTCGTAGCTGTTGCCGTCGAGATCCTGCACAACGAAGCCGACGACGTATGCCCCCGCAGCCGCGTCGAGCTCCTCCCAGGTGAACATTGAGTCACCAAAGGTCAGGCTTCCGCCCTCGAGCATCGTCGTCTCCGCCGGGTTGCCGTTCGCATCCAGATCCATCCATTTGTCGAGAACAGTGAAGCTGTCGCCCGTGCTGGGCGTGATCTCGCGAGGCGCTCCGACCCCGAGTTCTCCCGTGAAACCGAAGGCCTGACGCAGCACGCCGTCGCTGAAGTAGAGGCGGGCGTAGCGTGACTCCCCGTCAGCGGCATAGGTGTAGATGCCGTCGACGCTGTACACGGCCTCCTCGAAGGTGGCCCCATACACCTCGGGTTTGAACAGCGCCACAACGGTATCAACGCCATCGCTGATGCCGAAGACGATGGGCTCCCACTCGAACTCCATCGTGAAACCATCGCTCGGCCATACGGGATAGTAGATACCATCGATCTGGCGCGTCTCAGCGCTCTCCAGATAGTCCTGATCCGCCACGAAAATGGAACCCGCGCTCTGGTCATAGAAGCCCACGAAGAGCTGCACGTACCCAACGTTCTCGCCGCTGATGTCTGTGCTCATCAGAACCGGTCGTCCGGGCGCAGCGACATCGGAAGAGAGCTCTACAGGGCTGACCGTAACGGCCCCGGCGCCAGGACCTTCGATCGTTGCGCCCCGGTCCGGCACCGACACAACGCCGGAGGTCATTTCGAAGGGTCTGCCGGTATAGTGGTAGGTCAGGAAATCATCCCACAACGACTGGGCCGCGAACGCGTTGGCCACCGTCGTATAGGAATTAGCCCCTGCGTACTGATTCTGGAACAGCTGTGAGTTCGGGTAGTAGATGGACACGCCGGTGGCACCCGGCTTCTGCCGGCCGTGTTTCTCCGCGATGACAGCCCGATCCAGCGACGCAAGGACGTCCTCCGCCGCCGCTGCAACCGCACTGCTGCCACTTTCCGATCGCAGCAACTGGGTCAGATGGCCCAGGTCAAGATACGAAGCCGGCACCTGTTGGCCGAAAATGCTTGTGAAGGACTGTGCATACGAGCGAGCGCGCGCCACCTGGTTCTGGCGTGCACCCTGCAGCGTATAGGCCATCGCGTTCACGCTGTCGTTGAGAGCCGGTATCTGTCCCAGGTCAATCGCCGACAGCGTGACCCCTCCGCCCAACTGCTGCGCAAGCTGCGCTGCCGTGGGCATTCCGTACATACCCCCAAGCGGCGAGCCACGTGATAGCCACTCGGCTCGCGCCTGGTCATCCACGATGCGCTGATCCTCGGAGATGTAGCTGTCGACGATCAGATTGCCCAACTCTGCACCACTCATTGCCGGATTCGCCTTCAACTCACTGAGGAAGCTTGCATAGGCCCAGCCCAAGGCAGGCTCAGTCTCCTGCGACGCTACAGCATATCGGGCATGGTCGGCCAGCATGGTGTACACCTCGAGGTGTCCCATCAGACAGGCGTCCATTCCGATCATCTCAAACTTGTCGATGCCGGTCGTCGCCCGAATCTCCTGCAGCGCCTCGTCCAACTCCATCAGGAAAATGTAGTCACCCATAGCCGAGAGAGCCACGTTGTCGTTCCCTCGACTTGTCGTCGATCCGTCCGACCACCCTCCGGGCCACCCCATACCGTGGTCGGACATAATCAGAACGTACTTGTCGGAGGGGAAGGTGTCGACTGCCCACGTGACGAAGTCAACCAACGTATCCCCGTCGGCCATATTGACCTCGCCAAGGTCGGCGATTTCCTGTGACTGCACCCGGTTCAGATCTGAGTTGGGCGTAACATAGAACCGTTTGGTCGAGGACCAGTTGCCATCACCGGTATAACCGCCCGCGTAGCGATCCACCTGGCTGACGATATGAACCTGATCCCCTGAGCCCACCCGCTCGGCCTCGTTCAGATCCAGGTAAATGTCCTGCTCCAGGATCTTGTCGTCGGCATCCTGATAGAGCATCACCAACCATGTGTCTTCAGCACTACCCGACACAGAAACCGGCGGCACAAAGGGCCGCGGGGTCCGCGTGGCCACAGGCACAGCCGTGGGTTCAGCGTAGACAGGCTCTTCAACATAGGGGTCTTGCACCGTTGTAAACTCGTCGACAAGGCCTCCCAGGCCCCCCCCGCCCGACAGCGCGATGCCCAGCATCACGCAGACACACAGGACTGCCACGGCGATGAGGCCCAGGATCAAGAGGGGTGGAAGCTTGCGCCCGCCAAGCAGGTTCAGGAGCCCCCCTAGCGGCAGCTGGGTCCCTCCGCCCGTCTGGCCCGTGAAGCCCTGACCGTAACCCTGGCTCGTTGGGCGCGGCGTAGTCCCATAGCCTGACGCCCCGGTCCCGGACGTCACGGTTCCGGAAGGCCTCTTGGGACTGGCAGACTCCTCACGTTGCCCCCTGCGCGGGGTCGCAGCGCGCTCCCTGTCTCCAGACTGCGACGGGCCGCTGCGTCGTCTCCGAGTAACACGTATTGTTTTATCCTCAGACATGGTTATCTCCCTCCACCTAACTCTGCGCTTTGCGCACCGCCAGCCGCGCCAAGCATATGCCAACTGACGCCCATCGGCGCCATTGCTGCATATGCCCCACCTGGCTACAGCCAGCTCATCTTAGTTTAACACGCTTACCTGAAGAGACGCATTACGTCAACCCAGGACACCGAAGCGGCCCGCAAGTAGCATGTCAAGGCGCCGGATCGACTCCCACACTGCACGCCCTGAATGGTAGCACGCCTTCCAGGGATTGCCGATACCAGCCACAATCGGATCGCCCGATTCGCTCACGAGCGTCATCCACTCGCCCAATGCATGGTTGATCATATAGCGATGTGCAAAGGACCAGACGAGCTCGAAAGCCTCCAGGTACTCGACGTTGCCCGTAATCTCGAACGCGTCAACGTAGCCCACGAGCGCCTCGGCGTTTTGCCAGAACTCCTTGTCGCGCACCAGCGCGGGGCCCGCATGTGGGCCGTCGCGATAGACCCCTCCGTGTTCGCGGTCGAGGCCGTAGCGCAACGAGTGGTCCACCAACCGGCGCACAACGTCACCATAGGCATCTCTCGGCTTGCCCAGAATCTCACAGGCGCGCACCAGGAGCCAGGCGAGCTCGATGTTGTGGCCATAGGAGGTGGTATCTGTCGGCGTCTCGACCGACTCACCTTCTCTGTCGGCGTTCCACGTCCGGCGAATGGCGATGGCTGGAATCGGGCTGAAGTCGAGGTCATACTGATTTCCACCGCATCCGCTTTCGGGATCGATCATATGCGTGAGGATGATATCGATGACCGCCTGAAGCCTACGCCGGTGGATCTCCTTCCCGGAGGCCTGCGCCAACACAGTAAATGACTCCAGGAGATGCATGTGAATGTCGAGTGACTTGCGATCACCGGCACAGAACCCGCTGGGCGAGAGCTGCCAGTCAGGCTCCAAGTTCTCGTAGTAGCCGCCTCGTGCGACATCGACGCCGTAACGCTGCAGCAGGTCGAAGGTGCGTTCGGCATAGTCCAGGCCACGCGGGTCCCCCGACGCCAGGAAGTACGTCGCCAGTGCGTAGATCGCGAAGCTCTGCCCGTAGACGACCTTGCCGTTGTCGATCAACATTCCGTCGCGCGCCACCTTCCAGGCCCACCCGCCATAGCGCGTGTCCCAGAAATGCTCTATGAAAAAGTCCACGCCCTGGCGAGCATACGCAAGGAAAACCTGATCCTGAGGGTCAATCATGTGAAACGTCGAGAACCCCCAGATTAGCCGAGTCTGCGTCACGATAT
>JAXDDP010000035.1:0-13286 GCA_034676785.1 Anaerolineae bacterium | reverse complement strand
CATTCCAGCTTTCGTCGATTGCCCGCCGGGCAGGGTCGGCGTCAAACCAGTCGACCATTTCCTGCGCGCCCTGCGCAAACGGGATCGTCGCTACGAAGTCGGGAACCAGGCGCCTGATCTTCGTGTTATCGAAGATCACGCTGTGGGCCTTGTCGCCCAGGAGGCTTGCACCCCACTCCGCGTGATAGGCGTTGATGACCTCCGAGGGGACGTGAACCAGATCAGGGTCCGCAACGCCCGCAGCCCGCGCGATGATCCGGTAGATCTGGTCCCACGTAAGCACCTCGTCGGATGTGATGTGGTACGCCTCGCCGTTGGCCTGTGGGTTGCCCAACAGCCCGACAAGGCCCTTGGCGAAGTCGCGATGGTGCGTGAGCACCCAGAGCGACGTCCCATCACCGTGCACGACGACCGGTTCGCCCCGGCGCATACGGTCGACGACCGTATAGCGCCCCCTGAACGGCAGCAGCGTCCGATCGTACGTGTGCGCCGGCCGCACGATCGTGACCGGAAATCCCTCGTCACGGTAGGCTCGCATCAGCCGCTCCTCACACGCGATCTTGTCCCGTGAGTAGGCCCAAAAGGGGTTGTGTAACGGCGTAGACTCGGTGATGGGCAGGCTCAGAACGGGCCTGTGGTAGGCCGAGGCCGAGCTGATGAAGACATACTGTGCAGTTCGCCCACGGAACAGATCGAGGTCAGACGCCACCTGATCCGGGGTATAGACCAGCCAGTTGACGACGACGTCAAAGGTCAGGCCTGAGAGCACCTCACGCACGCTGTCGGGCTGCCGGATATCGCCGATCAGCACCTTTGCGCCCTGCGGCGCCGGTCGCTGCGACGTTTTGCCCCGGTTGAGCAGAGTCAGATCGATGCCGCGTGTCACAGCGAGTTCCGCACTTGCGGAACTGATGACGCCGGTACCGCCGATAAACAGAACCTTCATCGTTGCTGACCTCCTGGAGAGATTCCCTCCCTAGCGCCTAGCCGCTCACCGCAGCGGCGGCATCCATCACGTCGCCCAGCATGAGCGGTCGCCAGGCCATAGCAAAGGCGCCAAGTGAGAAGAGCGCAGCGATGCTGCCGTAAACCCAGATGGGCATACTCCCAAGCACAACACCGCCGATCAACGGCCCCGCGATCTGGGCAAAGCTGTCGAACGAGGCCGATAGGCCCATCGCAGCACCCTGTTCCCACGGCTTCACCGTGCGGCTGAGAAAGCTGTTCAGGATGCCCCTGGAGCACGCCGCGCTGAAGCTCACGAAGACCAGAACCAGGGCAAACTGCAGCTGGTTCGTCACCGTCCCCAACAACAGGTAGGTTGGTACGAAGAGGCCGAGCCCGATCAGGGAGGTTCGCCGATCCCCAATGCGACGCCGCAGCGGCACGAAGATAGCGAACCGGACGATCACGCGCACGATGCCCGCCATCATCAACAGACGCCCCATCTCCGCCGCATTCAGGCCAAGTCGCAGATTGGCGAATAGCGCGATATTGGACATGAAGACGGTAAAGGACAGGGCATGAAACCCCCACTGCACGAGCAGGTACCGGGCCAGACCGTTCTGCCAGACTGTCTGCCGACTGCCACTGGGCTGGCGTTGAGCAGCCCCCGCCCTGCCAGAGGGCAAGGCGCCGGAAAGGACACCGCTGTCCCTGCGCTCGGTGACCATCGGATTGGATTCCTTCAACCGAAAGTGGGTCATGAGGATCGCGACGAGCACGAGCGCTGAGGCCATAAGTCCGGGTGCCGCGATACCCAGGCCCGAGAGCATCCCACCCAGGCCAGGCCCGATCAGCGACGAGAGGACGTGTGCCACGCCGATGTTGCTCATCTGCTCACTGCGCTTGCTCGGGGGCACCACATCCCCCACGACGGCTTTGGCAATCGGGTAAATGCCCCCAAACAACCCGTCGATGATGCGCGACAGGAACATCATCTCCAGACTGGTAGAGAAGGCCAGAAGCAGGAAGCCCGCCAACGTCCCGGCCTGCGCAAGCAACAGCATAGGCTTGCGCCCGAACCGGTCGCTCAGGGAGCCCCAGACGGGCCCCGAGAAGAAGCCGAAGAGCGCATTGGTCGAAAGCAGCAGTCCGATCTGCCACGCTGGCGCCCCAAACTCCTGACCAAAGAACGGCAGGAACGGAATCAGGATCGAGAACCCCAGGATGTCGACGAAGACGGCGATCCACAGCGGCATGAGCGCCGGGAAGTCGGACTTGAACAGGTTCAGCCCGACCTTCATCTCACGCGACATCTCCCTGCGTCCACGTGCCATCGATGAAGCGCCACATCCGGCCTGTCGGGTTACGGTCCTGGAGCTCAGCAGGCAGCCGGTGCGCGCGCACCCGATCGTAGCTGTGGAGCGCCCCAAAGCGCAGCATCGCTGCCGGGATGCCTACAGCCGTAAAGCCAGGATGGCCGGTCGCCGGGAACGGACCACCGTGGTTCATCGCCGGCGAGACCGCAACGCCGGTTGGCATTGCGTCGTTCAACAGCCGGCCCACCTTGGTGCGCACAATCGGGGCCACCAGATCGTACACCGCGTCGTCAGCGCCGCCGGTATGCGTGTAGAAACTGCCGGTCAGGTTCCCCTCGAAATGCCGGGCGATTGCCTGCATCTGAGCCACGTCGCGTGCGAAGACCATCAGCGACACCACGCCAAACGCCTCGGTCTGCAGCGCCTCCGATTGAGCCAGGAACTGCTCGCCCGAGACGCGCAGGAGCGTGTTGGCATAGCGGAATCCGGCGCCCTCGACCTCGCGACCGCCAACGATCAATTCCGCGCCAGCGGCGCACAACTGCTGCACGGCGTCACCGACCGTCCACAGGCCACTGGAACCCAGGAGCACCCCGGGCGGCGCCTCGAACCGTGCCGCGATCGCCTGCAAGAAGGCCTCGCTGCGCTCGGAGGCCATGACCACGGTCAGTCCGGGCTTGGTGCAGAACTGCCCCGTACCCAGAGAACATGAAGCGAAGAGCTCATCAGCGACGGCCTCGAGCCGCTCCTCCAGGGCTCCTGGCAGCACAAAGACCGGATTCACGGACGACATCTCGAGGTAGATCGGTTTCCCGGCGCGGTCGGCGGCCTCCTTGAGCTGCAGGCCTGCACTCCGGCTTCCCGTAAACCCGGTTGCCCCCACGAGCGGATGTGACACCAATCGTGTCCCGGACTCATGGTCGGTGCGATAGATGAGCTGGACCAACGCCTCCGGCATACCTGTGGCCTGCACAGCCTCGAAAGCCGCCTCTGTCAGCAGCTTTGTCGTGCCGGGATGCCCCGTGTTGGCTTTGGCGATGATCGGGTTTCCGGCAGCCAGAGCCGCTGCGGCATCTCCGCCGGAGACGGAGTTGAACGCAAAGGGGAAGTTGTTCGGCCCAAAGACGACCACAGGTCCCCCAAGTGGTCCAAGCACGGATCGCAGCCCTCGCCGTGTATCGATCGTCGCGTGGCACCAGGAACGCTCGCGGGTCGCCGCGGCGGCCTGGCGAAGCTGGTCCGTGGTCCGCGGCAACTCCGATGATCGCAGCCGCGGCTCGATCGCGAGCCCCGTCTCGAGATGCGCCAACGTGGCGATCGCATCGGTGCGGACCTCAATGGCATCGGCAAACGCCTCTAGGAACCGCGCCCGCGCCTCCGGCGCGATGTCGCGCAGCGCCTCCGCCGCTGTCGCCCCGGCGACCAACGCCTCTTCCACCTCCTCCCAGGGCGACACTGGATACACGTCCGGTAGTGGCATCCTCGTCATCGGGTTGACAGCCGTGAAGGTCTTTGGGGTGCCGGCAGACTGACGCCACGCACCGGCGATCAATACAGGTTGGTATGACATCAATGCCTCCTCAAGAGCACGCGCTGCGGGAGTTTCGGTGATTCCTACGCTACCGCATTCTCCAACTCGAGTCCTCCCACCCTCACGCGCACGACATCGCCAGGCGTAAGCGTGAAGTCGTCCCCGGGGACGATGCCTGTGCCAGTCATGAGAAATGCGCCGCTGGGGAAAGGGAGCTCGCGGAAAAGGTAACTTACCAGTTCCTCAAAGCTGCGCTTCATCTGCGACGTACGTGTCTCCCCAGAGAACACGAGCACGCCCCCGCGCTGGATCGCGAGCGAGATCGATAGGTCGCGCATCTCATCAGCGGGACCTAGGCGAATGCCCGGTCCCAGGGCGCAGGAACCCTCATAGACCTTGGCCTGCGGCAAATAGAGTGGGTTCGCACCCTCAATACTGCGCGACGAGACGTCGTTGCCCGCCATATAGCCCACAATCTCCTGGTGGCAATTGATGACAAGGGTAAGCTCAGGCTCAGGCACGTCCCAGGTGCTGTCAGGGCGGACACGGATCGTATCCTGTGGCCCTCGCACCCGCCACCCCACCGCCTTCATGAATAGCTCGGGCCGCTCGGCGAGGTAGACCCGTGCATAGATATCGCCGGTCTCCGATTCGGCCTGCCGCGCGTCGCGGCTCCGCAGATAGGTCACGCCGCTTGCCCAGACTTCCTGGCTTGCTTCAATCGGTGCCAACAATCGCCCCGAAGCTGTCTCGCCCGTCGCCATCGCGCCAAGAACCTCAGCATACCTCGCGCGCGGCATCTCGAACAGCATCCCCAATGAGAACGACGGCGCCAACAACACGCCATCGGCGGCCCAACGTGGCCTATTGGTAATCCAGTGTCGCGTCAGATACATCCTGGCCTCCATATGTGAGAACAAGAGGATCGGTCATTGGCACCTCGCCCACAGCCCACTCCCCAACCCCACTGGCCAAGTGCCCCCCGCCTTCTCGCCTACTCGCTTTCCCGCCTACTCGCTTTCTCGCCCATTCGCTCATTCGCTCAGTCGCTTCACAATCGCCGCCACATCGTAGACGCATCCCCCCCACGTACCGCCGCTGACCTGCTGCAGGACCGCCCACAGGCGTGTGTCCTCAGGTAGGTCAGGGTCAGGTGCGAGGTCAGGATGCGCGCTGCGCGACGCCAGCACGGCAGTCCCCTCATCGGGGGTGCAGGCAACGCCGTCGTGGCCCACCAGGTCGAGGGTCCCCTGCAGACCGACGCAGTCGACCACGATCCGGATGCGGTCACCATCGCGAACGCGTCCAATGGGCCCGCCCGCGAGCGCCTCAGGCCCAACGTGGCCGATGCAGGCGCCCGTGCTCACTCCGCTGAAGCGCGCATCGGTGACCAGCGCCACCTCCTTGCCCCAGGAGAGATGCTTGAGCGCCGACGTCACCTGATAGGTTTCCTCCATGCCACACCCAAGGGGCCCTCGGCCAATCAGGACCATCACATCACCCGGGCGCACGGGTTCCGGCGTCTGCCCCTTGACCGCTGCAATCGCCGCACGCTCGCTCGTGAAGACGCGGGCCGGACCTTCCATCCTGAAGATGCCGTTCGTGTCCAGCAGCCGCCGGTCGATCGCCGTGCTCTTGATGACGGAGCCTTCGGGTGCCAGATTCCCTCTTGGGAAGGTCAACGTGCTCGTTAGCCCCCGCGCACGCGCGGCCTCGGGGCTCAAAATCACCATATCGGGGTCAACGCCATCGGCAGCAAAGAGCCGCTCACGCAGCCGCTTCCGGCGCTCGCTGGCCTCCCAGGTGTCAAGCAGCTCGCCGAGCGGCCTGCCGTGGACCGTCAACACATCCAGGTCGAGCAGGCCCAGCACGCGCAGGTGCAGCATCACCTCCGGCACCCCGCCGGCAAGGTAAGCCCGCACCGTGGGGTGCCCCACAGGGCCGTTGGGCAGCACGTCCACCAGGCGGGGCGTGGCCCGGTTGACCGCGTCCCACTCGGCAACCGTCGGCCGTGGGAGCCCGGCAGCGTGGGCGATCGCAGGGAGATGGAGTAACAGATTGGTGCTTCCGCCGAACGCCGCGTACACGACCATCGCATTGTGGACCGCTGCCGGGGTGACGATGTCCGCCATCGTCAGCTTCGCGGCCTCCAATGCCACCAGGGCATCGGCTGAGCGCCGTGCCAGGTCGAGCCAGATCTCCTGTCCTGACGGTGCCAATGCCCCGTGCATCAAGGTCATCCCCAGGGCTTCTCCCACCACCTGGCTCGTGCCGGCAGTGCCCAGGAACTGGCAGCCGCCGCCCGGCGACGCACACGCCCGACAGCCCAGCACCGCGGCCTCCCCGAGCGTGATCTCGCCCTGAGCGAAGCGCGCGCTCAGCGTTTGGACCTTACCAGCATCCTCACCCTCAGATGGTGGAAGGGTCACCCCGCCAGGAACCAGGACACAAGGCAGATCGCGTTGCGCAGCCAGGGCCATCATCAAGGCAGGGAGACCCTTGTCACAGGTGGCAATGCCCAGCACGCCGCGACGCTTCGGGAGTGACCGGATCAGCCGCCTGAACACAATCGCGGCATCGTTGCGATACGGGAGGCTGTCCATCATCCCCGGTGTGCCCTGCGTCCGCCCATCGCACGGATCACTCACGTAACCGGCAAAGGGAATCCCATCCAGTTGCTTCAAGCGCTCAGCCGCGGCCTCCACCAGCATCCCAAGCTCGAAGTGACCGGTGTGGTACCCCAGGGCTATCGGGTGGCCGTCCGGCGCCCGCAGCCCGCCCAGCGTCGACAGAATAAGATACTCCTTCCCACGCAGCGTCTCGGGCGCCCAGCCCATTCCGGCATCCTCTGTGAGTCCAAAGAGCTCGCCGCTCGACACGTTCCGAAGGTAGTCCTCATCCAGAGGCAGCGCGCCCGTGGGTCCTGCCGCATGAGTGACAACGTCGTAGACCTCCGGGTCGTGTGCTTCAAGAGAAACGGGCTCGCCAATGGGTTCTTTGGTCATCGTCGCGCCTCCTGGCTGATTCCGTGGAAGGGTCGCAGAAATACCGTCCCCCCGGTCGCCTGCATACTATAGGCTGGATCGACCAGAACGGCAACGGGATAGAGCGGGCGTGGGTGACTGCATCTCCCGCTAGAAATGGAGACGTGGATCGCTACCTCTGGTGCATTTTCGCCACACACGAGGTCTTGCGGAGCACAGGCACAGGATTACACTGGGGACTGGTTTTACGACAGCATCGGTTTGGCCAAACTGGAGGTTCACGTGAGTCACGACAACGGCACCCTCGGGCATCGCATGCGCAGGTTACCTCGGAACGTCTGGGCGGTCAGCGTCACAAGCTTCTTCATGGACATCTCCAGTGAGATGATCATCAACATTCTGCCGCTCTTTCTCTCCAACGTTCTGGGGATCAGGACCAGCATCATCGGCCTGATCGAAGGCGTTGCAGAAGCAACCGCCAGTCTGCTCAAGGTCTTCTCCGGGTGGCTGTCGGACAAAGTGCACGCCCGAAAGTGGATGGCAGTCGTGGGCTACGGCATCTCGGCCGTGGCAAAGCCCCTCTTCTACTTCACCAACACCTGGGGCGGGGTTGCAGGTGTTCGGTGGGCGGATCGCGTGGGCAAGGGCATCCGCACGGCTCCGCGTGACGCGCTCGTCGCCGACTCCATCAGCAAGGAGCAGCGCGGACTGGCCTTTGGCTTCCACCGTGCCGCCGACACTGGAGGCGCCGTCCTGGGCCTGCTGGTCGCACTGCTCGTCGTCTGGCTGACGCAAAAGAACGGGCTGATGCTCAATCGGGGGACGTTCCAGACGCTCGTCCTGATCAGCATCATCCCTGGCATCCTGGCCGTCATCGCGCTGGCCTTCGGGACCCGGGATGTCGCCGTGACAGGCACCCGCGAACGGCCCCGCATTTCCTTCAGGGACCTCGGGAAGCCATTCCTGATCTTTATGATCATCGTGGGCGTCTTCGATCTGGGCAACTCGTCAGATGCCTTCCTCGTGCTACGCGCGCAGGAGCGCGGGCTGAGCGTGGTGGGTGTGCTGGGGATGCTCGTCACCTTCAACGCGGTCTACACCCTCATCAGCGCCCCTGCGGGGGATCTCTCGGATCGGGTTGGGCGACGGCGGGTGATCGTGGGCGGTTGGCTTGTCTACGCCCTGATCTACCTGGGCTTCGCCGTCGCCGGCAAGGGATGGCACATCTGGGTTCTCTACGCGCTGTATGGGGTCTACTACGGCCTGGCCTATGGCACGACCAAGGCGATGGTCGCCGACATCGTGCCTGAAACCCTGCGCGGGACCGCCTACGGCACCTACAACGCGATCCTGGGCCTGCTCGACTTCCCTGCCTCTGTCATTGCCGGCATCCTCTGGCAGGGCCTGGGCACGTGGGCCGGCTTTGGCCCCTCCGCGCCCTTCTACTTCGGCGGCGCAATGGCCCTCCTCGCCGCCATCCTGATGGCTACGGTCCGGCCGCAGAAGCGGGAATAAGGGAATCAAAGAATGCAAGAATCAAAGAATCAGCGGATAGAGTGCCTATCCGCTGATTCCCTGTTCTCCGATTCTCTGATTCTCTGACTTTGTGATTCTGTGATTCTGTGATTCTGTGATTCCCTGATTCAGATCACCTCGGCCAGCGCTCGTGCACCTCGGGGAAAGTCGGGAACGGCACGTGCGGCTCGGTCTGGTACCAGTAAGCCACCGAGGCGATATCGTCGGTCAGGGGCTCATACTTGCCGTTGGGCCACCACCCCAGCGCCTGCATCGTGACCTTGAGATCCCGCTTGAACCGGATGGGATCCATCACGTGCCAACGGTACAGTCCGTGCTTCGGGACCTCACCGGGCTCCTTCCTGTAGAGCGGGTAACCGAGATAGGGCGTTGAATAGGTCTCGCCGCCAAATCCCCACGCACCGCAGAAGTAGTCCTCCGTCCCGGTCCCGCAAATGGTGGGGAACTGGCCATCGCCATCCATGAAGAACTTGATCTCACCCTCGCCCCACCAGCCGTTTGAGAGCTGGGTCCAGGCCATGAAGGTGCCAACGTAGTGGCCCTGGCCCCTGACCCCGTCCAGGAGCACATGCTCCGGGTACGCACGAGTCGTCATACTCCGGCGCCACTGCGCGTGGAAATAGGCTGCCGCCTCGGGCACGGGCGTGAGGGCGTACGTGATCTGGTAGAAGAAGCCGTGGATCTCCCTGGCGTGCTGGCTTTCGACGGTGATGCGCGCGCGCTTCCTGAACGGCATCGGCCAATAGCTATTGAACCCCCCCGAAGGGTTGACGGCGATCGGCAGCGAGTTGACGTTGTAGCGCAGGGCGTGACCATTGCAGAAAAAGTCACCCAGGGGCACCTCGATCGAGGGAGTCTCCTCCCCATCCCAGTAGAAGCGCAGGATCGTGTCGCGATAGGCCTTGGGCTCGACCGTGATCCAGATGTGCTGAATGACACCCGGGCCCTCGATATCGGCAAGGCACGTCGTCGATGCCGGTTCGAGCGTGATGCAAGGCCGGATCTTCCATCCCTGTCCGAGCATTGCACCCGCATTCGCAGCATCGGGCACCGCCTTGGCACCGTTTCCACGCTCGCCAGTCGGATTCTCAGCCGAAATCGAGCGTGTCTCAGCATTGGAGAGCAGCGGCAAGCTGCCCAGGCCGAAATTCAGTTGGCTATAGTCATTCATTCGTTGTCCTCCTGCGAATATAGGTACGGTGGGTTGGGCCTGGAACCGTAGTGTCGCATCCTATGGTAGTGACCTCAGATGAAAGCACAAGGTAGTGCCCAGCCAGCCAACGATTGCCAGCTTGGCCCAATCTGAGCTTGTGGGAAACCCACACATACCACGATCTCATCTTTACCTGGATTGTTGTTGACGGGATATTATTCCGTGTTATGATAACGATATCACAACAAGCGAATAGCAGTTGACGCCTAATGCGTGTCGGCATAGTCCCGGCACTGCAGCGGGGGAACCAGAAATGGGGCGAATCGGCCAAGCTGTGCGAATAAGCGCAGCCGCCGTAGGGCGAGCTTCTTCCGCCCGAGCCCGGCAGCTAACCTCGTAGGCGTGGAAGAAGGTCACCTGATGCAGATGGCAGTCCACGGGCTGTCGCAGGGTGCCCTTCTTTTTTTTGTGGGGCGCCTCATTGGGGAGTTGAGTCAAGAACTCAAAGACCACAGGAGGCGGAAGTGGCCAGACAGCACAAGACGCAGAGCGCGGAGGACCCGCTCAAACAGGGGTTCGTCGTCGACGCCAACCTCGAAGCACATCCCATTCATCCGGCTGAGCTCCCAACGCCGGTGATGGCAGAACTCAAAGCGACCGGGCACGACATCCGCGAGGTCCGATTGGCTGTGAAGTCGGATCTGGGACCGGACGGGCAGTTTGGTGAGCAGTGGCTGCTCATCGACCGCGATAGTCTGCTCGTATTCGACCGCCCCAATGGCCGCGCGTACCAGCGCCATGCCTTCCCCCTGAGCGACATCGAGGATGCCAAGATCGAGCGCTGCGTGGGCAACGGCCTGATCCAGGTGACGGTCGAACAGCAACCGCACGTCCTTCTGCACTACACCAACGACCTGACGGACCGTTTCGGACGCATTGCTCACTACCTGCGCGAGCGCGCGAGGCTCGGTGAGGATGCCGTCATCCCCGATGCGAACAGCGATGAGCACGTCTGCCTGAGCTGCGGACGATACCTCGCGGATCCGTCGATGAAAGTCTGCCCCAACTGCATCCAGCGTGGCAAGATCTTCCGCAGACTCCTGCAGGAGGCCAAGCCCTACTGGGGCAAGATCGCGCTGATCACGCTGCTCCTCGTCGCCGACGCCCTCGTGAACCTGATTCCTCCCCGCCTGACCGGCATTCTGATCGACGATGTCCTGAAGGCGGGCGGCCGCGCGGGCATGTTGATCTGGCTGGTCCTGGGACTGCTAGCGGTTCGCGTATCAACGGTCGCCTTCACCATCATCAAGAACTGGCTGACCATCAATGTAAGTGGTCAGTTCACAGCCGGCCTGCGCGATAAACTCTTCTCGCACCTGAAGAAGCTGCCGGTCGACTACTTCGACAAGAACCAGACCGGGCGCGTGATGACGCGCATCAACCAGGACACGAGCGAGTTGCAGGACCTGTTCAACCAGATGACGACCTTTGCCCTGAACCTGATGATGGTCGTGGGCATTGGCATCGCGCTCTTCTCGATGGCGCCCTCGCTGGGGCTTTATGTCCTGATCCCTACCCCGTTCGTGATGGTGGCGGCTTACTACTACTACCGCTTCATGCAGCCGCACTTCCGTCGCTTCTGGATCGCCCGTTGGCGGCTGAACGCGATGCTCAACACCTTTATCGCCGGCATCCGCGTGGTCAAGGCCTTCGCCCAGGAAGGGCAAGAGGAGAAACGGTACCACCGCCGCAACACACAGATGCTCGACAGCCAACTACAGGTCAACCTGGCCTGGGGTAAGTTCTTCCCAATGATCTCCTTTGCCTTCAGCGCGGGTGGCCTGATCATCTGGTACGCCGGGGGCCGCGCAGTCCTCGCAGACCGCATCACGGTTGGCACGCTGATGGCCTTCATCGGTTACCTGGGGATGTTCTACGGTCCGCTCTCCAACCTCACACACGTCAGCCAGGCAATGAACCGCTTCGTCACGATCTCGCAGCGCACCTTTGAGCTGTTGGATGAGGCGGAACAGGCCGAACCAGCACAGCCTAAGAGCAAACCACAAATCGCTGGCAGCGTCGTCTTTGACCACGTGACCTTCGGCTACGATCCCTACTTCCCGGTCATCAACGACGTCAGCTTTGATGTAAACCCCGGCGAGATGATCGGCGTGGTAGGGCACAGCGGCGCGGGCAAGACGACGTTGGTCAACCTGATGTGCCGCTTCTACGACGTGACCGGTGGGTCGGTGCGCATCGACGACGTGGACATCCGCGACCTGTCGATGTCGGAGATCCGCCAGCAGGTGGGGATGGTCCTCCAGTCGCCCTACCTCTTCCATGGCACACTGGCCGAGAACATCGCCTACGGCAAGCCTGATGCCACCTACGCCGAGATCGTGCGTGCGGCCAAGGCTGCCAATGCCCACGACTTTATCACGGCGATGCCCGAAGGCTATGACACCATCGTGGGTGAAGGCGGCAGCGGCCTCTCCGGTGGCGAGCGCCAGCGCATCTCGATCGCCCGCGCCATCCTGCACGATCCGCGCATCCTGATCCTGGACGAGGCGACCTCCTCGGTTGACACCGAAACGGAGCGCCAGATCCAGGAGGCGTTGGATGAGCTGGTCAAGGGTCGCACGACCATCGTGATCGCGCACCGGTTGTCGACCCTCTACAATGCCAGCCGCATCCTGGTGCTCAATCAGGGCAAGCTCGAGGAACAGGGGACGCCGCAGCAGCTGATGGACAGCCACGGCGCATTCTACAACCTGGTTCAGATGCAGTCGCAGATGGCGCGCATCGACGGCACCACGGCGAGCCTGTAGGAGGTAAACGCGATGGCCAAGGCCTACGAAGTCAATTACCTCAAGTCGGAGGGGCTCTCTTTCAACCGTCGCGGTGACACGTTGGGCTTGACAGTGACCGACGGCGACGTGAGCGTCCAGTACCCACGCGTCATCCTGCGCCCCTGCTTCCCGGTCTCTGACAACATCGCCTTCCTGTCGGTGCGCGATGCGAATGCCGATCGACAGCCCGAGATCGGCATCATCGAGGACTGGACCAAGCTCAATCCGCCGGATCGCGAGGCGGTCGCTGCGGAACTGGCGCTCTTCTATCTCGTGCCCAAGATCACGCGCATCAACACGATCAAGGAGGAGCTGGGGTTCCTCTACTGGACGGTGGAGACGGATAAGGGGCCCCAGGAGTTCGTGATGCGCAACAACATCACGCAGACCACGCGCCAGGTGACGGACACACATTGGCTCATCATCGACGTAAACGACGCACGCCACGAGATTACGGACATCTCGCGGCTGGATCCACGCAGCCAGAAACTGCTGGAGCGTTTCCTGTCCGTCTAGACCGTGATCTAGGTGCCGGGCGCCTCCCACCTCACCCAACAACCTTCGCCGCCCGACATCGCACTCGCGCTCACCATCGCACTCACACCAGGGCGCCCGGCACCAGGTCAACCGTGTGAAGCCGCTCAGCTTCACGTTCTTCCTCAGAGTCTGCATGGGGCACGCAGGTTGTGCCCCTGCAGGCACCTGGCTCGCCGGGGCGGCGCTTTGACACAGAGAACCATCGTCCTAGAATGGCGCTTAGCGTTTGCAGTCAATTCCCACAGGAGGCTCTCCGCATGACGAAACCGATCACTATCAAAGACGTCAAGGTCATCACCACCCAGCCTGCCGGCTCGCGACTGGTCATCGTGAAGGTCATCACCTCGGAGCCCGGGCTGTATGGCCTCGGCTGCGCCACCTTCACCCAGCGCTGGAATGCCGTGGTCGCGGCGCTCGAGAAGCACCTGATCCCCT
>JAXDDP010000030.1:0-17364 GCA_034676785.1 Anaerolineae bacterium | reverse complement strand
TGCTCCAGATGGCGATGACGGTATGGTACCAGGGCCAGACCGTTGTGCAGGCGATTGGCGATCTTGACCTCACGGACGTAACCGACGCCCTGGGTGATGCTGCCTTCTACGCCAATATCCTCAGCCTCCTCGATGAGGTCGGGCTCTTCGACGGCCTGCCTTCGGAGTTCCGTGTCGCCGTCGAGTTCCTGCTGGGCGTATTGGAGTACCCAGGCGGGCCTGCCCAGTGGTTCGAGGATCAGTGGAACAGCGTGGTTACGATGGCCGATGACGTCGTTGGGAGCTTCAAGGATTTCGCCGCGGGCGACTTCACGCCGGGTTCGCTGGTCAGCTTTACCCAGACGGGCATCAACGTCCTGACCTGGCTGGCCTCGATCTTCGACTTCGGCTTCCTCGGCGATGCGGTCAAAGTGCTGTCACGTCTCCTGGAGATCTTCACCAAGGTGCAGCAGCTCTGGAACACGATCCAGGTTCTGGCTACACAGGGCGTGCAAGTGGTGAGCGACGTGTTGAAGGCGGTCACCGGCGAGCTGACCTCGCTGGCCGGCAACCTGCAGTTCGTCGGGCTGATCCTGAGCGTCTTCACCACGCTCTTCAGCATGTTCATCCAGCTCGCGGCAGGCACGTTGAGCGTCCTTGGCGTCATCGGCGTGATCCTGCGGGCTGTCATAGAGATTGCCATCGCCGTGGTGCTGTTCGTCGTTTCCACCCTGTTCCCCATCGGGACGTTGGTCGCCATCGGGATTGCTCTGATCAAACTGGTCTCCGGCTTCCTCAAGGACTACCTCGGAGACGTTGGAGCCGTGTTGGCAGCGATCCTCGACCCCATCGGCGCAATCCTTGAAGCCGCGAATCCCGATCCAGAGCCGCTGGCGACGTTCCTGGGCAGTCCCCGTGTCGGGCCGATGCAGTTCCGGACCTTCCCAGACGAGCCCCTTGGCGGGCTCATCGCCGGCGACCGATTCGGCTTCGAGATCACCGGTACCGTGACGATGGCCGGCTCCGCGGCGGCGCTCAATCGCTCGAGCGCCTGGCTGCAGCTCGGTCGCTACGCCACAGGGGACACCTTCGAGCTGTGCGGCCTGCAGATCCTTCAGTACCTCACCGACTCTGAACAACTGGATCAGGTTCCCGGGTATACCAGCGCCATCGTCCAGGGCGGTTGTCGCACGTTCCGCTTCGACCGTGAGCCAACCTGGTCCTACGCGCGCAACGATAACCGGCAGCGTTCGGGCATCTACTTCACCGACAAGTTGCCCGGCACCGAGTTCCCATTGCCTGGGAACTTCCGGGTACGCGACTATGAGACGACAGCCCGCCTCACCGTCGATCCGCACAAGCCTCAGATCAATGGTGTGGTGTCGGCGGATGTCACACTCGACGTCCGGCAGCTCTGGGAGAACTGCGGTGTCTTGGGCATCGATTGCGATGTGTATGTCGAGCGCTATGAGACTTCGCCCAGTGCAGGCTATGTCTACTTCGACATCCTCCCACGCACGTTGGTCGAGCTCTGGGAGTGGGAGGACCTGACGAACCACGATCCCGACGCCGATGGCCTGGCTGGCAACCTGGCCCAGGGCGTGCTGGGGTTTGACAACGGTTTGTGCGGCAATCCCAACGCCTTCCAGCAGCCCAACAGCGAGCCCGTTGGCGATCGCCTGACTGATACATTCGAGCTGTTCCACTATGAAAGCTCCCCCTGCCTGACCGACACCGACAGCGATAGCCTGAACGACTATGAGGAGTTCGTCCTGGGCACGAGCCCGCGCGAGGCCGACACCGATGGCGATGGCCTCAAGGACGGCGACGAGATCGCGCGCTGGAACCCGGGATGGCTGACGCTGAGTGTTCCCTGGCGCGTGGACATGGGCGGTGCCTATCCCAGCCTGCCCAACCCTGCAGCGTTCCCTAACCCCCGCATCGCTAACGCCGACCGCGACGCTCGCAGCGACAGGAAGGAGAAGATGCTCTTCTCCAGTCCGAACGCTTTCAACGTCAGCGACATCGAGGTAGCGATCTCGCAGGAGCTGGTCGAGGGCGGCGGCACGGAGATACGCCTGACCGGCTTCCCCTGGCCCAACGACCTTGCGCCCGGCCTATCGCCCGTACTCACGATGACGCTGCCCATCAGCCTCAACAACGTCACCACGAGCGCACACCTGGTATCCAAGGGCTTTTCACTCACACCTGGCACGCTGGGCACACCCGTGGTAGGCACACCGGCTAACGTCTACGCTTGGACCTTCTCACCTCTGACACTGAATCGCCTGGTCCAGGTAACGCTCTCGGGACTGCCCGCATCGATCCCCGCCAGCGAGGTCTTCCTGACAGTGGACTTCTCCTATACCGAGGCTGGCGTTGCCCGCCTCACCTCTGATACGGTGCCGCTCCTCATCAACCGCGGTGGTCCAGAGACCACCATCACGACCCCATCCGAGGGCAGCATCACGAGTGCCCTCAGCAACCCCATCCGCATCCAGGGCATCGCGGACGATCCTGAGGGCGTGGGGAACGTCGAGGTCTGCATCACATCGGCGACATCCTGTGGCGCTGGCGACTGGGAGCCCGCTACAGTCGGGAGCCTGGTCAGCCTTGGCTGGACCTTCGACTGGACGCCGCCGACCGACGGCAGCTACCGCGCCTTCGCCCGTGGTGTGGATGCCTTTGGTGTGGCCGGGCCGACCAGCGCGCCAATTGCCTTCTTTGTGGATAGCGTCCCCCCGTCGAGCGGTGGCTTCGACCTCGACGGCACCACCTTCGTCTCCTCGACAGCCAGCATCGCTTCACTGGCCGCCTTCACTGTCACGGGTCAGGTCGCAGACGGAGCGGGAGCCTACGTGTCCGGCGTTGGAGGCGCACAGGTGACGGCAGAGCTCACCACCCCTGATGGCGTAGAGATCCTGCGCGGTGAGTCGGTCGTGGCAAGTCCCGGCGCTCCCGCCAGCGCATTCCATAGCGCCTTCTCGCTGCCCATGACGCCGCTCGATGGCGCCGCCTCGCCCTACGCACAGGGACTCTACCAACTCAACCTCAGTGCCAGCGACCGGGCGGGCAACGTGCGACCCAACAGCGATACGTTATCCGTCATTGTGGACGATACGGCTCCCTTCACCTTCGTGCGGGTGCCGCAGACGGTCCTCCAGTCCTCCGTCGACCTGGGCGGGCGCGCCGACGACATCGTACTGAGCCCGAGGCGCCTCTCTCAGACGCCGTACCCGGTCACGCAGACGCTGACCACACGCGACACTGCGTTCAACGTGTACACCCCAGATGGGCGCGCCTATGCCGTTGGCGACCTCAACGGCGACACGGTGGACGACGTCGTGGTCTTGACGTGGGATCCGGGGAAACCGCTTGAGGCTGGGATCTTCTTCGGTAGGACCGCAGGCTTTCCCGATTCTCTGGATCTCACCCAGCCCGCGGACGTGGCTCTCTACGGTGAGACGGACGGCGGGCCCCCGTACACCTATGGTCCAACAGTGGCAACCAATACCCCTGGCCTGTTCGACGCCAACGGCGATGGCATTGCTGATCTGTTGATCGGCGATCCCAACGTCGCCCTTGGCGAGGGCCGGGCTTACTTGCTCCTTGGACGACGAACCTGGCCAAAGTCCATTGATCTGGGGAATGCGGACTGGCGCCTTAGCGTGAGCCGCACCATCGCCTTCGGTGGTGCCGTCGCCAGCGCCGGTGACATCGATGGCGACGGTCTGACCGACCTCCTGGTCGGCGCCGCAACAAACGGCATCGGCAGTGAGGTACTGTACCTCTACCTGGGCCGTGAGCGTGGCGTTCCCCCGGTGCAATCGGTCCTTTCCGGACGTGATTGTCGCGCCGGATGCCCCTCACCACAGCTGCCCAACCTCGCCGGCTTGGGCGACACCGACGGTGATGGGCTCTCAGACGTGTCGCTTGCCGGTGATGGCGTAGTATGGCTGATCGGCGGCAGACCCAAGGACGCCCTACCTGTGGCAGCGTCGGCCTCGGACTACGCCATTGCCACGCTCCAGGCCGAAGGCCAACAACAAACCGTGGCGCCTGCTGGAGACGTGAACGGCGATGGCTTCCGCGATATGCTCATCGGGGATCCACTAGCCCGCTTCTCCCGCGTGTTCGTCCTGTTCGGGCGCCCGCCGGAGCAACCGTTCGACTCACCACTCAGCTTGGTCACCGGCGCTGATCTCTCGTTCCTCGAGCCCGGCGATGCAAGCACCTACCCTCCGTTGGGACTGGGACTGGCGCCGATGGGTGACCTGGATCGCGACGGCAAGGACGACTTCGCGTTCGGCGGCGCCGGCCCGCTGGGGGGCGTGGGCATTGTACTAAGCGGTAGAGTCCGTTGGCAGCGCGACCAGTCGCCCGACCTGGTGACCTACGCCATCTTCAGCTCAAGGGCGTCCTTCGAGGCCGGAGCTTACCTGAGCAGTGGCGATGTGAACGGTGACGCCATCCGCGACGTGCTGCTAGGCATGCCGGGTGCGAACGCCGCACTGCTCTTCAATGGCAAGTCTCCTTCACTCATGCCCTCAGGCATCAGTCGCGTCGAGGTAGGCCTGGTCGGCCCGATCACTGAGCCGTGGAAGCCGATCACCGAGACGGTCCCCACTGTGTGGCAGACCGCATCCCTGGATAGCGGGGGTGCGGCAATCACGACCTTCAGCGTCCCGCTGACCTTTGCGAGCGACGGCGACTACCGCATTTACGCCCGCGCCACCGATCGGGCCGGCAACCGTCTACCCCTCGAGTCCTGGTACGTGGGTACGACGTTCGTCAACCGAAACGTGGAGGCGATCGCAACGCTGGCTGGCGCGCTCGATGCACCAGCCCTGTTCCGTGAGGGCTTCCTGCGTGTCAGGATGACCGGCAGCGTCACGGGTACCGCGCCGATCCAGTCGCTACGCATCTTCGATGGGGAGCGGTGGACACGGATGCCGCTGCTTGCTGAAAGCCCCGGCGGCTGGTCAAGCGAAACCAATATCGCCCGCAGTGATCTCCGCACGATCACCTTCCGCGCCGTAGCACGCGACGGTCTGGGCAACATCGCCCACGTCGCGCGCACCGTTACTACCGACACGTTGGTCGCGGCGCCAGCGCTGCTCGCGAATCTGCCGACCGAGTCCTGGAGCACGAACATCACGCCGACGCTTGTGATCACCTGGCCTGCGGTCGCGGACCTGGGCGGCCCTATCACGAGGTATGCCTCGATCGACCGGGTGAGTGACACTGTTCCGACAACACCTGTTGGCGCGAACCAGGTCTCCCGCGCCCTCGATGCGCCGGGTGCGTGGTACGCCCACGTGCGTGTCGTCGACAGTTCCGGCAACGAGCAGGTCGTGCACGATGGTCCCTATGGGGTGAACCGGACGCGCACACCCTCTGCTATCCTGCCCGATGGCACACTCGACTTCTACGGCGCCGAGTACACCGAGGGCATGGCAACAAGCTACGACCCCTATGCGGCTGCCAAGCCAGCGCTCTTACTGGCGACGTGGGATGCCGCTTGGCTCTATCTGGGCTTCACCGGCAGCGACTGGACCCCGGAGGAGCGCCTGGTGATCTACCTTGACACCAAGGCTGGCGGTTCGACCGCGTCACTTGGCACGGCGCTGCCCGGCAGCGAGCCCACACATGCCCTGCCGTTCTCCGCTGATTTCGCTCTGGTGGTGCACGACCACGCTACAGCGACGCTCTTCGAGCACACGCTGTCGGGCTGGGTTACCCGCGCGACGCCGGTGTCCTATGCCGCAACGGCCGAGGGCACTGAAATCGCCTTCAGTCGCGGAGAGATCGGCGCACTCGGGACCAACCCGGTCTCGTTGCTCGCCTACGTAGCTACCGCGGGCGGTGTCACAGCCGTGATCCCCGCAGGCGCACGGACCTCTTCCGACAAGGTGCTGACGGGCTCAATCACCTTCACGGACGCTATCCGTTGGGATTCGCTCCGCAGCAACTATCCGACCGTGGCCTCCGACCTCCCGGTCCAACGGATCGCGCCGCTGGTGAGCATCAACCCGGGGCAGGCAACCCAACTCAATCCTGGCGAGCAGGCGAAGCTCGTCGTAGCAATCACCAACCCGGACATCCTTCCCTATGACAACCACCGTATGACGGTGACGCTGGGGAGCGCATCCCAGCCCCTCCTGGCGTTCGCAAGCCTGGATAGCGGTGCGGTCTGTGTCAGCTGTCCCTCGGACGGGCGTGAATGGGTAGTCTCAATCGATGTGGGAGCCGAGGAGACCCAGTCCGTTGCTTTCGTGGTCAAGGCGCTGGCGCCAACCGGCGTGGGCCTCTTCACGGCACCCGTGACAGCGACGCTCGCGTATCAGGGATTACCGCTCGCTCCCCAGCCACCTGCAACGGCGAGCTACACCATCGACCGTAGCGTGGCGCAGGTGGGATTCGCGGTACCCGGCACGACGATCTTCGCCATGCCCGGCTTGGTCAAGCTACCCATCTTTACGGATCTCGGCAGCAGTGTCCTGACATGCAAGCAGCAGGTGAGCATCAATCGTGGCAATGGCTGGGAAGCGCTGGGAGCTCTTGGCGCGGTGTCGAGCGTCTCCGCCACGCTGCCTTCAAGCTATAACGCGATCTGGCAGCTCCAGGTCGTCGCGCCCAATGGGCTGACCTCGACCACATCGGTGACGGTGCAGACAGATGACACAGCGCCCACGGCCCAGGTGTCGCCGACGCCGATCGTGACACAAGCAACGAGCACACTACGAGGGACCGCCACGGATAGCTCAGGCCGGCTGCGCGCCGTCGAGGTCAGCCTGAACCGTGGACCCTTCAGACGGGCGATCATCCTGGGCGGCGGGTCCGTACAACTCTTCACGGCTCAAGGCGTTGCACAGCAAGCGGCAGTGATCGACTGGGCCTTCCCAGTTCAAGCTGGCGGTGCTGACGGCGAGATCCTGGAGGTCGTGGTTCGCGCCATCGATGCCGCCGGCAATGTGGGCTCGCCCAGTACGCCGGTCACCGTGGCGCTCGATACCGTCGGCCCAATCATCGTCATTACGGAGAGCCTGAATGCGGCGGCAGGTTCGGCCACGGATGGGTCCGGGGTCGCACAAGTGCAGATCAGCCTCGATGGCGGGCTTACGTACCAGGATGCGACACTCTCCAGCGGGAGCTGGTCGTTTGACTACGATACCTGGAGCGGCGGCGCGCCCGTTGGGTTCGTCACAGTCCGCGCTGTGGACGTCCACGGCAACGCGACCCAAGCCGTCGCTTCGGCCACACCGGCCGTCGCCCCGGGTGACAACCGCGTCTATCTCCCTCTGGTGACCCGTTAGGTCGACGGCGTAGTGTTTTCACTGAAAAGCCCCCTTCTCCTTGTGAAGAAGGGGGCCTTGCCCTGAATCACCACGGCCTATTTCTGCGGGAAGATCGTCTTGAGATCCGCCGCCCACGTACGCAATGTCGCCAGCTCCGCATCCGTTATCGGCTGGAGTTCCTCGGCGGCCTGGCACAGCCAGCGGAAGAGCTCGATGTGTCCCGGGCTCACACTGGCGGTCACGGGCTGCGAGAGCGTGAACCGCGCAGCCAGCCGGGCCTCATCGTAGCTCTCCACGGGCTTGTACCAGGTCTTGCTCCAATCGCGCGCTTCGCCCTCGGCCCAGGCGCGCTTGGCCAACGTCTTCAGTGCGAAGACGCCCATCTGCTTTTCGACGGCGCGCGCCATCACTGCAGGACCGAAGCCCTCCTTCAACCAGGATGACCAGTTGAAGGGGAAGAGGATCGTATCAAAGTCAAAACGGTCCATTAGCGCGAGAGCGGCCTCCTCGGAGTGCGCCGAAAAACCCAAGAAACGGACCTTGCCCTGTTCACGTGCCCTCAGGAAGGTCTCCATCGCGCCCCCAGCACCGAAAATCTGATCGACCTCCGCCAGGGTCGTGACAGCGTGAAGCTGGTAGACGTCAAAGTGATCCGTGCGCATGCGCTTGAGCGATGTGTGAAGCTCCTCCTCGGCACCAACGGCATCGCGCTTGCCCGACTTGCACGCCAGGAAAACGTCCTTGCGGTACGGCTCGAGCGCCGGTCCAAGCATCTCCTCCGCGTTGCCATACGAAGGCGCAACGTCGAAGTAGTTGACACCCCATTGGTTCACCGCTTCGGCCACGAACGCCGCTGAGTTCTCGGTGGTCTCGTTCATTACCAGGATGCCACCAAAGCCAACAATACTCAGCATCTCACCGGTCTTGCCCAGTTTTCGCCTATCCATCGATCCAACCCCCTTTCCTAGATCAGAGAACCACCTCACGCCAGGGCGCAAGGCAATCCATTACCCATACCCAAACTCATGAATCACCTCACGGGCCAGGTCAACCCACCGCCCCAGTCGCATTGGCTCGTTGTGCAACGTGTGCACGTCCTTCATCGCGAACTCCACATTGCACTCAGCCGCTGCCCGGAGCGTCGTGCGAATGTCGTCGCGGATCGCGTCCTCGTCGAAGTGCCCCGTGCTGATCATGGCCGGATTCGGCTTGCGACAGTAGATGATGTCGCGTCCCAGCGCCTTGGCCATAAAGGCTTCATCACACCAGGGTGAGATCGAGACCCGACGCAAATTCGAAATGCGCTCGATGACGTGCCAGCGATTGTGCACTGGCTCACAACAACCGTAGTAGCTCAGACCAAAACGGCTGATGATGGGGAGTTGATAGGGAAAGATGAACGTCTCGAACATCCGGGGTGAGACGCCGACCGTCTCCTGTGACTCCGAAAGCCCCCAGAGATCCTCTACGCGTACAACACCATCCCTATGGTACCGCGCCTGCGGCAGAGCCTCCGTCCATCCCTGGCTCCCCGACCCCACGTAGTCGTTCTCGTTGTTGAGCGACAGTACCCCCTCGCTCTCGAACCAATCCAACAGCCTCAGAAAATCATCGCGCAGAAACGCCATCAGGCGATGCAAGCCCTTGGGATTATCATACATCGCCATCATCAGCCCTTCAAGACCAATGAGGTTGATCGCCGACCAGGTCAGGCCCGTGGTCCACCAATACCCAGCCCGTAGCCGCACGGGCAGGATGTCGCCGAAGTGCGTCTCCAGAAACCTGCCCCAGGCGACAGTCCTGTCGCGGTCGACACTGAGCTCTCGAAAAGCCAGCTTCGCAAAGTCGGCGTCCAGGTCTTTGATCGGCGGGTCCCAGGTGTAGCTACCCAGCCTGCCCTCATTGGCGCCGCGCACGAGCTCTGGTGCCACGCCGAACTCACCGATGGACACAGCCCACCCGTACTGGATCCACGGCTCAACCACGTAGTCATCCCGGACGTGCTCATAGCGGAAAACCAACTCGCGCAAGCTACGCTCCATCTCGCGGGCCCACGGCGCCTGGCAGTGCAGGGTCGAAAGGGGCACGAGCTCATCAAGCACGCCACACGTCTCAGCCAGGATCATCGGACGCTCACCATCCAGCGCCGCATGGCGCAGCCAGAGTCGGCGGCGCTCCGCCATCACAGGATCTCGCGCCATCTCGCGCTTCCTCGAAAAGAGGCCACGCAGAATGGCGATATCGGACTCGATCACGGGCCATGAATCGGTCAAGGACTGGCTCCTCTGGCTGATGGACGTCAGCCCTTCCCCAGAACGTCGATCAGCGCTGACAATGCAATGCCGAAAGCGCCTACGGTGAGCGCCCGCCAGATGTAGGCCGTTCGCCTGTCCATGGACTTACGACCATCCTGGATGATGGTGTGCGCCACCTTGGCATCCTGCCCCGCCGTGAACGGGCTGCTGTAGTAGCCCTGGTTGGTACTGAGGAATGCTACGACGCCCGGCGCCCCCGTCAGCAGGGCCGCAAGGCCCACCCAGAACATCCGCTCGCTATAGGTCGTGTTCGTGCACGGCCCCCACACGAGGCAAGACAAGCTTACCAGCACAAAGAGACCTAGCGCAATGAGAAGCGAAACGCCCAGATAACGCAAGACACGCAACGCGACAACTCCAACGGTTTTCATAGACGCCAACTCCTTGAATGGTGCGGTTCCGGACCGCGCCCGGACTACTATAGGGTCGCGCGACAGGCCAATGCTTGGCTCCGACGATGTTCGGGTTCGTAGGTGCGACGTCAGTCGTTCCGGTGTCTCGGTAGGAGGCAGCAGAACCAGCGGCTATCCTAGCCTTGCATTCCCGCCATTTCGTCATCGGTCTGGTATACGTGGGCTGTCATCCTTGGCAAGTCGGCCATGTCGAACGCAGGGGACATCTCAGAAGCCAGTGCCAAGTTCCTCGCCACCTCATCAGGCCAGCGCATCCCCACATTCGCCACGTGGACGCGACTGTCCGAGAGCACGAAACTGAGGCAGGCGGCATAGAGATCATGGGCTTGTTGCCACTCTGGAGCCAGATAGCTTGCCAAGCGCTGAAAGATGCCTGACGTCATAGGCCGCATCACGGAAACACCCAGATCAGCGGCTGTGGCTTGGGGCAATGCGTGAAGTGCAGCTGCCTGGTAGATCATGTTGTAGCGCACCTGCATCACATCGAAGGCCCCAGAGGCTACTAACGGCTGCGCGGTCCACGGCTCCTCGACCGTGAATCCCAGGAATCGGACCTTGCCCTCGTCTCGCATAGCCACGAGCGCATCCAGAGGGCCCTCCTCCAAGATGTGCCGGACCTCAGCAGGCGTGTACATCCCCCCGTGGAACTGGATGACGTCAATAACGTCCGTCCTCAACCTCTCCAGGGACGCCTCAATGCTTTGCCGTACGTCGCGGGCAGTCCCACCGTAAGCGACTTTGGTGGCCAGCGTCACCCGATCGCGGCGACCCTGCAGAGCTTCCCCGATGATCGACTCACTATTGCCCTCGCCGTATCCCGGTGCCGTGTCTACCATGGTGATGCCAGCGTCGATCGCCGCATGCACTGTCGCGATCGCCTGCACACGGCCTGCTGGCGTGAAGGGATCCCAGTCGCGCGCCCGATTCACACCACCGAAGGGATACCCGCCCAGGGCGATTCGTGTGACCTCGAGCCCGGTTCTCCCGAAACGTACGGTCGGTATCAACCCAGCCCCCGGCGGTTCAACACAACATTGTCGTGCCCTGGGATCACCAAATCGGCCACGGCCTTGATGCGGCGGATCGTGTCGGCTGCCAGTTCGAAGTCTACTGAGTTGTGATAGCCCTCCTCAGCGGCGAGAAACTCACGGTTCATCACCGCGTCGCCGGCAACGACCAAACAGCCCCAAGGCGTGTCGAGTTTGAGTGCTGCCAGGGTAAGAGTGTGACCAGGCGCTGATAGAAGATCAACCCCGTCCGGCAACGCGCCTTCAGCCGGCACGAAACGATCAGCAAGATAGCGGTACTCGGGGGCCGACTCACGCCACTCCGCGATGCCAGCCTCCTCCATGAGCCACGTTGCATTCTCGAAGAGCCGGAGCCCGAAGAGATGATCGCCGTGCCAGTGCGTGACATAGACCATGTCAATCTCGTCAGGACGTAGCCCCGCACGATCGAACAGCAGTTTCTCAAGTGCCTCGCGCCGTGGCGAGGGATCAACGATCAGCCTGTGCCCACCCACCTCGAGCAGGGTGCACGTTGCACTGATGTCCTCGCGCATCCGCTTGGTCTCCCCCCAGAACTTGTTCTGGCTGAGCACTCCGATATTGATGATCCGGAACATAGCCGCTCCCCTCCCCCCGTGATTCGCTTCCTATACTGTAGTCCCAACCACGCCCACCGGCAAGCCAAAGGATGCATCACGCTAACGAGCCGCTGCCCCTTGACATCATGGGCCGCCTGCGGTATTATGGAATCGATTCCATACAGCCCAGGAAAGCGAACTCGAGTGCCCACCATTCAAGACGTCGCCCGGCACGCCGGCGTTGCTCCCGTGACGGTCTCCCGCGTCGTAAACAGCTCTGGCTACGTCAGCGCCGAGACCCGCAGCCGGGTCGAGGCGTCGATTGCAGCCCTGGGATACGTGCCCAACCGTCTTGCCGGTGGCCTGCGCACTAAACGAACCCACACGCTCGGCCTGGTCCTGACCGACATCACCAATCCCTTCTGGACCACCGTCGCGCGCGGGGTCGAAGATGCCGCGCAGGCCCAAGGCTACAACGTGATCCTCTGTAACACAGATGAGTCCGAAGCCAAGCAAGACCAGTACGTGCGCGTACTCCTTCAGAAGCAGGTGGATGGCGTCCTGCTGGTGCCAGCCCGCAGCACGGCGGCATCGGCGGACTACATCCAGGCGCACGATGTGCCGGTCGTGGTGCTCGACCGGCGGGTGCCAAGCACTGTCGATGTCGTGCGCTGCGACTCCGAGGGGGGGGCCTATGGGCTGGTCAAGCACCTTATCGACCTGGGACATCGGCGGATCGCCGTTCTGAGTGGGGCACGCAGCGTCTCGACGGCGCGCGATCGTGTCACGGGCTATTCGCGGGCACTGATTGAGGCTGGCATCCAGAAAGATGAGAGCCTGGTGTTCTACCGCGAGTTCACCCAGGAAGCGGGCTACGCTATGGCGATCGAGGCGTTGGCCGTGCAGCCCAGCGTGACAGCGCTCTTTGCCGTGAATAACTTCATTGCCATCGGCGCACTGAAGGCACTCGAGGGAGCTTCACTGCACGTGCCAGATGATATCTCCCTGGTCGCCTTCGACGACCTCCCGCTGACCTTGGTGGTGAATCCCATTCTGACCGTTGCAGCGCAACCTGCCTACGAAATGGGACAACGGGCCACGCAGCAACTTGTCACCCGTATCCTGGGCGAGGCGGGAGACGATCCGGAGCACATCGTGCTCCCTACCCGGCTGATCGTGCGCCGCTCGAGCGGTCCGCCCCCAGCATGATGAACATGCAGGGTTCACCCTTGCAGGGGACCGGATTGCTCCGCAAGGGCCCGTAATAGCACGGCGACAGGCATCAGAAACCCCGCGGGCCTGCAGACCAGACGGGGCTGAAGTCCAACCAAGTTCAAAGGAGAGAAGAGCATGGGCAAGTACCGACCGACGTGGGAATCGCTAGCACAGTACAGAGTACCGGACTGGTATGTCGACGCCAAATTCGGTATCTTCATCCACTGGGGAGTCTACTCGGTGCCGGCCTTCGGCAATGAGTGGTATCCTCGCAATATGTACCTGCAGGATCGCCCGGAGTTCCAACACCACATCGAGACCTACGGGCCGCAGTCCGAGTTCGGCTACAAGGACTTCATCCCCATGTTCAAGGCCGAGGCCTACGACCCTGATGCGTGGGCCGAGCTCTTCCGCGAAGCTGGCGCCAAATTCGTCGTCCCCGTCGCCGAGCATCACGACGGCTTCGCGATGTACGACACGGCACTTTCGAAGTGGTGTGCCGCGAAGATGGGACCGAAACGTGACCTGATCGGCGATCTCGCGAAAGCCGTCCGTGACAAGGGAATGGTCTTCGGCCTGTCGAGCCACCGCGCCGAGCACTGGTGGTTTATGAACGGCGGGATGGCCTTCGACTCTGACGTACAAGATCCCGAAAACGCCGACTTCTACGGACCGGCACAGCCTAGCCCGGCCCGGGTCCCCGCGGAGGGTTGGCGCAGCAAGGATTGGACCCCACGTCCGCACGCTGAGTTCCTCGACGATTGGCTGGCAAGGATGCAGGAGCTGATCGACAAATACCAGCCACAACTGATCTGGTTCGACTGGTGGATCGAGCAGACCGTCTTCAAGCCCTACCTGCAAAAGTTCGCCGCCTACTACTACAACCAGGGAGAGGCCTGGGGCAAGGGCGTCGCCGTCAACTACAAGTATGAGGCTTTCCCGGAGAACACTGCCGTCTACGACATCGAGCGCGGACAGCTCGGCGAGATCAATCCGCGCTTCTGGCAGACCGACACCTCCGTCTCCAAGAACTCCTGGGGCTACATCACGAACCACGACTACAAGACTGCGGGCGATATCATCGGCGACCTGGTGGACATCGTCAGCAAGAACGGCGCATTGTTGCTCAACATCGGCCCCAGGCCCGACGGCACGATCCCGGAGCCCGAGGTCGCGATGCTGCGCGATATCGGCCGTTGGCTCAAGGTCAATGGCGAAGCGATCTACGGCACGCGTCCCTGGACGCGCTTCGGGGAAGGCCCGACCCAGGCCGTCGAGGGCTACTTTACCGACACCAGGCGAACAGCCTACACGAGCGCAGACGTGCGATTCACCGCTACAGGTGACGCGCTCTACGCGATCTGCCTGGGCTGGCCGGAGACGAGCTGGCACCTGAGCTCCCTGGGAACTGCCGCCGGCAAGGTCGTGAACGTCGAGCTCCTGGGAAGCAATGGACCGCTCGCCTGGTCACAGGATGCCAGCGGCCTGACTGTGAGCGCTCCGGCGACCAAGCCCTGCGAAACTGCCTACACACTCAAGATCAAGTTACAGTGAACGAGGATAAGACAATGAAAAACAACCCGATTGCAGCAACGACCCTCAACAAGGACGATCTCATCGTCATCGCCGGCGCTGGTGGCTTCATCGCCGGCGCACTGACCCGCTACTTCCACGACCAGGGCTTCACGCGCATCCGCGCCATCGACAAGAAGCCGTTGCCCGAGTGGTACCAGCGCACACCCGGCGTAGAGAGTTTGTCAATGGACCTGAGCGAGTATGACAACTGCGTCCGCGCAGTCGAAGGCGCCCGCGAGGTCTACAATCTCGCCGCGGATATGGGCGGGATGGGCTTCATCGAGCGCTTCCGCGTCGAGTGCCTGCGCAGCGTCCTCATCAACACCCATATGATCGAGGCCGCCTACCGCGCCGGTGCCGAACGCTTCTTCTTCTCATCCTCGGCCTGCGCCTATAACACCGACCTGCAACAGGATCCCAACGTCCGTGCGCTCAAGGAGTCCGACGCCTATCCGGCGATGGCCGAACGCGGTTACGGCTGGGAGAAGCTGCTCTCGGAGATGTTCTGCCAGGAGTACTGGGCTGAGCGGCGCATGAAGACCTTCATCGCCCGCTTCCACAATGTCTATGGCCCCAACGGTACCTGGGATGGCGGTCGCGAGAAGGCACCCGCAGCACTTACCCGCAAGGTCGTTGAGGCACAGGACACCGGCGACAATGCCATCACGATCTGGGGCGATGGCCATCAGACCCGTAGCTTCATGTACATCGATGACTGTACCAAGGGTATCGACATGATCATGCACTGCGAGCGCCTGACCGCTACCCCGATCAACCTGGGATCAAGCTACCTGGTCTCGATCAACGATCTGGTGAGCATGATCGAGGACATAGCCGGGATCAAGATGGACCGGACCTACGATCTGACCGCCCCGCGAGGCGTTGCGGGGCGCAACAGCGACAACACGTTCATCCGCGAGGTTCTCGACTGGGAACCGAACACCCCCCTGCGGGTGGGAATGGAACGCACCTACGCCTGGATCAAGCAGCAATACGCCGACCGCAAAGCGGGCATCTACACCCCGGCAGCCGAGACCGGGATGCCATCAACGCACTAGGAAAGGTACAATGGCGTCGGATGCCAGAGTACACACGATGACGCCGGCGTCCGTCATCGACGGTATCTGTACCCGCTCCAACAGTCTGCCAGGAGGGAACCCATGAGCCAGATGACCAAAAGCAGCGCACACATTCCCGCCCCATCTCTGGAGAGCGTCATCGGCGCTGTCCCCTATCGGATGGCGTTTGCGGGTGGCTGGATCGACCAGCCTTTCGTCTCCCAGCTCAACCCCACACCCCCCGGCTCGATGGTCGTGGTCGCCATCCACCCAACGGCCCGCTTCATGGATCGTTGTGGAATGGGGACGAGCACGCGGCGCGTCGCGGCTCGACTGTGGCCCGATGGCCTGCCCCATGATGATCCCGCGGCGTTGGTCAAGGCGCTCTACGCAGAGGAAAACAAGGGCCAGGCCGAGCCATCAGGATCACAGGACATGATTGGCTTGCTCTACCCCGGCGTCAACCGGCTTGACTATGACGCCACCCACGAGGGCGGTATCTTCCCGGTACACATCGAGACGAATCGTGATCCTGCCGTCGGGCGCTGGCTGGAGCAGGTCATCTGGATGGTCCCCGTTGCCCAGCGCCCGGATGGGTACAATCCCCTGGGTGTGAAGAATCTCGACCCATCCTGGATAGCGCGGCTGGGCCAGTCCGGCAGGGACTGCTTTGACGCCATCGTCGCCATGGACGCGGATGCCCTCGGCGCATCGATGAACGAGTGCATGCTCTGCTGGGAAGCGATCCTGCCGGACGTGGTCTACCATCACACGGTGAAGGTCGACCTGATGGGACTCTGGCGCTACTACGGATCGCGCTATCCGGGCGCAATGTATTCAGGATGCGGAGGGGGGTATATGTATGTCGTCTCCGAAGAACCCGTCCCCGGCGGTTTCCAGGTGCAAGTTCGGCTGGACTGATACTGGCGTCTGAGGCACCTTCCGCCGCAGTTCGTTGAGAAGGTGTACCGATTCTTCGGCGATTCAGGCCGGGCATGGCTACTCACCCTGCCCGGCCTGTTGGCTCGTAGTCGCGAGCAGTGAAATCTCGCCGGTGGTATACTCTCACCGATACCCCAGCCATGGAAAGGATCTGCCATAGTGGTACCGTACCGCATCGTCGATCGACCGGCCTTCACGGTTGCTGGTCGCAGCACCTGGATTGGTGGCCCGGATAACGAGCAGTTTGGGCGCTTTTGGGCACAGTGCCAGTCCGACGGCACGTTCGACCGCTTCCAGGCATTGACAGCGATGTCTCCGGGTCCGCAAACGCAGGCCCACGTCCTGGGGGTCTCACGGGTGGAAGCCGACCCCTCCCATCGTGAGTTCACCTTCCTGATTGGGGTCGAGGTACCCGCGGACGCTGCCACGGGCGAACTCGAGCAGGTCACCGTCCCGGCTTGCCGCTGGGCCGTCTTTGAGGCCCATGGCCCGGTACCCGAGGCCCTTGTCGCTGCTGAGATGACCGCGTTCATGGAGTGGCTGCCCACCTCAGGCTACGTCCACGCCCTCGCGCCCGAGATGGAGGTCTATCCCCCTTCCCCCGATGGCCAGCCCTACTGCGAGTTCTGGCTCCCGGTTACCCAGGTTGGTGCCAGCGCAATAGGGCGGGAGTCGGACTAGACAGCCGGCAGAAAGCATCGCGACTCTGCAGACCCACAGAAAACAGCTTCCTTCGCCAGGCATCCTATGTCCCAGATAACTGCCCCCAACCTTGCCCGTGGCTATGCCGCAGCGCTCGGAGCAGCGGCGGTCCTGTCGACGACGGCGATCTTCATCCGCCACCTGACCGTCACTTATGCCATTCCAGCACTCGTGTTGGCCATCTGGCGCGACGTCTTCGTCGTTATGACCCTCCTGCCGATCCTGCTGATCGTCCGGCCGGTTCTGCTGCACCCGGCGCGTCGCCACATTCCCTTCCTGGCG
>JAXDDP010000028.1:0-8895 GCA_034676785.1 Anaerolineae bacterium | reverse complement strand
AGCCGTCCGCGCAACGGGCGAACGCGTCTGCGCGGCTAAGGGGCTGTGCGGCGTCTCTACCGGAAACCCAGAATGGCATATCACGAAGAACGTGTCGGATTGGACGGCTGGCAGGCCACGGGTGCGCGACGCACCTTGGCGCAGCGCACTCTGAACCTGGCGACCGGGTGGTTTCTGCTTCTAGTTTCCGTCGTGGTCGTTGTAGCCGCTTTTTTGCGGTTCCAGGGAATCGATTGGGATGCGGGTACGCATCTCCATCCCGATGAGCGCTACCTCACGATGGTGGCCGGTGCTGTCCGGTTCCCGAACGAGGTGATCTCGAACACCCCAGACAGCAATGACACTGCGCCTTGCGAGACCTTCCAGGAATGTCTGGCTGCGTACTGGGATACCTCCGCATCCCCACTGAACCCTCAGAACTATGATGGTTTCGGATCCTACGTCTACGGCACGTTTCCCCTGTTCAGCACGCGGGTAATTGCGGGCTGGTTGGAAAGCGCCTGTTCGCTGATACCACAGTGTGAGAGGGTCGCTCTCGCCTCGGGCATCACCGGGAGCTGGCTCGCCTACGATGGGATCTACCTCGTGGGGCGTGCCCTGTCGGCTACGATGGACCTCGTGACACTCGTTGGGCTGATCTGGTTGGGGTGCCTGCTGTACGACCGGTTGATCGGTCTTCTCGCTGGCGCTCTCTATGCCGTGGCCGTGCTCCCGGTACAGCACTCACACTTCTTCGTGGTAGACAGCTACGCCACAGCCTTCGTCCTTTGGGCCCTGCTATTCTGTGCGCTTGCCATTCGTCGCGCCAGGTTCCGACTCTTGTTGGCCGCTGGCCTCGCGACGGGCCTGGCGGTTAGCTCAAAGGCAAGCACATGGCCTCTTGCCGGCATCGTTGCGCTGACCGGCGCCGCCCTGGCTAGCACCCATATCTCGGACCGGTACAGCGATCTGCCACGGAGCAGGACGCCTGCCGTAGAGGGAAGGCGCCTCTGGCGGACTGTCGCAGCGCTGACTCTTTCCGGACTTGCCGCGGCGTTGACACTCCGGGTGATGCAACCTTACGCCTTCTCTGGCCCGGGATTTCTGGACATTGACCTCAACCCGAAATGGATTGCGGCTATGCGAGAGGTCCAGGAGCTGATGAGCGGCCAGCGGGATGTCCCGTTCGGGCACCAGTGGACAGCGAGAACGCCCATCGCGTTCCCGTGGCGAAACCTGGTCACCTGGGGGCTGGGGATACCCCTTGGGCTCGCGGCGACGATTGGTTGGGGCGCAGCCGGCTGGGACTTGGTCCACAGGCGACGTTTGACGCATCTCGTGCCGTGGGTATGGGCTACGGCTTACTTTCTCTACCAGGGAACGCAGTGGGTCAAATCGATGCGCTATCTGCTGCCGATCTACCCGGCACTCGCGCTCCTGGCTGCATGGTGGGTCGTCGAAGCGGCCCGCCGCGGGTGGAGCACCCGCGGCACGAAGGGTTACCTGGCACGCATCGGACGGGCATTGGCCATCGCATTGCCATACGGGGTCCTGGCCGCTACTGCGGCCTGGTGCATTGCATTTACCGCCATCTACCGACAGCCCAGTACGCGCATCCAGGCGTCCCGCTGGATGTACGAGCATATCGCCACTGCCATCACGCTGCGAACAATGGATGGGGGCCTCGAGCACGTTCCGCTGCAGCCGGGCTCGGTCCTATCTAAATCTGAGGATATGCGCATCGAAACGAGCATCACTCTGGCGGGCGAGTCCACCTTCAGCGAAGTTGTCCTGCCGAAGCTCGATGGCCTCGGTCAAGAAGGCACCCGGACGCTCGTTGCCGAGTTGCTCGGAAGTCGAGCCACGTCGGAGGTCTACCTTCCGGATAGAGGCACCGTCGAGGTTGTACTCGCGTTCGATGCTCCCGTTCGTGTGGAGGCTAACACGCCCGTGGCGCTTCGTCTCAGCCTCGTAGAGGGAGCGGATGCAGCCCCCGACACAACGGTGATCGCCAACGAGCACTGGGATGACCCACTGCCATTGCGCGTGGATGGCAAGGATCCGTTCTGGAACTGGTACCGGGGGCTGCGATCGAGTTCTGACGGGCAGTTGGCCCTTTATGATCTTGACTCGGTTGAGAAGCGGATCAGTCTGCTGAGCTGGCTCGATGAGGCCGACTACATCGTGCTGTCCAGCAACCGCCTCTATGCTTCGATTCCCCGACTTCCTGGGCGCTATCCCCTCACAACCGCGTACTACGAAGCGTTGTTCGACGGCAGCCTTGGGTTCGCTCTTGAGGCAGAGTTCGCCTCCTATCCCGCGCTGGGCCCGTGCCAGTTTCCGGACCAGGAGAACCCATTTGACCTGCAAGAGGCTGCCACGAGTGACGCGAGGAGCTGCAGCATTGCACTGCCGCCTGCGGAAGAGGCGTTCAGCGTCTACGATCACCCGACCGTTTTGATCCTCAGGAAGACAGCGCAGTATTCGCGGGCCAAGGCTCAGTTGCTTCTGCCGAGATCGCTGACCGATAGTGTCCGGTTCGTGACGCCCCGTGAGGCCACTCGCATCGACGGCGGGGGTGACGAATCGTTGATTGCGTCGCCCCGCTTCCGAGCAGAGCAGGAGGCAGGCGGCACCTGGTCGAAGCTGTTCGATTGGGCGGCACTGCAGAATCGTTTCCCGCGTCTTGGCATCGTGCTCTGGGCGCTCATGGTCACATTGATGGGTTGGATGACGTATCCCTGGCTGTCTGCCCTCTTGCCGGCTGTGCGACTGAGTGGTTACGGACTGGCCCGCATCGTGGGCCTCCTCACCTGGTCGTACTGCTCCTGGCTACTGGCAAGCCTGCACCTCGTTCCCTATACACGCGCATCGCTGTGGCTGGTGCTGGGTGTTATGGGGGCTCTCACAGCGTGGCGGGCGTACCGCCATCGGGATCGGCTAGGGAGACAGATCAAGGCACAATGGCGCGAGATCGTTATCGTGGATGCCCTATTCATTGGCCTTTATGTGGTCTGGGTAGGCGTCCGCTGGGCGAATCCTGACCTGTGGCACCCTGCCATGGGTGGCGAGAAGCCCATGGACTTCGCGTACTTCAATGCTGTCCTGCGGTCCACCTGGTTCCCGCCCTATGATCCCTGGTTCGCAGGCGGCACACTCAACTATTACTACTTCGGGTTCGTCATCGTGGCGAGCCTAACAAAAGCCCTGGGCGTGGTGCCCAGCGTCGCCTACAATCTGGCCGTACCAACGCTCTATGCCCTCACCGGGCTTGGAGCGTACACTCTGGCGAGCACGCTGGCGGGGGGCAACAGATTCAGGGGCAGGAGGGCCGGCCTGTGGGGGGTTGCCTTGGTCTTGGTCCTCGGGAACCTGGGCAACCTCCGGTACCTGGTAAGCGGCTTGATCCAGGTGGGCAACATCCAATTCGAAAGCCTGATACCGGGCTACCCTGATGCCGCATCACTTGTCGCAGGACTCTGGAAAGTCATCATCCAGGGTGCACGCCTACCGTTTCGTCCAGAATGGTCCTATTGGGACGCAACAAGGATCATCCCGCCCGCCGAGGGGGAAGTTGGGCCCATCAACGAGTTCCCGGCTTTCACCTTTCTCTATGCGGACCTCCACGCTCACATGATGGCGCTACCCCTCACGCAAGCAGCGTTGGGCGTCGCATTGCAGTGGGCCTTGGGCACAGCCCGCGCGCAGCGCTCGGCGCACGGGTGCGCGACGCAGGTTGTTGCGTTTGGCCGCTGGGCGTCTCTGAAGCACCGCCTGGGTAGTCTCCTGCCGTCTCCTGGCTGGAGCATCTTGCTGGCAGGTGTGATAGGCGGCGCCCTGCGGGCAACCAATACCTGGGACTACCCAACGTATATGGCACTGATGGCGGCGAGTTGGCTGATTGGGCTCTTGGCCTCTCGAAGTAATGATCCGCAGGATGGCGAGCCCACTGTGCTCAAGCGTGTGGCATTGGCTCTGGTGCCGCCTCTGCTCTTGCTGGGACTCGCCGAGGCGCTGTTCCGTCCCTATGCGGCGAACTACAGTGGAGCCTATGCCGCGTTTGAGGCATGGCAGGGCAGTCGAACTCCGCTTTCGATCTACCTATGGATGTACGGTCAGTTTCTGTTTCCGCTCAGCGCTGGCGCCGTGATCGCCCTGACAAGGCGCTGGCGCCGTCGGCCAGCGGATGCTATGGATACCCTGTTGAAGTTTGCTGCCCTGGCGCTGTTGGTGATGATCGCCCTGGTAGCAGGCGTCGGCTACCTGGGCATCCACATCAGTTGGCTGGCCATTCCTCTGGGCACCATCGCAGCCACTATTGTCGTCGGAGCCGGAGAGTCCACACGCCGCAGGGTTCTGTGGTTCTGGGTAGGTACGGCGCTGGCGCTGAGCCTGATGGTCGAGGGGGCAGTGCTGAAGGGTGACCTTGGCCGGATGAACACCGTGTTCAAGTTCCACCTTCAGATCTGGATGCTGCTCGGCCTGTGTGCCGCCGTGTTTGTGGAACGGATCTTCCACGGAGACTGCGCTCGCCTTGCGGGATGGCCTGTGGCACACCTGGGCTCCAGTACAGTTGGCCTGCCCCAGCGGCCCGAACAGGCACTGGAACTGGCGTCCGGACCGGCGGTCGCCTTGCCCGAAGGCGGGTTACCGGCGCCAGTGAATGACCTGGGGCTCAGGGTGGGGTGGTTCGATGCTGCAAGTGTAGCCATGGCGGTACTCCTCATCTGCGCCGGGCTGTATCCGGCGCTCGCCATACCAGCCAAGGTACGCGACCGTTGGGTGCCCAGTGCACCGCGAACTCTGGACGGTATGGCCTATATGCCATATGCGATCCGGCACGAGAGGGATATGGCCATTCCTCTCCTCGCGGACTATAGGGTCATACGGTGGCTTCAAGACAGTGTTGAAGGCAGTCCCACGATCATCGAAGCCCAGGCTGACGCTGAGTACTTCTGGGGCAACCGGATAAGCGTGTACACAGGACTGCCCGCAGTCGTGGGCTGGAGGTGGCATCAAGTCCAACAGCGCATGGTGATGCCTCCGGGTACTGTCGAGGCACGGCAGCAAGACGTCCGAATGTTCTACGACACCGAAAGCCCGACTCTCGCTGAGGATATCCTGGAGCGATATGGTGTTCGCTACGTCATCCTGACGCCCTACGAGCAGGCCATCATGGCACCAGAGGGAATGCACAAGTTCCCGCAGATGGTGGCGAGTGGAGTGCTCGAGATAGCATACCTGGACGAGCTCTCGATAGTCTACAGGGTTAGTGACCGGTAGCCGCAGTGCTGGAGAACAGCGGCTCTCCGGAGTCGAGGTGGGAGTAGGCTCACCTAAGAATCGCGTAGAAGGTCAGGTCGTTGGAGTGCCCATCAGCGAGGAAGCGCTCTGCGACGACAAACTCCAACTCAGCCGCCATACGATCCACTTCCGACTCATCAACCACATGGACGTAGCGCATTCCTGATCCCCCGCGAGCCCAACCCACGAGATAATCTCCGTTGTCGACATCCTCATCGCTGAGACCGGCTGCCGACCAGGGAAGGACACGGCGGCGCAACCGCTCGGATCTCGGAATTTGCCAGTTGGCTAGCACGATGCGCCCGTCCAACGTCCGCACGCGACCTGCACGGCGAACGACTTCGAGGCGCCGCTCGTAGCCGGGAATGTGCTGGAGGGCCGCCCGGAGGAACACCCAGTCGAACCCTTCTCTGAGGTCATTGTCCCAGTCGTCCCTGGTCAGGTCACGTCGGAGCAGGGTTGTGGTGGGATGAGTTGCAGCAGCCGCGATCCGGTCGGCCGCTACGCGTAGCATCTGCCGCGAATTGTCGATCCCCACATAGGTGCACGCCGCGGGTAGCAGCAGAGCGAGACGCGCCTGGCCGCAGCCCAGATCCAGGACGCGCTGTCCAGGCTCTATCATGCCAAGGATTCGCTCTATGCCCTGTTCAGTGGCCCCCCGCGAGTCACTGAATGCGTCAGCAAAGCCATCATAGAAGCGTTGGTTGAGTTCCACCAGATAGGTGGCGACATCGTCTCTCATACGTGGGATTGTAGCGCACGGGCGCCGGCAAACAAGGTGAATGCGGCTGTGGTATACTACTGCCATGGCGAAGGGTGGGGTGCCAACGTCGGTTGACCTGACAGACGGTGCAGAGCGCCGTCGCGTACTGCACGCGCTTCAGGAGCTGTCCCGGTCCCTTTCGGCGGCTTCTGGAGGGGATAGCACCGACAGCGACGCCGCCTTGATGGCTGTGCTGAGGCGCTACGGACATGATGAGGGGACCTACGCGAAGTCACAACTTCTCGGCGCGTATCGCGAGCTCGTCGCGTCAGGTGAGATGCCATCCGATCCCGTTCTCGAACGACACCTACGTAGCCGGCCTGTTCGCACTGTGTCAGGAGTCGCACCAGTTGCAGTCCTGACTGAGCCATTCCCGTGCCCGGGAGAGTGCATCTTCTGTCCTGACCAGACTGGTGCACCCAAGAGCTACCTGGACGGAGAACCGGGCGTTCTCCGAGCGCTACAGAACAACTACGATCCCTATCTGCAGACGTCCACACGCATCCAAGCGCTCGACGCGATCGGCCATGCCACGGACAAGGTTGAGCTCCTCATCCTCGGGGGTACCTGGTCAGCGTACCCCGAAGCCTACAGATCGCACTTCCTACTGCGCTGTTTTGATGCGCTCAACGAGCGCGACTCGGACACGCTGCAACAAGCGCTTGACCAGAACTCAAGTGCGCCACACCGAAACGTTGGGCTCGTTGTGGAGACTCGTCCCGACTGTATCACGCCTGAAGAGCTGCTGCGCCTCAGACAGCAAGGCGTGACGAAAGTCCAGCTCGGCGTACAGAGCCTCGATGACCGGATCCTGGATCTGAACCGACGTGGTCACACCGTCGCTGATACGCGACGCGCCATAGGCCTCCTGCGCCTCGCAGGGTTCAAGATCGTCCTACACTGGATGCCCAACCTCTACGGTGCGACGCCTGATTCGGACTATGCAGACTTCGCCAGAATCTTCGATGATCCCGCCATTCGGCCCGATGAGATGAAGATCTACCCAACAGCGTTGTTGCGCGACACCGATCTCTATACGTTGTGGGAGCAGGGCACATATCAGCCCTACGAAGAGGCGGACCTCGTCGACCTGCTGATCAGGTGCAAGCAGAGAACAGAACCCTATTGTCGCATCAACCGCGTCATGCGAGACATCCCTGCCGGCTACATAGTCGCAGGCACCACAAAGAGCAACCTCAGGCAGATCGTGCAGCGGCGTATGGATGACATGGGCGCCACCTGCAGTTGCATCCGCTGTCGCGAGGTGCGCAGCAAGGGCCAACTTGAGATCAGCGACCTGTTGCTCGACATCGTGACTTATGATACCGACACGACGCGCGAGGAATTCCTGCAGTATGTGACCCCTGCCGGCGACCTGGCGGCCTTCCTACGTTTGTCCCTCCCGGACAGGCCGAGAGACGTGATCCCGATCCCTGAGATCCGGGAGGCTGCAATGATCAGAGAACTCCACGTCTATGGGCCGGCTCAAGAGCTGGGAACGCGCCGTGAGGGAGCTCAGCACCGGGGACTTGGCACGCGACTGCTGGAGATCGCTGGCGATCGAGCTCTGGCGGCGGGTTATGGGGAACTAGCGGTGATTGCCGCGGTCGGGACGCGGGAGTACTACCGAGAGCGTGGCTTCCGCGATGGATCTCTCTATCCTATGCGGTCGCTCGGTTCAACGGCCCAGGCATAGACGATGTTTGAAGCGATCGTTTTCACCGCCGGGGCTGTGCTCTTCCTGTTTGCGGTTCTGTACTTTGTGATGCTCTGGCAAGACCGTGTATCGCTGGCTCGCCGCCACATAGAACTCGATGCGGAGCTGGCCTCGCTCAAAGAGCAGAAGGTGGAGCTGGACATCCGCGAACGAGAACTAAAGGTATGGGCGGACGGGCTGGAACACCAACAGCGCGCGATTGCCAAGGCAGAAGAGGAACTGAGGATGCTGGCTGCGCCAACGTCATCACCAGAGCGACTCGAGCGCGGAACACCCGCCAGTTCGCAGCAGGGCAACGCCTCCCTCCGCCGAGTATCCAAGAACGCCAAGCAAGCCAAGGCTAGCAAACTGTAGCCTGCAGCAGACCAGCGCCTCTGGTCAATGCTGTTACCTCAAGCAAGTGCCTCTCCGTGCCCGTGAGCATTCGCTTTAATAGAACAAATGTTCTCAAGACGTTGTGACGAGCGACCGGTCTATGGATCGGCGTTCATCGGGCTAACTGGCTCCTGTCAGCGGTGCTTCGCGACGCTAGAGACTGCAGGACGAAGTGAATCTGAAGGCGCGTGGCAAGAAGCCTCGGCCTATGTGGGACCTCACGTCGGCCAGGGCGCCATTGTTTACATAATATATATAGTCGGAAGTTCGTCCAAGGGTTCTTGGGACCCCCCGGAGGTCTGGTCGCAGGCTTCGCCGAGTTCGTAGCGCCGCCGCTGCGAACAGGGCTCGTAGCGGCATTGCTTGATAGGTGCGTGTTACACAGCGGCTGGATACGGAGGTCGCGCCTCGGGCCCAAACCGCTACCTCGGCGCCAGATTGGCGGCTGGCTCGACTACGCTCGAGCGTTAGGCTGCCATGGCTATACCCAACTGGCCGAGCGGTCTCGCCTCAACCTTGATGCCGCGCTTCTGTGTGCTAGAATAGACCGTTGTATAGTGCTCCTGTGTCTAGGCCCGGGGTCGGCAACTCACACGGGCATTGATGCTACTGTTTGTGCTTGAGGTGCGCGTGATGAAAAATGCGTTGATTATCGTGGGTGTGCTAGTTCTGATTGGCGCCGTGGCCGGTATGGCCTTTGCCGGTGGCGTGCTTGTTGGACGGGTCAGTGGACAACAGGCTGCCGAGGAACTCTCCG
>JAXDDP010000025.1:0-5343 GCA_034676785.1 Anaerolineae bacterium | reverse complement strand
CCTCGCGGACGGGCCCCAGCGGCATTGCCTGGATGAAATACGCCGCCACATTGATCCAGTTTCCTCTGGGGCTCGTCGTCACCGCCGTCTCGGTTGCCATTCTGCCGACGCTGTCGCGCTATGCCGCCGCTGATGATGAGACGTCATTTCGTGCCACCCTGGCGCAGGGGCTGCGGCTCGTGCTCATTCTGGTTCTGCCGGCTGCGGTCGGACTCCTCGTGATGGCAGAGCCCCTGGTGGCGGTTGCACTCCAGCGTGGTGAGTTCATGCGGGCAGACACCCTGGCAACAGCTCAGGTCTTGCGTTTCTCGATCTTGGGCCTCGTCTTTGCGGCACTCGACCAGCCCCTGATCTTCGCCTTCTACGCACGGAAGGACACCTGGACCCCGGCACTGGTGGGAGTTGGGACTGTGATCTTCTATGTGATCATCGCGTTGCTCCCCCTCCGGTTCCACGAGCCACGCCTGTGGGAACTCATTCTGGCCAACTCGCTCAAACTGATGGCCCATGCGCTGCTGATGCTCTTGTTATTCACCCGCAAGGTGGGTAACCTTCGTCCCTACCGCGTCGGGCACACAACGCTGATCGCGCTGGGGGCTTCGCTGGCCATGGTCATACCGATGCTCGGTATCCTCCGCTCCCTCGAACCTCTGGTTCCTTCAGGATCACTGGGCTACCTTATGCGCATTGGTGCTGCCACGGTCAGTGGGGCACTCATCTATTTTGCGTTGATGCGCCTCCTGGGTGTCGAGGAAATCGGCTTGATCCGCCAGGCGCTCCGGCGCAAAGTCCAGTTAAGTCCCAGCTCGATGGCTCAGATCCGTAGTTCCCAGGAATAGGTGTATGACGGTCAACGGTATCCTAAAGAATGGCGCCCTGGCCCGTGTTCGCCGGTGGGCTGGCTTAGTTGCCGTGCTGGCTCTGCTCACTGCACTCGCCGGTGGCTGTGACACGGCTCCCGACCAGGAGCGTCAGATCCTCGTTCTCTGGCATACCCTCACAGGTCAAGAGGCCACGGCGCTTGAGGTCCTGACCGACCAGTTCAACGCCGAGAATCCATGGCACCTGGTCCTTGTCACCGAGTTTCAGGATAACCTCCTCGAGAAGCTGCAGATTGCGCCGGATCATCGCCCTGATCTCATCACATTGTGGTCTGCTGACCTTGCGGCCTATGTTGCGCTTGGAATGGTAGGGGCGGTTCCTGCACAGTCAGCCGAGATCCAGAAATCCTGGGCTGACTTCCTGCCCATGGCAGGGGCACTCTACCAGTCGAACGGGGTTCCGCAGGCGCTCCCTTTGGGTCTGGCCACCTATCTGTCCTATTCGAACAGCGAATGGTTGGGCGATTTGGGTTACGATGCTGCAGAGGCGACCTGGGAGGATTTCCGGCGCACTGTCTGTGCGGCTACCGATCCGACCCGTGGACAGGTCGGTGTGGGGATGCCGGCGCGGTCCAGCATCTTCCTGGCGTTCCTCGCCGCGAGCGGTTCGCAGATTGCGGGCGCTGATGGGTACTACGCGTTTTCGGATGCCCCTGGACATGAGGCTGCGGCCTTGCTCAAGACAGTGCTGAGCGGCAACTGCGGGCTAGCCTACGAGGACCGGGAGGTAGGGATCGCGCAGCTGGGCAGGAGTTCGATGGCGATGATCGTTGAGTCCAGCGAGAGCTTGCTGCAGATTGAGCGAGCCATCCTCAACGGGCGCAACTTCGATCTGGCGATCAATCCAATACCCGGCCCAGACGGCCCGGGTCTCACGCTCTGGTATGGGCCAGGCCTCATGGTCACGGCTCCGGACGCTGCGCGACAGGAAGCAGCCCTTCAGGCGATGGCATGGTTTCTCTCTTCGGAAGCGCAGCGCACTTGGGGCACCATGACCCGGTACCTGCCAATCCGCCGATCTGTCATCGGGGCGGAGCTCGAGGCGGCTGAACAAACGCCACCCGGCGCGCTAAGGGCCGAGCTCTGGACGTTGGCTCTGGATGCCGCCGATCAGGGCACATGGGTAGCGTGGCCACAGGCCACGAACCGGATCACGTGTCGAGCTTCTCTGCTGCGCGGCTTGCTTGCGCTGCAGAACCCGGAGGCAGATGCCGTTGCTTATGTGGACACCGCCGTCACGGCATGCAACACAGGCGTTGACTTCCGACTGCCTGCCACACCTGAGCCTACGGGAACTTCGGGTCCATGACGCCCTACGAGTCCTGGCTTGACGTCGCTCTGGACGCAGCTAGCGCCGCTGGTGACTATCTACGCCGTGTCTGGCGGACGACTCACGCAGTGCAGAGCAAGGGCTACCGCGACATTGTCACGGATGCCGACCTTGCCGCTGAGTCGATCATCTTGGAGCGACTGCGTGCAGCCTTCCCGGACCATGCCTTGACGTCGGAGGAAGCCGGGGCCAGCGATGGGGGGGGCAGGAATCCCGTCACTCGTTGGCTAATAGACCCTATCGATGGCACGACGAACTTCTCGCGCGATAATCCCAACTTCTGCACCTCGATTGCCGCGGTGGTGGATGGACAACCGGTTGTTGGTGTGATCGCCGATGCGCTCCGTGGGCAAGTGTTCGCCGCCTGGGCTGGGGGTGGCGCAACACTGAACGGTGTGCCGATCCATGTCTCGGGCATCAAGGAGTTGACCTCCGCGATCCTCTCTGCTGACACACCCAAAATCGCTGACCTTCGGCAGCAGACGCTGGGATACATCGGTCGCCTGCTGATCCAGGGAAGGACGCTGCGTGCGTCAGGGTCTGCTGCACTCAACATGGCCTACATCGCTGCCGGGTGGGTTGACGCCTATTTCAACGTGACGATGAAGCCATGGGACCAAGCTGCCGGCGGGTTATTGGTACGTGAGGCGGGGGGTGCCGTATCCACGCTGTCTGGAGGGGAGTGGACGCCTTACCAGCCCGATCCGCTCATGGCGGCCAGCCCGGAGCTCCTGGGCGTAATGCGGGAGCTGTGGGAGAGCGCGGGCAGGCGGGACAACTAAGCAGATGAGCGAGAAAGTGCACGGACGAGTGTTTTACCGCTTCAAGCGATGGCTGACGCTGCTCGCCGGCGTCACTCTGCTCGGCGTGATCCTGCCAACCCCGGCTATTGCTCAGGCCGACGCTCGAGGAGAGCTTTTCACGCTCATCAACCAGCTTAGACTCCGGGAGGGACTCGCGCCCCTGGGCAGCTCCACGTTGCTGAACGCCGCTGCACAGCGCCATGCGGACGATCTCGTCGCAATCGGCCTGGTCACGCACACAGGTTCAGACGGCTCAAGTTACCAGCAGCGCATCCGTGAGGCGCGCTACAACGCATGGGACAACGGCTTGGTGGTTGACGAGGTGCTTTGGACGGGTCTGGGTAGCGCTGCAGACGCGGTCACCTGGTTTTATAGCAACCCCGAATGGGCGATTCTGAGCGATGCCAGGTATCGCGAGGCGGGTGTGGGCTATGCTGACGACAACGGTGTGCGCTATTTCGTTGTCACGCTCGGCGCTCGGGCCGGTGTCTTGCCGGTCTTCATCAATGACGGCGCTGAGACGACCGAGTCACCCGCAGTCGCGCTTCGGCTGACCAACGAGAATGCTGAACCACTGGGTGATGGCATGCAGATTGGTCGGGCGATTGAGGTGCGGGTAAGCAACAGCCCGAACTTCGATGGGGTGGAATGGCAACCTTGGGAGGAGCTCCTGCCATGGTTACTGGCGGGCGAGGAACCGGGCGAGTATGCGGTCTACGTCGAGTTCCGTGATGGCGCCAACCGGACCGCCGTCGCGGAAGATATCATCCAGGTGGTGAACGTGGGTGAATCCCCAGCACCCCCGACACCGTTTATCGATCTTCCGGTAGGCACACCAGCGACGCAACCTGACATCAGTCTCACACCTGTTTCGCCCGAAACCGAGGGTGGAGAGCCGGTAACGCCGCCCGTTGAGGGTGGCGTGCCCACGCAGACAGCGCCGGTCGTGGATGAGGAGGTGGGGGACCCCATCATCTATGCGACATGGACCCCGTTGCCCACCGACGTCCCTGCGGCTTCTGAGCCGGGCTCCAGAGACTGGCCGCTCCTATTGGCCTTTGTGCTCCAAGGCGCCGCGGTACTTCTGGGGATCGCCGCATTCCTGCGGCGGCGCTCCTGACGGTCGGTTCTTCCCCCTACGCTGTCGTCCGCCCGGCTGGGGAACAAGCCAAACTGGGAGTGTGTGTCGCGTCGCATACCTCTTCGGAAATGTAACCCATTTGCAACTCATTTGTGCGTTCAGCGTGTTAGAATGCTCATGCTAGGGAAGTTGCATCGATGGGTAACGAAAGGAGAATGCACGCATGAACCGGTGGCGTTTCGCCCTCCTCTGTGTCCTCGTACTTGCGCTGACGGCGGTCGTCCGGCAGCCCATAGCCGCAGCGCCATTGGCTGATACGACCTATATCGTCCAGGCCGGTGACTCACTCACCCGCATTGCCGCACGCTATGGGCTCACGGTGAGCCAGCTTGCGTCGGCTAATGGCCTGGGCTGGAACTCCTGGCTCTACGCCGGGCAGCGCCTGGTCATCCCTGGCGGGAGCGCTGCTCCGCAGCCCCTGCCCAGTGGGAGCACCTACGTTGTCCAGCGCGGCGACACGTTGATGAACATCGCAGCCCGATACGGTGTTACTGTCAGCCAACTGGCCTCGATGAATGGCATGTACTGGAACTCGTGGGTCTATGTGGGCCAGCGGCTCACCATCCCGGGCGGGCAGACGCCGCCCCCGACCGATCCGACCCCTCCGCCCAGCACACCTTCCACCGGCGGAACGCACGTCGTCCAACGAGGGAATACGCTATTCAGCATTGCGCGCACCTATGGTACAACCGTCAGCGCACTGCGTGCGGCCAACGGGTTAACCTCAGACATCATCTACGTAGGCCAGCGGCTTACCATTCCGGGCAGTGGCACGACGCCTAGCCAACCGCCCGTGACGCAGCCCACCCCGGTACCGAACCCGGGTGGAAGTGGCGAGAAGTGGATTGACATCAACCTGTCGCAGCAGCGGATCACGGCATACGCAGGGCAGACGCCGGTCTACTCGGCGATTGTCTCCACGGGACTGCCCGGTACGCCAACTGTGGTGGGGACGTTTAGCGTCTACGTCAAGTATCGTTACACGCCGATGAGCGGACCGGGCTACTATCTGCCCAACGTCCCACACACGATGTACTTCTATGGCGGGTACGCCATTCACGGGGCCTACTGGCACAACAACTTCGGGACCCCGATGAGCCACGGCTGTGTCAACCTCTCACTGCCCGACGCAGAGTGGTTCTATAACTGGACACCGGTGGGGACGAAGGTGGTCAGTCACTATTAGGC